>JAFYVL010000034.1 GCA_017549125.1 Oscillospiraceae bacterium | reverse complement strand
GCAAGCTTTTTAGGAGAACGGATTGCCACGCCAGTGTGCGCACTGGCTCGCAATGACGCATCGAAATACTTGCGGTGCAAAACGAACCGCCAATCATCAAAACCTGTGTTTTGACGATTGACGGCTTTTTTGACACTCTGAGCTGTGGACGTCCACAGCTTTTTTATAACTCAGATAGCAAGCAGATCACGGAAATACTCGTCCATTTGCTCCTTGGTATCAAACACAGCAATATACATAACGTTAGCCATAGCACCGGACAATGCATCGGGGATACGTCCCTGCATTCTCATAGCCTGGCCATACTTGCTCATAATGGCATCATGATCCATGGCATAGTGCCTACCATCTCGACGGCCTACAAAGGCGCAGTAACGGCAAGTGCCCAATGCCTTGAGACTACTGTCATAAGCAATCATATCCGCCCAGATCTTGTACACATCGGTCTCATAAGCAAAGTTATACATATCGGGTGTATAACCGCCGCAAGGACGCATGTTTACTTCCAGACCGATGATGTCACCCTTCTTACCCAGGCCCTTCTGATCCTGGGTCAAACGGAAGAACTCAAAATGGACAAAACGGCTCTTAACACCGAATGCCTTCACGGTCTTTTCGCCAGCCTCACGGACATCAGCAGGTACTTCCTTCTCCAGGTAGTAGATGGAGTCCTTGCAATCGTTAACAACATCCATGATAGAATCAGGTGTCACATTGCCGGAGACGAACAAAGCCTGACCTTCTGCGCCGATGATGGCATCATAGGTACAAACATAGCCGTTGACCTGCTCTTCCATGATGTAAATATTCTCATTTTTGGTATTGATAAAGTTGCGAACATCCTCATCGCTATGCAGGCGGAAGGTGCTGCATGCGCCCACACCGTTGTCGGGCTTGACGACCACAGGATAGCCCACCTGATTAGCAAACTCCACAGCATCCTCATAGCCTTCCACGATATGGTAGCGGGCTACGGGAATACCGGCTTTTTCATAATAGGCCTTCATAGCAGATTTGCACTTTACGCTACGCATTTCCTCTTCCTGGAAACCGGTGGTAATATGGAACTCAGTACGCAGCTTGGCATCACGCTCCAGCCAGTACTCATTATTGGATTCCAGCCAATCGATCTTGCCGTACTTATAGGTAAAGAAAGCAACTGCACGGAACACTTCCTCATAGTTTTCCAGGCTATCCACCTTGTAATACTCATTAAGGCTGTCACGCAACTCCTGCTTCAGTTGCTCATAGGGGCAATCGCCGATGCCCAGCACACGCAAGCCGTTATTCTTCAATTCAGCGCAGAATTTCCAGTAAGAATCGGGAAAATTCGGGGAAATAAACACAAAATTCTTCATTATTCTCTCTCCTTAATTCAGCAACTGTGGCACATAATGCTCCACCATCTTATACCACCAAGGCCAATCGTGATCCACATCAAAGCCCCAGTAATCCACCTGGGCAGGAATGCCCTTATCCATCAGAACATGGTGCAATTTACGGGTGCTTTCCACCAGAGGCTCTTCCCATTTACCCTGGCCAACCACCACCAAGATCTTGCTGTTGCGGTACATATCCATATAGAAATGGTCGTGAGGCAAATTGGCAAGATAATAGGCAGGACAGTTGTTATACAGGGTCTCATCCATGTAATCTCCAAAGAACTCAGGAGAATCATACAGGCCGGAGATAGCAAAACAGCCCTCAAACAGGTCCGGTCTACGGAAGAACAGGTTCGCTGCATGCATAGCACCCAAAGAACAACCGAAGGTCAAGATCCGACGATCATAGCCCAGCCGCTCACCATTTAGGTGCTTAATATAGGGAACTAGCTCATCTACAATATAGTGATACCATCTTTCATGGTTCTCAATGCGCCAGCGGTTATCTGCGCCCTTAGCTGCCCATGCTTCATCATCGATGCAATCGCAGCTGTAAACAGTGCAGCGGCCTTCTTCGATCCACTTAGCCCAATAGTCTACCATGTGGAAATTTTCAAAATCAAAGAAACGACCGGATTGGCAAGGTATAAACAGCACTGGCATACCGCTGTGGCCGTAAACCTTAAATTCCATATCCCGGTTGAGACTACCGCTGTAATGCTTAAAATACCGAATTTCCAATTCTCTCTCTCCTTACAATCTTATACGCCCAGACACTCCATAAAAATGGGAATCTGCTGTTCCCAGGAAGCCTCGCCATGGCCACCGCCGGGAACAATGCGGAATGCCAAATTCACCCGTTTGGTCAGAAGCAGGTGGGATGTAGAGATCAATGCCTCCGCATTGGCAGCGTGATTAAACATCTCTTCACTGCCGTAATCCATATAAATACAGGTATCATTACGAATGTGGGAACGAGCTACGATTTCCAGAACCTTGCCCGGTGCTACCCACAAACTAGGAGACAGGCAGGCGGCACGCTGGAACACATGGTTATACACAGCCGCTCCGTACAAGGCCATCAAGCCACCCATGGAAGAGCCGGCAATGATGGTATTTTTCCGGTCAGGCAATGTACGATACTCCCGGTCGATCTCCGGCTTCAGCGTATTGACCAACCAGTTCATGTACACGCCACCCTTACCACGGATCTTGCCCATGGTAGCATTCTCGTAATTCATGGGAGAGTACTCTATGATACGGCCGTTACCCATGTGGTTACATTCCACAGCCACAATAATCAATTCCTTGCGGGCTTTATCCATATACTTCTTCATGCCCCATGACTTACCGTAGGTAGCATCGGAATCAAAGAATACATTGTGTCCATCAAACATATACATAACCGGGTAACGCTTCTCCGGCTCTTTCTTATAAGAATCCGGCAGATACAGATATACCCGTCTAGGGACAGTTCCGCTCAGCTTCGGTATGGTCACTTGCCATTTTTTAACCATAATGGCACCCTCCTCCATGGACAGTTACATGTGTATAGTATACGAACATTTAGTGAAATTGTCAATAATGGACGGTTATTTTCCGTACGAAAAAGTCCAAAAATTGTGCAAAAGTTCCCCATTAAGCATTTTGCCATAGGGAAACCGTTTCTCAAATCCAAATTTTTCGTGGAATGCAATGGAAGCAGCATTTTGTTTCTCTACGTGAGAGTATAACTGCGCGTGGTCCGGAAGTATCTGTACCACAGCATTTAGCAAACGAGTGGCATAGCCTTGTCTGCGGCAATGGGGTGCCGTGACCAAACCAGTCAGAAGATAACCATCCTGGTAAGGCTCTATCCGCAAAGCCGCTTCATAGTTATCCCACAGCGCCAGATACGCACCTTCTGTTTTCAGAAACACCTGGGTCATATAGGCATAAAAATCCTGCTCTGCACACATTAAACCTTCGTTAACAGACCGATCGGCATATTCTGCTTGCGCCTGGGCGCAAAGATCCTCTGCATACAGGGTCATTAGGGGGCTATATTTCAATTCTGCCGGGTCATTGATGATCGTAATCATACAGGCCTCCATGCAATTTGCAGGAGAGTTTCCTCTCCTGCAATCACCAATTATAAAGTTTCACCAAGGATGGACTTGGTGGCGTAGGCATTCAGACTCATGTCCGCCACATTACCTGCTAAATATTCATAGTAGGCTTGAGAGCCAATCATGGCTGCATTATCACCGCACAAGGACAGGGGCGGCATATACACCTGAACACCCAGTTCTTCCATGGCTCGGTTCATATCACCACGGATGCGGGAATTGGCGGCAACACCGCCAGCAACCGCTACGTGCTTGTAACCGGTTTCCTTCACCGCCATAACCATACGGGGAATCAAAGTATCCGACACCGCCGCAGAAAAACCTGCGCACAGATCGGGAATATTCAGTTCCTCCCCTACCTGTTCGGCATGGTGGATCAAATTCAGCGCTGCGGTCTTTAAACCAGAGAAACTCATATCATAGGGATTTTCACCGGCTCTTGCCCGGGGCAGGTTGTAATGAGTCTCATCACCGCCCACAGCCATCTTATCCAATGCTGCACCACCGGGATAAGGCATTCCCAACACACGAGCCACTTTATCAAAGCACTCACCTGCCGCATCGTCCAGAGTTGTTCCCAGAATGGACATATCTGTATAATCCTTCACATCCACGATCATGGTGTGACCACCGGATACCACCAAGCACAAAAATGGCGGCTTCAATTCCGGGTAAGCAATATAGTTAGCAGCTATATGACCACGAATATGATGAACAGGGATCAAGGGCTTGTTCAAAGACAATGCCACAGCCTTGGCAAAATTCACACCAACCAGAACCGCACCGATCAGACCGGGGGCATAGGTAACCGCTACCGCATCCAGTTCCTGTCGGCTTACACCGGCTTTTTCCAATGCCTGGTCAGCCAAGCCATAAATGGCTTCGATATGCTTACGGGATGCAATTTCCGGCACTACACCGCCGTAAATACGGTGCAGTTCCACCTGGGAAGCAATACAATCTGTTAATACGTTTCTGCCATCCTCTACAATGGAAACCGCAGTTTCATCGCAGGAAGACTCAATGGCCATAATTTTCAAATTGTCCACTCCTTTCGCATGATAAACGCATCCTCACGGGGTTTGAAATAATAATTGGGACGACGACCCACCTGCACAAAGCCCATCTTCTCGTAGAAGGCGATCGCAGAGGCATTGGAGACACGAACTTCCAGCATAAGAATATTTGCATTTCTGTTAGAAAGTTCCTGTACCAGCCGCTCTACAAGCTTCTGTGCCACACCCTGACGTCGATTTTCATGCCGCACAGCAAGATTCATCATATCTGCCTGTCCCAGAACCGTTTGAGACCCCACATAGCCCAGCACACGATCCCCTTCCACCGCAACCAGCCACAAAGCCAGCGGGTTATTCATTTCAGAATGAAAGGCATTTGCGCTCCAAGGATCCGAAAAATAAAGATTCTCCATTTCGACGATCTGGTCGATATGGTTTTGATTCATTTTCAGTATTTCCATCATTTTGCCTCATACCAGCTATTGCCACACTTGGCTTCTGCCAACAAAGGGACGGACAGATTGGCTACCTGTTCCATCTCATGACTGACAAGTGTTGCCACCTGCGGTGCAATGGTCTCGGGACATTCTACGATCAATTCGTCATGCACCTGCAGAATCAGCTTGGCATCCGGGAACTGAGATTTCAGCGCCTGATCCACACGGATCATAGCCAGCTTAATGAGGTCTGCAGCCGTACCCTGTATGGGGGTATTCAAAGCCATGCGTTCTGCGCTCTGACGAATATTAAAATTACTGCTGGTGAGTTCCGGAATATATCTGCGGCGGCCATACATGGTGCAGGTATAACCCTTCTGACGGGCATCTGCTACCACCTGCTTCATATAAGCGCCCACACCATGATAATTACGCAAATAGCTGTCAATATAATCCTTGGCTTCATAGCGGCTCACACCAATATCCTCCGCCAGAGAGAACTCAGAAATGCCGTAAACGATACCAAAATTGACGGCTTTTGCATTGCGTCTTTGTAAGGGGGTCACCTGCTCCACAGGCACATCAAAAACCTGGGAGGCAGTCGCTGTATGAATATCCACACCGCTGATAAATGCCTGCTGCATAGCCTCATCCTGGGCAATATGCGCCAGCACACGCAGTTCGATCTGGCTATAGTCCGCATCCACCAAAACATAGCCTTCCTTAGGAATAAACATCTTGCGGATCTCTGCACCCAGATCAGTACGCACAGGAATGTTCTGCAAGTTCGGCTCGGTGGAAGAAAGTCTGCCGGTGGCAGTTACCAGATTTTGGAAGGTGGTGCGAATCCGGCCGTCCGGCTGGATCACCTTTGCCAATCCCTCTGCGTAAGTGGAGTTTAGCTTGCTGAGCATACGATAATCCATGATTGCGGGAATGATAGGATGCTTATCCTTCAACTTTTCCAGCACGTCTGCGTTGGTGGAATATCCGGTTTTCGTTTTTTTCACCGGGGGTAAACCAAGCGTTTCAAACAACAGCTGTCCCAGCTGTTTGGTAGAATTGATATTAAAAGGCTCTTCAGAATAGGAGAAGATCAAACTTTCACATTGAGCGATCCGCTCTGTGAGCATCTGTCCAAATCGGTGAAGCTGCTGGGCATCAATGGCCACGCCTTCCCTCTCCATTCCATAAAGTACAGAACACAGGGGCAGTTCGATCTGGGTATACAGGTCATAACTATCCTGTTCCTTTAATGCGGCTTCCAGCACAGGCTGCAGATGCCAAATAGCTTCTGCGCAACCGGCTGCATCCCCATCATCCACGGTAATTCCCAAGAAATTGGTAGCCAGCTTGGACACAGGATACTCCGATTGGGAGGGGTTTAAGTCGTAAGCCGCCAATGCCGTATCGAACACATAGTTCTCCACTTTTACACCGGTTTCCTCCAGCGCATGCATAGTGGTCTTAATATCGTGACCCAGCACATTCTTCAGCTGCAAACCCATGGACATTTGCACCTCCAGGGGTGTCAGCACACATACACCGGACTCCCAGGCAAAGCCTACAGAGCCGTCCTCTGCCACATAGACAGCGCATGAAGTCAGTTCCTCCGGCACATAGTCAGCCTTGGGCAGCGCTTTTACGTCAGATTTAGTTTGCTGGGTTTGCAAACCTGCATCCCGAATGCCATACTTATCCATCAATTTGATGAATTCCAGCTTCACAAACAATTCGTAAAGCGCAGGCTTATTATAGGGCTTGAGCAGCGCATCTTCCGGCGCAAAATCAATGGGTGCTTCCGGGACGATGGTTGCCAGTTCATAGGAGAAATAAGCATTCTCTTTTCCAGTCTCCAGCTTTTCACGAAGCTTGGGGCGGATAGAAGCATCCTCCAGATTCTCATAGACTCCATCCAAACTACCGAATTTCACCAGTAGTTCTGTGGCGGTTTTCGGACCTACACCTGCAACACCGGGAATATTATCAGAAGAATCGCCCATAAGGGCTTTCAGATCCACCATTTTCTTGGGCGCAAAGCCGTACTCTTCACAGAATTTGGCTTCATCATAGACCGTTGCTGTGGTCTGTCCGGGTCTGGAAATCACCAGTTTCACTTTGACATGCTCATCAATCAGCTGCAAGCTATCCTTATCGCCGGTTACAATGACACATTCCCAACCATTGTTACTGCATATCTTACCTACCGTACCGATCACATCGTCAGCTTCCCAGCCTTGGCATTCATAAATAGGAATGTTCATGGCTTGCAGCACCTGCTTCATCACAGGCATTTGCATGGCCAATTCCTCGGGCATGCCATGTCGGGTGGCTTTATAGCCTTCGTATTTTAAATGGCGGAAGGTAGGACCATGAAGGTCAAAAGCTACACAGACCGCATCGGGCTGTTCCTCTCGCTCCATCTTGTCCAGAATATTCAAAAAGCCATATATGGCATTGGTATAAAGCCCCTCACGAGTGGTAAGGGGCTTGACACCATAATAAGCACGATTGATGACGGAATTACCGTCAAGGATCATAAGCTTCATACTTTTCTCCATTTAGTACCCTGGGGAGTATCGATAATTTCGATACCACGGGCTTTCAGTTCATCACGGATCCGGTCTGCCTCAGCAAAGTTCTTGGCCTTCTTAGCCTCAGTACGGGCAGCTACCAGCGCATCGATCTCAGGATCAGCAGATGCAGCAGCTTCCTCGACCTGCTTCTTCTGCAGTTTCTGGGCTGCCTCCAGCAGGTTCAGACTCAGCACCTGGTCAAAGTCCTTCAAGGCTGCCAGCTTGGTAGCATCGTTGGTCTTAGCCTTCAGCACATCATATACAGCGGTTACAGCCACAGCGGTATTCAGATCCGCATTCAGGGCATTCACAAAGCGATCCTTCAGGGCCTGGAATGCCTCCATATCCACATCGCCGGTATTCTGCAAGGCGGCAATCTTAGCGATCAGCTTATCATATGCAACCACAGCATTGTCCAGGTTTTCCCAACTGAACACCAGATTGCGGCGATAATGGCTCTGCAGGCAGAACAGACGGTATGCCATGGGATCATAGCCCTTCTGCTCCAACAGGCTCACAGTTAAGAACTCGCCCTTGGATTTACTCATCTTGCCGGTATCGGTGTTCAAGTGGTGGACATGGAACCAGTAGTTACACCACTTATGACCCAGGTAGCTTTCAGACTGAGCGATCTCATTGGTATGGTGCGGGAATGCATTATCGATACCACCGCAGTGGATATCCAGATCGCCACCCAAATGCTTCAGAGAAATACCGGAACACTCAATATGCCAACCGGGATAGCCAACACCCCAGGGAGAATCCCACTTCAGAGCCTGGTCTTCAAACTTACTCTTAGTAAACCACAGCACGAAGTCGTTCTTATTGCGCTTGTTGGTATCCTCTTCTACACCCTCACGAACACCGATGGCCAAGTCTTCCTCATCATGGTCATTGAACACATAGTAACGCTCCAGCTTGGAGGTATCAAAATACACGTTGCCACCGGCCACATAAGCAAAGCCCTTCTCCAGCAAACCTTCCACGATCTGAATGAACTCGGGAATACAGCCGGTTGCAGGCTCGATCACATCGGGCTTCTTAATATTCAGCTTGTCACAATCTGCAAAGAAAGCATCGGTGTAATACTGAGCGATCTCCATTACAGACTTATTTTCACGCTTTGCGCCCTTGAGCATCTTATCCTCACCGGTATCTGCATCAGATGCCAGGTGACCCACATCGGTGATGTTCATAACACGCTTCACAGGATAACCCATGTAGCGCAGAGTCTTTTCCAGCACGTCCTCCATAATGTAGGTACGCAGATTGCCGATATGGGCAAAATGGTACACCGTAGGACCACAGGTATACATCTTCACCATTTCAGGGGAATTGGGTGTAAACAGTTCTTTCTTGTGGGTTGCGGAATTATACAAATACATAATCTTACCTCCATAAAAAAATCCTCTTGCGCCGAAGCACAAGAGGCGGGTCAAATAAACTCGCGGTTCCACTCTCATTTATCACTTTTACCGTATTCGCTCCCGGACGCACTTTGGCAATTTCGACACCACCCGGGCTTCCAGCCAACGACCCGGACTCTCTGAAGGATTGAAACTGTTACTCTTTCCGTTCACAGCGATATTCAGTTGTGAACATTTTACCATTGAAGCAGCAATTTTGTCAAGGGAATTTGATAGAATATTGTTGCCTGTTGGAACAAACTATGATATAGTAAACAAAAAGCGATATGTAAGGAGTTTTTATTATGAAAAAACTGATCCCGATCCTCCTGGTTCTGGCATTGCTGTTTGTCGGTTGCAGCAAAGCAGACAAGACAAAAAAGAACGAGCCAACCACAATTCCTACTGAACCTACCGTAGAAACCGAGCCCATAGAAGAAACAGAACCCTATGTAGAACCCGTAATTATCCAACAGGACATGGCCGCTGTATCTCTGCCTGTGGTGGAAGATACCAAAACCAACGCTGATGGCAAGGAGATTTTCACATACAAAGGTCAATCCATGAGCATGGTACTGCCCGATCCTGATGTTGCCAGCAAAATCATCATTGATTTCCTCACTCGTCAGGATAGTTTCCGCCAAAGCGCAGAAAGTGTGAAAGCTTCCGCTCCTGCTGATACAGAATATCCCTATTTCTACCAAGCTCTGTATGCACCCACCCGAATTGATATGAACGTATTAAGCCTGGCAGGCGAAGTTACTAATTGGTCCGGCGGTGCGCATTCCAATCACACCTGTATTTATGCCAACTATGACATGGTTACCGGTGACCCCCTGACTTTAGGCAGTGTTCTGGCTCACGCCAATCAAGCAGAAGTACTCGGCAAGCTGGTAGTCGAGGCAGTCGCCAAGATGCCTGCGGAACTGGGTATCTGGGATGAGTATGCCACACTGATCACTGAACGTTTTGCCGGTGATGTTAGCTACGACGGCGATTGGTTCTTTGACCATAAGGGTATGTCCTTCAGCTTTGCGCCCTATGAAATCGCCCCCTACGCTTCCGGTGTGATTACCGTCACCATCCCCTATCATGAATTGGTCGGTGTAATCGATGATGCATATTTCCCCGTGGAACAAGACGTTTCCAATGGCGAAATGACCGCAGCTATGCTCAGCGAGGCTACTGCAGATGATTTCACTCAGATTGCAGAGGTCATTTACGAAGAAGATGCACCCATGATGCTATTGTATACGGATAGCGTTGTCACTGACGTTACTATCAAAATTGACAACCAGTATACCATCTTCGCAACCACAGCTCTGACCCCCGGCGATGCGATCATGCTGCAGGCCGATTTGCAGAACCATACCGTAGCCGTTCATTTCCACAACGCCGAAAAGGATTTCAACCGTTACCTGGTCATGGAAAACGATACCGTTCGACTCACCGAGGATCTGCCCCAATAACGAAATAAAAACCAAGGAGCGAATGTTCCTTGGTTTTTTATATGCAAACGAGTTCAATATCTCAGCCGACAGAAACCGCCAACTGCGGTAACCTCATCCTGCCTCCCTTGGCATAGCCTTCGCTCAGCCACCTTCCCCAAAGAGGAATGTTTCCCCAAGGGATGCGAAAATCGTCCCCATATGTTTGTCAATAAATTGAGGGAGTGTTTTACAACGCTCCCTCAATTACATCTAGGATATCAGTACATGGAAAATAAATTGTCCAGATACCAAGTTTGCATAATGGGATACTTGGCGATCATGGCTCGAACTGCGGCTAACTGGTCAGCAGTCAAGCTATCTGCCTGCAGATCTACAGCCTCCACCAGATCCCGGAAGGTAGAAGCATGAACTGCCCCCTTCACCACAGTTCCGTCCGCCAGTGTCATACTTACACGAGCATACACAGGTGTCTGACCATAACGCTGTACATCAACATTGTTCAAACGCAGACTGCATTTGTCGGTAAATCCATTGATCGTACGGCTGACCACATTGGATTCTGTGATCCACAAATCATAGGCTACGGAATCCACATAACTTTGTACCATCTCGTCACCACGGAATTGAGCCTTGTAACCAAAGCCGGTAGTTGCAGGAACTAGATTCAAATGGGTAATACCAAGGTAGAAACGGTGGAAGGTATAACCCTCATCTGTAGCGATGGTCATGTAACGTACCATATCCTTTGTAGTAGTCACACTCTGGGGTACAATGCTCAGACCATTTTCATCCTCACAGTTGAAATAGCCCATCTGGTCATTGGTATAACGATCCGTAGTGGAGTCCATACCGAACACTCGGAATCCATTGGTTTGAATCGTACCGGTCAGCTCGTAGCCTGCCAGATCCACATACAGGTCTTCCGTCAAGCTAAGATCCACTTCGGTATCTGCATTCAAAACAAGATTATGGGACGCAACCCGACCGCACTCTGTGCAGATTCCACCGACAAATTCATGCCTTGCCGTCAGGGTCACCGTATAGTTGGCTTTACACAAGCTACAGGTATAGGTCATAGTGCCATTCTGCGTACAGGTCGGTGCTTTTGTAACCGCAGTTACATAATTGTGGTTACAACTGACAACTCCCTCCGTTACAAATCGGCGGGTGCTAACGGTAATCATTTCTTCATGATAAATATCCCGTGCCCTGATCTCAAGGGTGTGCGGGCCGGAGGGCAGTTCTTTGAATTTCAAATTATCATTGATCTTAGAGAATCGAATATCCAAGGTGGTGGTATCACCCAGGGAAACGCTGGCATAGCAAGCGCCATCAATATAAGCTTCCACCAGGGCCAGAGGACTTGCGGAGGTAATCGTACCTAATACATTATAGGATGCTTTTTTTACGATTGCGCCCTCTGCCGGCTGGGTAACTGTACAGGAAATAATCATTTCCGGATCACCGCAGTCCACGCAAATACCATCTTCATAGCAATGGCCGGCACCCAAAGTCTCTGTATAGAATTCATCGCACAAAATACAAGTATAGGTCAGAGTACCTTCCTTGGTACAGGTGGGAATATCGGTAACCTCCGATTTATAGTTATGCTCACATCCCTGTTCTGCCTCACGCAGGAAGGTAAAATATTTCATCTGGTGATAGCCCACAATTTCATTATAGCTGACCTTCGCCCAAAGTTCGCCGGCTGCATTGACAACTGTGCCCAACACCACGACCTCTGTATTCACAGAAAGCAGGTCGCTCACCTTCGTGTCATTATAGTAAGGTGTTGCACGCAGGATAAGTCCCGTATTTACCACATAAACACCTGCGCGGTCTTCAGAAAAGCTGGGAGCATAGTCAAAGGCTTCACTACAGACATTGCAAATACCCAGATCGTTATAATTGTGTTCCCCGAGAATTTGCTCTGTATAGGTATCTTGGCACAGAGTACAGGTATAGGTCAGCGTACCATACTTAGTACAAGTGGGAATAGCGGTAATCTCCGATTTATAGTTATGGTTACAAGCCTGTTCTGTTTCACGCAGAAAGGTAAAATATTTCATCTGGTGATAGCCCACAATTTCATTATAGCTGACCTTCGCCCAAAGTTCGCCGGCTGCATTGACTACTGTGCCCAACACCACGACCTCTGTATTCACAGAAAGCAGGTCGCTCACCTTCGTGTCATTATAGTAAGGTGTTGCACGCAGGATAAGTCCCGTATTTACCGCATAAATGCCTGCGCGGTCTGCAGAAAAGCTGGGAGCATAGTCAAAGGCTTCGTTACAAATGCCACAAATACCCCGATCGTTGTAATTGTGTTCCCCGATAATTTCCTCTGTATAGGCATCTTTACACCAGGTACAGGTATAGGTCATCACACCAGCCTGGGTACAGGTAGGTTCTGTAGTAACCACAGCTGTATAGCTATGGTTGCAGGCTGCATTACCATCAATGGTAAACATACGGGTGCAAATGGTCACCATTTCGCTCCGATGAATATCCCGAGCCTTTAAGGTCAGGGTATGCGTACCGGAAGCCAAGCTGGAAAAGCTTAGCGCTTTATTGATATTAGAACTGCGGATATCCAATGTGGTTGTTTTGCCCAGCTGAACCGTGGTATACAGAGATCCATCAATATAGCCCTCTACCAGTGCCAACGGATATACAGAGGTTATTGTACCACTCAGATTATAAGTGGCCTGCGGAAGCACTGCTCCTTCCTGGGGTGCATCCAGCACACAGGTAATCTCCTGGGCATGATACTGCAGAATATTCAGATTTTCCAGGCGGTGATAGCCAACGATGTCATTATAGCTAACCTTTGCCATCACCTCTCCAAATGCATTGGTAACTGTTCCTAACACCAAAACCTCAGTGCCAACAGGAAGCAACTCGCCTACCTTATTGTCATCATTACAGTAGGGTGTTTCACGCAGATACAGAGCCGCTTTGATAGAATATATGCCTGCTGCGTCTGTGGACAATGTGGCATTATAATCATACTCTGTATTGCAGTGGGGACAAAAACCCTGGTTATTATAATTATGTCCATCTGTGACCAAACGATTGGCATCGATCAACGAATTACCCAATTTGCCATTAGGCCAACCGGTCTGAGAAAGGGCGGTTTTATACACGCCTCTACTACTGGTGGAATGTACCACCTTGCCATCACCTACATAAATGGCCATATGGCTAACTGATGCGCCACCATTATAACTAAACACCATCAAGTCGCCAGGTTGGAACAGAGAATAATCCCCGGTACGTTTGTACAAACTCACAGCTTCACTGAGCTGCGTGCCATAATAACGTTGATTTTGGGTATGGGCAGTTATGTAGTAATATCCTGCAGAATTCTTACCTTCAAAATAGTTGCCGTAGGGATCTAATTGACCAACATTGACATTAGGCTGTGTAGAACCCAAATCCAAATCTCTCAGAACACGATAAACAAAACCGGAGCAATCAAAATGCAGCGTAGTACCAAAACCGGTTCGCTCCTTATAATTACTACCATCATATCGGCCTGCACCAATATAAAATTCCGCCCGAGCAGCGATATCTTGACCGGTAACATTGCCGGTGTTGATTACCTCCCAGCGATTAGCAGCCTTAGCCTTGATGGGCATGGATGGCAACAATGTTGCCAACATGGCCACCAGCAAAACTACAGATAAAATTCTTTTCATAGTACTTCTCCCTCATTTATATACAACATATGAATTACGATTTTTTGTATTTGCTACGAAATTTATACTGCAAATTAGACAGTACGCGATCCAGCAAAAACAGGCATAGATTGCCCAGAAACAGTGTGATAGCTGTCAGCCAAAATCCCAACTGACGATATTCCGAAACCACCTGGTCAATGCCCAGCAGATAGATCAGCACGGAATAGGCCAAAAAGATCATTACGTTAAATAGAAACAATTTCCAAAGCCATGACACCGGCCATTTATCCAGCTTGATTTTGGCCATAGGATAATATCCCAGAAACGCAAAAATCACCGCAGCTTCCTTATCCGGTGCCATAAATAGACACAGAAGCATCACCGCTGCATACCAAGCCCAAGCCAAGCGTCTGCCGCAAAGCTGCAGCACAAAACTCAGCAATATGATACAAAGCACAGGGCACACATAGGTCGCCACCGGGATCAGACCACCCAGGCACATGATCACCAGCGCTAAGGCTGCCAGCATGCCTCCCAAAGCAACACTTTTTGCTTGTTTGTTTCTCATATTGCATATCCCTATCATTGATCTAATTCCATGAAATTCTAAAAAACAGAAACTATTTTCTGTTATGCGAGCTATTTTTTTGCCCACAGTCGGTTATTATATCTCATTTTGACGAAAAATGCAAATGCTTTTCATTGACAGTTTATGGGATTTAGGATATTATTTAAGAAAGAAACTATTTTGGAGGATCAAATTATGGAAATTACTGTAGGTTTGAAAGGTCAGGCAACCAATCTGGTAGAGCGTGAGGACACCGCATACGAAGTTGGTTCTGGCAGTCTGTTGGTATATGCCACCCCTTGCATGGTTGCCTTGATGGAAGGCGCAGCCTGCGATGCCATTGCAGAATGCTTGCCCGAGGATAAGACCTCCGTGGGCACGATGCTGAATATCTCCCATGTATCCGCTACCCCTGTAGGTCTGGAAGTTCGTGCAGAAGCCGAGGTGACCGCTGTGGAAGGCAACAAGCTGTGCTTCAAAGTCAGCGCCTATGACGAGGCCGGTCTCATTGGCGAAGGCACTCACGAGCGTTTCATTGTTTCCAGCCAGCGTTTCCTGGACAAGACCTATAGCAAGCTGTAATGTTCACTAACCTATTTTTACGTCTTTTTGTAAAGGATCGACACAATCCAAAGTCCCCTGCTGTCCGTACCGCTATTGGTAAGCTGGCAGGTTTTGTAGGGATCGGATGCAATCTTTTGCTCTTCGGGGGCAAACTAACCCTGGGTATTTTGTGTGGTTCTGTATCTGTCACCGCCGATGCGCTGAACAATTTAACCGATGCCGCATCGTCCATCGTCACCTTGGTAGGCTTCCAGTTAGCAAAGCGTCCCGCTGATAAAAAACATCCATATGGACATGGTCGATTTGAATATCTGGCAGGACTGATGGTTTCTGTTTTGATGCTCTTCATTGGTTATGAACTCATGAAAACATCCGTGGTGCGCATTTTCTCACCGGTTCATGCCACATATTCTCAACTGGCTCTTTGTGTTTTGGGTGTTTCTATGCTGGTAAAGCTTTGGATGAGTTTATTCTTCCGGAAGCTGGGTAAACTAATTGATTCCACCACCTTACAGGTAGCTGCCGCTGACAGCCGCAACGACGTGCTGGCCACCGGTGCGGTTTTGGGAGGTTCTGTTCTGGAAACATGGACCAATCTGCAGCCGGACGGATATATCGGTCTTGCGGTTGCTCTATTCATTCTGGTTTCCGGTATTCGGGCCGCCAAGGAAACCGCATCTCCCCTTTTGGGTGCGCAGGCAGATGCGGCCTTAAGTCAGCAATTGTCCCAGATGATCCTGTCTCATGATAAGATCATTGGTATTCATGATCTTTTGATCCACGATTACGGTCCTGGTCAATGTTATGCCTCTGTCCATGCAGAACTGAGCGCACAATATGAGCCTATGGTCTGTCATGATATTTTAGACCATATCGAAAACGAAGCATTGAACACTTTTAATATTCAGCTGGTCATCCATTTTGACCCTGTATCTGTGGACGACAAGGAACGTTTACAGATCCAACAATCCGTACTGACTATAGTACAAACTATTGATTCAGATCTTTCAGTACACGATCTGCGGTTGGACAGAAATTCTACTCCCCATCTGGTGAGTTTCGATTTGGCTATCCCCTTTTCAGCAGATCCCCAATGTACCGTACAACAGGTGCATACCCAGCTGCAAAAACAGCTACCCCATTACGATTTTCAGATTCAGGTAGACCGTACCTGAACCATTCCAATAAAAGGAAGGATGTTAGCCTGTGGGAAAACTTCTATCCATTGTCATTCCTGCATATAACGAAGAAGCCAATATTGAAAATACCGCAAAGACCGTTCTGGCCATTGCAGACGAAGCCGTTATTCCCTGCGAGATCGTGTTTGTCAGTGATGGTTCTAAGGACGATACCTTTGACAAAATTAAACGGGTATCCCGTATGGATGCCCGTGTTCGTGGTATTGAGTTTAGCCGTAATTTCGGTAAGGAGGCCGCCATTCTGGCCGGTCTTGCCACCGGCAATGGCGATTGCTTTGTAGTAATGGATTGTGATCTACAACATCCCCCGCAGACCATTGTGGAAATGTATCGTCTGTGGCTGGAGGGTTACGAGGTCATTGAAGGTGTCAAGCGTAGCCGTGGCAAAGAATCCGGTCTGTACCGTAAACTTTCCAATCTATTTTACGGCGTTTTGACAAAGTTGACGGGATTTAATATGCACAATACCAGCGACTTTAAGCTGATCGACAAGAAGGTTGCGCAGGTGCTGTTACAGATGCCGGAAAGAAAAACCTTCTTCCGTGCCATGACCTTCTGGACAGGCTTTAAAAGCTGCCAGATCGAATATGATGTGGCGCAAAGAGTGGCCGGTGAAACCAAATGGTCCTCCGGTGCGCTGATTCGTTATGCGGTGCATAATATTATCTCTTTCAGTTCCAGCCCCTTGACAATTGTGACCTATATCGGTGTCATTTCCTTAATCGTCAGCTTTGTGCTTAGCATTCAAACGCTGGTGCGATGGATCAGTGGCAGCGCAATTGAAGGCTTTACCACGGTAATTCTGCTTCTGCTGATCATCGGCGGTTGTATCCTCATTGGTTTGGGTCTGATCGGTCAGTATATTGCCGCCATTTACGAGGAAGTCAAACAACGCCCCCGCTATATCATCAGCAAGGATACCCACGGAGGCGACAACGGTGAAGAGCGATAATCTGGATATTTTTGACAAAATCATGGGTTTGCCTGTTTTGCGAGTCTTCCGTAAGCCTTACAACCAACATAAATCCGTATTGCTGTATCTGTTCTTCGGTGGATTGACCACGGTTATCAGCATTGGCACATTTATCATCTTTGACAGTTATCTAAAAATGGATGTGCTGGTTGCCAATTTGCTGTCCTGGGTCTGCGCTGTCAGCTTCGCTTATGTGACCAACCGGGTATGGGTGTTTTCCTCCCGTGCCACCGGAAAAGCCATGGGGCAAGAAATTCTTTCCTTTGTGGGTGGCAGATTGGCTACGCTCGGTTTTGAAGAATTGGTACTTTGGATATTTGTGAGTCTGTTAGACTTTAACAGTACGCTAATCAAGATCCTTGCGCAAGTAGTTGTACTGATTCTAAACTACGTGATCTCAAAATTATTTGTATTTAAGAAATAAATCGGCTGGTTAGTCCAGCCGATTTTTATTCTATACCGGGATTTTGCATAATCACAGAGATAAAAAAGCAGCTGCGGAAGAATCCACAGCTGCGATTTCACAAGCATTGAGGGAATATTAATAGAACTTTCTCTTGTTCTTACGAGCAGCTTCAGACTTCTGCTTACGCTTCAGGCTGGGGCTGACATAATGCTCGCGCTTCTTAACTTCAGCGATAACGCCCTCCTTTGCACAGCTACGCTTAAAACGACGCAGTGCGCTCTCCAGAGACTCGTTTTCCTTTACGCGAATTTCAGACATTGTTTTCCCTCCCTCCGATGGCATCCGGCTCAATCCAGGATGCGTTCAGGACCATATCGGCTTGGATATTATAGCCGCTAATTCCCAAAATGTCAAGGGACTTTTACGGATTTTTACAGTTTTTTGCAAATTACAGGTTTTTTAAGATTTCCAGCAGGAAAATCCAGGTTCTTTCTGTAGAAGAAATGTTCAAACGTTCTCGGCTGGTGTGGATATCCTGCATATCCGGGCCAATGGAAACGCAATCCAGACCAGGCAACTTTTCGCTGAGTAAGCCGCATTCCAGACCCGCATGGATGGCAACCACCTGGGGCTCTTTGCCGTACATCTGGGTATAGACACGAACCATGGTATCCCGAAGAACAGAATCTTTCTTATACTCCCAGGCGGGATAATCGCCCTTTTCGCTACAGGTAGCGCCATACTCTGCGGCAATGACCTGGAGACGATCCAGCACTTCCCTCTTCTCCTGGTTCACGCTGCTGCGCACAGCAAAGGTCAGATCAAAGGTCTCACCCAACTGGGCAACACCCAGGTTCAGGCTGGTCTGTACCAGACCTGCAATATCCTCACTCCATGCCTGGACACCGTTAGGAACGGCACACAGCAGATTGATCACCTTGTCCGTGTCCTCGGTGGACAATGCATTACCGCCCAGGGCTTCTACATCATCGCCACGGACAATGGCTGTGGGCTCGTCATAGGTCTCACGGATCTCTTTTTGCAGCGTCTCGGCAATTTCATTGATCCGCTCAATGTACATGCCCAGGGCAACCAGGGTCACCGTACAGGCATGAGGAATCACATTATCCTTCGCACCGCCGGACATCTTGGTGATACACAGGGGCATGAGCTTGCGGATACGGCTCAAAAACTCACCCATGACCTTATTGGCATTGGTAATGTTTTTGTGGATCTCAATGCCGGAGTGACCGCCTTGCAGACCCTCTACAGTCAGCTTGACACAAGGGCCGTAAACCGGGCGACGACCGACCGGCAAGCTGATACGACTGCGGCATCCACCGGCACAGGACACGGTGAAGATACCCTCATCCTCAGAGTCGATATTGATGAGTGTACGACCTTTGAGCATGGACAGATCGATACCTGCCGCGCCGTACATGCCGGTTTCCTCGTCCACGGTGACTACGATCTCCAAGGGAGGATGCGGAATGCTCTTATCTGCCAGCAGAGCCAGGGCAAAGGCCACAGCGATGCCATCGTCACCGCCCAGAGTCGTACCCCTGGCAAAAATATCCGTGCCGTCATGGGTTACATCCAAGCCCTGGGTTTCCATATCAATGGGGCAAGACTCGTCCTTTTCGCAGACCATGTCCATGTGTCCCTGGATGATCACCGGGGCATGATCCTCCATGCCGCAAGTACCTTCACCAAAGAGGATCACATTATTCAGGTCATCCTGGATATACCGAATGCCCTGTTCCTTAGCAAAGGATACCAAGTAATCGCTGATGGGCTTGGTATTGCCAGAGCCATGGGGAATGGAACAGATCTGCTCAAAATAATACATCACATTGGCAGGCTTCAGACCTGCCAGCTTGATTGCTTCCATAGTAACATCTCCTTATGATTCGCTAGAAGGATTTTAGCACACCAAGGGATAATTGTCTATATAAAATATGAAGGAGGGCGCATTGCCCTCCTTCTGGGATTATTTACTCCAATAATTGTTCATGTATGCTTCAAAGACCGGTGTCCACCACTGCTTATAGCCCAATGCGGTGGGATGAATGGCATCACTCATGTACTGGGCATACTGGGATGTACCCAGCAATGCGGTCATTTCCGGGTTGTTCCACAGGTCGATCACACCGATCCCCCATTTAGCCTGGATATCCAACAACAAGGACACCATGGAGGCATAGGCTTCGCTGTTATATTGCGTACCGGTATAGAACACCACAGGGCAATCCCAGGTATTCTTTGCGTAGGCAATGATATACTCAATCGCACCTGCCACAGTTGTGGTATCGAAGCTGCTCATATCCATGCTTTCGCTGATTGCACCCAAGGTCTTGCCCTGGGTGGCATCGTTGGTAGACAGTTGCACCACCAACATATCCAATTCCAGGTTGGGGTCGATCTGCTCCATACGAGCTACATAGGAATTGGTAGATTCATTGACCAAAGTGGTGCCGGATACAGCATACTTATAGCAAACAGTACCTTCCCGTTTCTCGGCAATGGCATTTGCCATGGAATAGCCACCGGATGCAGAGCCGTAGGTCACAGAAGAACCCAGCCACGCAATCTTCTTGCCGGAAATGGCATCACTCACCTTCTCGGTCTTGGGTACATAGATCTCAAACACAGATTTCACATAGTCGATCTGTGAATCGTCCAAGGATGCTACCGGGATATTAAAGGCACGCACGGTCCAATTGCCCCACCAAGCCTCATTGACCTGAATCTGCTTTGCGGTGGTATTGCCGCCACGCTTGCCGTCACTATTCTTCACAGAGCCGTCATACCAGCCCTCTTCACGAATATTCTTACCATCCTTATTGACAATGATACTACCGGCAGGCAAAGTATCTTTGGTAAAGGTTTGGGTGGCAAAGAATTTCAAAGAACTGGATGCCGCCTGTGTTTGTGTACTGGGGTACAGATTGGAATTGTAGAATGCCTTTACGATCTGCAATTCTACCTTCTCATAGGCGCTGAGAGGTACATAGATCTGAAAACTTTCCGCCGCCTGGGCTGCAGTTGTTTCCAGAGAAGGCACACCAATATTGAAGCCACGCTCTGTATACTCGCCCCACCATTCCTCGGTGACCACCACCATCTGAGTGCTGGTTGCACCGGGTCGTGTAGTACCTGCACCATTGACCCAACCCTCGGGACGGTAATTCTTATTGCCGGTATAGAGGATGATAGAACCAACGGGCAACTCTGCCTTGGTGAAAACCTTGGTGTAATAGAAAGGCAAGCTGCTGGTGGAAGCATAGATCTTATATGGATCACCGGAGGTGTTGGTAGAGTTATACCAACCGGAAGTCAGCTTCAGATCCAGCTGCAAATAAGAATTCTCCATTGTATACTGAGAATTGGTTACCGCATAGGGCTGGGAAACGGCATTCTTTGCGCTTTCGATGGCAATTTCCATCACATCTGCGCTGACACCGCTGGGGCGGTAGGTCAGCTTCGAGGTGTCCAACCCCAAAATGGACTCTGCCCAGGTCACACCGGCAATGTATCTGCCCACATCCAGGGTCAGATGATAGCCGTCACGGGTCAGTTTATCGCCCAAATAAGAGGTTCTTGCGTTTTGAACCGCTGTACCCACAGGAATCACCTTCACGATATCTGCATTGGTAAGGATCTTATTCTGTACCGCAGATAGGATGGCTTGGTACATGGTGTTCTGATCGCTGTTATACTTGGGGAATTCGCTATGGGTGGAATTGCCCTGGTAGGCCCATGTCATATGCCACAGGATCTGCGCTGTGGGACAGGCTTCCTTGACCCCAGCCACCAGGCTGGGCAGAACATCATAGGTATCTGCCACACCACTGGAACCGCTGGCTTGCTGGAAGGTAATGTAGTCCCAGTTCTCGCTGTTGACCGCATCCACCAGGCTATGGTTCTCGTGGGCGACCCATGTACCATTTTCGTTGGTATAATAGGTGTAGGCTGCTGCACCGGATTGCCAGTTTTGATTATGGGTATGTAAGGTACAACCGCCAATATAGAGGTTGCCCAGCTTGATATCCTTCACACCCAGATCCTGGGCGATCTGATACAAATATTCCATAGCATCCACAGAGAAGCTATTGCCCACAGCCAAAATCTTCAAGGTGTTATCCTCCACAGTCCAGCCAAAAATGTTTTCCAAAGACCAATCTGTCATAGAATCCAGATACAGGTCGGTCATGTTTTTGACCAGCTGTTTCTTATTAAATGCCAGATTGCTCCAGTTGTCATTGACGGCCTCCATCATCTGCTTAAGGGAGTACTGATGGGTATTGCCGCAGATCTGCAACGGTTGACCATTCACGGTCAAATTGGCAAATACATTGCCGTAAATGGTAGCAGATGCGCCAATGGCATTCTGGGTCGGTGCATCCTGTTTCAGGATATTCTTCAACCGCAGAGACAGCACCTGCCCCTTTGTGAATGCACCCTCTTTATGATAGCTAAACATTCTGTTCTGGTCAATACCCAACTGGTAACCATAAGAATCCACAGAAGCCAGAACCAGTTCGTCACCGCCAAAAGTTGCTTTATAGCCGAATGCCACCAGATCCGGCTGCAGACTCACGCTGGTGATACCCACGTAAATTCTGTGGAAGCTACAGCCCTCATCGTCAGCAATGGCGATATAGGTATTGTTTTGCTTGGTAACGGGGGCAACACTGCAGGTAATTTCACCGGTAATACGGCCTGCCTTGGTTGCATCATAGGTATCATTAGCAGAGTCCATGCCGTACAATGTGCCATTACCGGACACATTACCGTTGAGAACCTTGCCGTTTAGATCCAGAATCAGATCCTTGGTAATTGCAATATTTTCCCGTACATTGGTCTCCAGCTTGACCACACCGCCATTGGCAGCGTCAATAGCTTCTGCCAGGCTGGTATAGTAGTTGCCGTTTACGCTGGCAACCAAACCGTCGATCTGATTAACGGTGAAGTTATCAAAGGAAGCCAGGCTCATATTAGCGCGCAGACCCACATCGCCGAAGCGTAGATCCTCAGCACCGGTATGGGTATAGGTCATGGAAATGCTGACAGAGGGATCGCTGATCAGGCACAGAGTAATATCCAGACCCTTCTCAGCAATGGTGACTGTCAAACGCAAGGGCTGTTTCACACCGCCGGTAAACAGATTGTTCTTATTGCCGGTCTCAGAGATCACTCGACCATGCTCCTTCCAGGTGGGGAACTGGCCAACGATCAAGTCCACACGGTTGGGAGCATCTGTCCAGCCGGTAAAATTGGATTGTACCAACACAGCCAGGGTTTTGATCTGATCCTTACCATTTTGGGTATCAGAAGCACACAGATAAACACCGCTGTCGATACCATTCTCACCAGGATAAATATCCACGCTGACAGAGGTAAATGCCACCGCATCGGTCTTATATATAGCCTTCAGTTCACCGGCAGAACCGGTGGGCGTTAAGCGACCATTTGCAATGGTAAAATGATCCGTAGAAGATTGATACAGCTCCATTTTGCTTAAATCTTCCGTGTTCTCAAAATCCACTGTATTGGTTTGCAGAGTGGTCTGCGCCGCAAAAGCTTGAACACTCATAAAAACAACCAACACCATGGCAAGCAGGAGCAAGGAAACCAGTTTTTTCCCTTTTCGGATTCTCATTCTTTTATCCTCCTTTGTGAGCATAGTATCCTTGGCCGTACCCTTGGTATTCTACGCCCATGTGATTAAAGGGTCTTACAACAAAAGTTGTAACGCAACGACGATGCACCGCAACAATTGTTGTAATAATTGCACAATTTTGCATGCAACTCTCCGCCCCTTTATTGTAGTATATATATATATATATATTAAGTCAAGTGTTATTTAATATTTTTAAAGTGCAAAACCTTTGCGTATTGCGCAGGCAAAAGAAGATCCCTCATCCGTCAAAAAACCGGCTCGTTATGATGAACTGCCGGTTTTTTGGAGGGACGGATTGCCACGCCCTGTTGGCGGGAGCAAGCCCCCCGCCCTACGGGCAATGACGCAGCGAAACATCATTGTGCAAAGGGGAAAGTTTAGGGAGGGTCACAGACCCTCCCCTACTGATATGGTATTTGATGATCAGGCTTCGATTTGCTTGACGAAGGCGGGGCGGTCGGGTGCGCCGTAGAAAGCAGAGCCTGCTACCAGCACGTTGGCACCGTTGGCCTTGCAGATTTCTGCGGTATTCAGATCCACACCGCCATCCACTTCCAGATGGCAAGCAGGATTCACAGCATCCAGCATGGTACGCAGCTGCTTCAGCTTGGGCATCATGTGCTCCATGAACTTCTGGCCACCGAAGCCGGGTTCCACGGTCATGACCAGCACCAGGTCCACCAGGGGCAAATACTGCTCGATGGCTTCTGCGGGGGTATTGGGCTTGACCACGATACCGGGCTTGACACCCAGGCTACGGATCTTTTCGATACAAGCCAAAGTGTTCTCGGGGGTATCGGATTCCACATGGATGGTCAAATAGTCAGAACCTGCCTTGCAGAATTCCTCTGCATAGCGGATGGGACGGTCGATCATCAGATGCACATCCAGCACCAGGTCGGTGATTTTACGCATGGACTTGACCCAGGCATAGCCAAAGGACAGATTGGGGACGAACTGACCGTCCATGATATCCACATGGAGCCACTTAGCACCGTCAGCCTTGGTACGATCCATATCCTCATGGAAGTGCATATAGTCCGCAGACAGGATAGAAGGAGAAAGAATAGCCATAATAAAATTCCTCACTTTTGGGTAAGGGAGGGTCAGTGACCCTCCCCTACAGTTTTATAATCAATATACTAACTCGATGTCCATCATCTTGCAGAAGTCGCGGATGGCTTCCACATGATTGCCATAGGTCACGATCACGTGCTGGCTAGAAACGTTCTGTGCGAACTCTTCCACGGTGCAGGAATCGGGGAACACTTCCAGGCTGGGCAGCTGGGGTGCGGGATCGTCCCAACCAAACTCGTTCCATGCAGGAGGCGTCTTAGCCTCAGCGGTGTAGACGTGCATCTTGTACTTACCCTTCAGGTAAACCAGACGAGCGCAGGTCACATAGCCGGTCTTAACCTTGGAGACATTCAGCAAGGATGCGTTCAGCAGACCGAAGGCTGCGGGCAGAACGGTCACATCGCCGTCGGTAACAGCCTTAGGCACAAAGTCGGGCACACCGATGAGCATAGAGTTCTCGAAGAACTCGTAATACTCCAGATAAGGAACGGTCTGACCGGAGATGTACTTCATAATCAGCTGGGTCACAGCGCCCATGACGTCGTTCTCGGGAACGGTCAGAATGTTGCAGTAATGCTCCAGCAGCATGAATACCATTGCGGGCGGGAAGCCTTCCAGCTTCTTCATGCCGTCCACGTCGATGAGAGTGATGGCTTCCCAACCACGCTCTTCGATCTTCTTCAGAATTGCCAGAGCGTACTTCACACCCTGCTCGATCACGGAGTCATCGCACTCCTTCTTGAATACCCAGTTGTCCTTGACGAACTTCACGCCCTCAGCGATCTTGTCAGCTTCCAGGGTGTCGATGGCACGAACCATCTCCAACATCTCGTAGGGCTCAACCTCAACACCGATCTGACCACGCATGGAGTTGCCTTCGTACTGGGTGCCATAAAGCAGCATGTCACGGTAGCCCATAGTGCCAACACGGGCAGAGCGCAGGTTATGACGAGCGCAAGCGGCAGAAATGTAGGAGGTGATCTTCTCCATGGGCCATGCCTTATCGATGATGTTGTACACATACTTGAAGGTATAGTCCAGAGCCTCGAAAGCAGGACGCAGAGCGGTAGTACCAGCCTGCTCAGCGGTGGTGATGATACGGCCATTCTCCTTCCAGCCGCACAGACCCCACAGGATCATGGGCACATGACGGAAATGGTCAGTTACACGGATCACCGCATGGGTGGGAACCCAACCGGCAACGCAAACCACCAAGCAGCTCAGATCCAGGCCAGCCAGCTTTGCATAAGCAGCATCCGCAGTTTCATAAGCGGGATCGTCGATGACCAGACCACCATCCACAACGCCCTCAACTTTGGCCTGCAGAGCAGCCAGAGCCTCGTCATGCTTCATCTGCAGACGCTCGATGGGAGTATTGACTTCACCAAAGCAAACATAGCCGATAATATTCTTTTTCATAATGTTCTCCTTATGATGTATTCCATTTTGGCGGGAGCGAGCCCCCGCCCTACATTATGTAACAATTACAGAGCCTTGTTGTTCAGACGCTCGCCCACAGCTCCACCGGGGTGGATCAGTGCGAACTGCTCTGCCTGGTAGCCGGTCTGCTCAATCATAGCAGCCTGCAATGCGTGGAAGATCATGCACAGAGCGGTAGTAGAGGTAGTGCCCTGGGCATTCCACTTGTCGGTCTCACGGTTCACGTGCTGCTTCAGCACTACGTCCGCAGCCTGTGCCAAGGGAGATTCGGTGTTCTCGGTCACGGTGATGATCTTAACGCCCTTTGCCTTACAAATATCTACGATGGGCAGCAGCTCCTTGGTCTTACCGCCACGGGAAGCAAACACCATGACATCACCCTCCTGGATGAAGCCGGTTGCACCGTGAACAGCCTCGGCAGGGCTGACGAAACGAGCAGGACGCTCGATGCAGCACATCAGGTGGGCAAAGTGCTGGCAGATAATGCCGGAGTGACCGGAGCCGGCAGCACCGATTCGGGGTGCGGCGCACAGCAACTCCACAGCCTTTGCAAACTGCTCATCGTCAAAATAATCCTTCATTTCATTGATGCATGCAGCCTCAATATCATATGCGGCCTTTGCAGCATCCAATGCAGCTTTGGAAACCATATTAAATCCTCCTAAATATAATTTCATCTTATTGATTTTACTACGTTTTATATGGTTTTGCAAGCAATAAAACGCAAAAACAGCAATTTATTTATTTGTCTCTTTTTTTATCCAATTCCAACGGTGGAAACGTCTGGGCATTCTCTTAAGATCAGCATCCCTCCCCCTGTGGTGCGGCAATGAGAAAATTGGAATTTAAAACGAAATTCTGTTGACGAAAAGAGTCATATTTGATATAATGTGTAATTGGAAAACGTAATAAACGGAAGGAGAAATCATCCTATGACCAATATCAAAGCACCTTTCTTTGAGATCGGCCCTAAATCATACCTGTACGGTGACGAGATTCTGGAGCTGGCCAAGGCTGCTGATGCCGCATCTGAGAAGTACGATGTGGACATCATCTTCACCTGCCCTGTGGTGGATATCCGCCGGGTAAAGGAAAACACCAAGCGTATTCACGTCTTGCTCCCCACATGGATCCCATTCCCGTGGGTCGTGGTCTGGCTGACATTCTGCCCGAGAGCCTGGTAGCTGCCGGTGCAGAAGGCGTTATGCTGAACCACGTTGAGAAGCCCTTGACCTTCGAGGTTCTGGCTGAGACCATCAAGCGTGCCGAGGAAGTGGGTCTGACCACTATCGTTTGCGCTGATTCCGAGGAGGACGCCTCCAAGATCGCTACCTTGAACCCCGACATCATCGTTGCTGAGCCCTCTTCTCTGATCGGTACCGGTGTGAGCGTGGGCCCCGAGTATGTGGAAGCCGCTACCAAGTGCGTTAAGGATGTTAACCCCAACATTCTGGTACTGACCGCTGCCGGTATTGCCGGTGGTGAGGACGTATACAACACCATCATCGCTGGCGCTGATGCTACCGGATCTTCTTCCGGTGTTGCTAAGGCCGCTGACCGTGCCGCTATGGTGGATGAGATGATCGCTGCTTGCCGCAAGGCTTGGAACGAGCGTCACGCTTAAGAATTCCCTGGGCGATGTGGTCATCGTCCCCTACAATAACAAACATTTTTAGGAGGAATAGTCCAATGAACATGAAGATCGTTCAGAAAGAGATCGAGCTGCAGTCCCGTGGCTGGATCCCCACCTTCCACGACATCTCCACCGATGTGATGAAGATCGTTGAAGAGTCCGGCATCAAGAATGGTACTGTTGCCATCGTTTCCCACCACACCACCTGCTCCGTCATGGTTCAGGAGTGCTCCCACGATTTCGACACCTTCGATCTGGAGTACCTGCAGCATGACCTGCTGGACATCATGCGCAAGATGATCCCCGACTACACTAACGAGGGTGACTACCGTCATCCCGGCCCTGTGCATGCACAGTTCGGTCGTTACGTGAACGAGCCCGGTAACTTCACCTCCATGAACACCGACGGCCACCTGCGTTCCGTATTCTTCGGCCGCAGCGAGACTATGACTATTAAGGACGGCAAGCTGGATGGCGGCGAGTTTGCTCACATCTACTTCATCGACTGGGACCATGTGCGTGCCCGTCGTCGTCAGTGCAACATTACCATCATCGGCACCGAAGAGGAAGTCGGCGATCGTAAGTACAATGACGGTCAGGTCGTCAACACTCTGCGTAAGTTCACCGCTGAGGACAAGGCTTACATGGAGCAGTACGACGAGTGGAAGAAGAGATAATCTCTTTCCTACATCTATAAAAGCGGCTGGAATTTCCAGCCGCTTTTCTTACACGCAAAAATGCGGCTGGAAAAACCAGCCGCATTTTTATTAAGGTTTGATTACGGAATCCACGATTGCGCCGTCATGGACGGTGACTGAACCTTCGGCATAGATACTGCCCGCGGTCACTGCACCGCTGACTACTGCCAGCAAGCATCCACTTTTAACGCAGATATTTTCACCGTTGACACCAACGCCACCGGATACCGTGCCGCCGTCAATGTTCATCTGTGCGCCATTCTTCACAATCACATTACCAGCACCCTTGGTATTACTGCCGTTCGTGATGCTGCCACCGTACAGATAGGTGACACTTCCCTGCTCCAGCACCAGGTTGCCTGCCACATTTGCACTGGCCGCCTGGCCGCCTGTAATGCAACCGCCATACATCTTGAAGATTGCCATACCAGCGCTTGTACCCACACGGGCAACGGCCGCGCCGGTACCTGTTGTCTTGCCATTGGGTGCGCTGTAGGTACCGCCGAACATGTTAAACCAGCTTCCTGCGCTACTGCCACGGAGATAGAATGCCATGGAGTGGCTAGTACCCGTGTACAGGTTGGTCACAGCGCCTTTCCGCTCCTCATGGTCGCAGATATTGAGGCCACCGCTGATATCGAAGATATAGATCTTCTGCTCTGTGGTGATGCTGCAACCGTTCAGACACAGATTCAGAACCTGGCCTTCCTCCAGCTTGATAGCTTTATCCACGGTAATATTCTCTTCCAGATAATAATACACAGAGCCATCCAGCACCAGCTGATCCACACCAGGCCAGGGGGTCCAGACCACCTTGGCGCACTTGGCATGATCACCTGTTTCTCCCAGACCGCCGCAGATGCAATGCCAATGGGCATTGGGATCTTCCGGAGGGATCTCCGGGACTTCCAGATGCAGCTTGGAGCCGGAATAGGCCACCGCATAATCGGCATTGTGGAAGAAATCTGCATTTTCCTTCTGGGTCTGGTCGGTGAACGCACCGGTCAGCTTCTCCAGAGAGAGTTCTATGGAAGAGCCCTCTGCCAGGATGCCCTCCAGCGCCAGAGTCTTGTTGCTGGGCAGGTAGAGTCCCTCCACGGTGATCACGCTGTCACCATACAGGGTCACCTTGCCGTTGGCATTGATGCCGCTGCCAAGGTTTGCCGCGCTGCCGCCCAGGATGCTGCCGCCATAGAGATTCAGCTTGGCATTGGCACTCAGCTGGATATTGCCGCCGCTGGCCTCCAGGGATGTACCATTCTGGATGGTGCCGCCATAGAGATTCAGGACGCCGGTATTATACAGGTTCAAGTTGCCGCCGCTCTTCTGGGCTACACCGCCGGTGATCGTACCGCCATACATATTCATAGTACCCTTGTCGATACCACCGATGCCCGCACCGCTGTCAGAAGTCACCGTTTTCTGTGCGGTCAGCGTACCACCGTAAAGGTTGAACACCGCATTTTGATACACATAGAACACAGATGCCTGTCCGGCAGTATTGCCGGTGATCACAGCGCTGCCCACGCTATCCATCAAGTTCAGATTGCCGTAAATACGGAACAGGCGCATGGTTGCATCCATGTTATTGCCGTTCAGATCCAGACAAACGCTTACCTGTGTATTGTCAGCAGAACCGATGTAGGCTGTGGCCTCCAGAGTCACAGGCTCTGCCAGATAATAGTGCATACCGTCTTCCAATGTATATCGGCCGTCCCAAATGAACCACGCCGCATTCTTTTGGCAATGGGCACAGTAAGCCACCTTGTCAGGCTGCGCCATGACCATCAGCTTGCCGTTCTTCCAGACCACTTCTCCGTTGGTTGCGAAAATGCAGCGTTGGTTGGCTTCCGGAGTCTCGTAGGTGATATCGCCATGTCCGGCTGCCAAGGTAACTGTGATCTGAGAACCCTCGGTCAAGGATTCCGGCACCGTAAGCGGTGCATTCAGGTAGATAGCATCCACCACCACAGCGGCACCGTTATAAACGGAGATCTTTCCACCGTAGATGCCGTTGCCTGTGGCTGCAGTACCACCAAGGATGCTGCCGCCGTAGAGGTTGATTTTCGCCTCGGCACCGGCATGGATATTGCCGCCTGCGCCAAGGGTACGACCCTCTGCCAGCGTACCACCATACATATTGAATACAGAGGAATGGTACATGGTCAGATTGCCGCCATCCTTCAAGGTATTGCCGCCCAACAGATGACCCCCATAGAGGTTGAAGGTTGCCTGGGAGCCGGCCTTCAAGCCCAAAGCGCCAAGACCGCACTGGCTATTGGCATTCTCACCACCTACAAAGCTGCCACCGTACATATTGAAGGTAGCGGCATCGTATACATAGAAGCCGGCTGCCTGTCCGGTAGCGTTTGCGTAAATAGTACCCTCACCCAGCAGGTTGAAAATACCATACACACGGAACACACGGGCTGTGGCAGTAATGTCATAGCCACGCAGATCCAGAGTTACTTCCATTTGGGTGTTATCCTCCGCGCCAATGTAGGCTGTCTTGCTGACGTTCACATCACGCTTTAAGAAGTAATGCTTTTCATGCTCGAAGGTGGCTGTACCATCCCAGCTGTACCAGGTGACATCCTGTTCACACAGCTGGCAGTATGCGGTTTCTTGGGTGATCTTTTCCTTACGATCCACCACGAAGATCACATTCAAGTCTCCGTTGGTGAATTTCAGGGCATGGATCTTATCGCCCACCTCCAGGGTGGTCTTTTCACCCACAAATGCGCCGTTGCCGGTCACATTATAGACCTGGGTGTTTTCGGTGAGCTTGCCTGTGTAGGTCTGGCTGCCGTCGGATTCCTCAGCGATCACCATATTGCCGGTGATGGAGGTCACCGTATCCCAGCTGCAGAACTGGACACCGCCATCCACAGAGGAGGTCTTGTAGAACTTGGTAATCATATCACCGCTGACCTGCAAGCCGAAGCACTTGGTAGCTGTGGCATCGATGGCATTGATGATATTCAGATCCTGGGTGCGGTAGGTATTCTGCTGACCGTTTACCGCCAGCACCACCTCATAATAGCCTTCCTGGTTGGGAACACGCTTAGTGGCCTGATTATCAGAATCGTACTGACGATCCACATTCCAGTATATGGGGCTCTTGATGGCGCGGGTCACCACGAACACATAGGTCAGGTTGTCGTTCTTATCCTTCAACGCATGGATTCGGTCGCCCACCGCCAGGGTGGTCTTCACACCGATAAACTCGCCCACACCGCTTACATCGAAGATCTTGGTATTGGCGGTCAGCTTGCCTGTGTAGGTCTTGCTGTGGTCGGGCTCTTCAGCTGTGATGCGATTGCCGCTGATGGCGGTCACATAGTCCCAGCTGCAGAACTGGGCACCACCCACGGACAGGGAGGTTTTATGCAGCTTGAGGATCATGTCACCCTCAACATCCAGACCAAAGCAGCTGGTGGTCACCGCGTCGATCTCGTTGATCAGCGCCAGATTCTTGGTGCGATAGATCTTTTGCTGACCGTCCACCGCCAGAAAGATCTCATAATAGCCCCTGGCATTGGGGATGCGCTTGGTGGTCTCGGTATCTGCATCGTACTGACGCTCCACATTCCAGTAAACAGGCCCGTTATAAGTTCTGCTCACCACGAACACATAGGTCAGGTTGTCGTTATAGTCCTTCAACGCGTGGATCTTGTCGCCCACACGCAGAGTGGTCTTTATGCCCACAGATGCGCCCTTTCCGGTCACATCATAGACCTTGGTATTGGGGGTCATGTTGCCAATATACAGCTTGCCGTCCTCCGCCTCCCTGGCGGTAACACGCTTGCCGTTGATGGCGGTGACCGCATCCCAGCTGCAGAACTGGATGCCGCCAGCCACATGGGCGCTGCGGTACATTTTGGTAATGATATTGCCATTGGTGACCAGACCGAAGCACTTGGTCGTCACCGCATCGATCTGGGTGATCAGATCACGATCCTTGGTCTTGAACACCTTCTGCTCACCGTCCACCGCCAGGGTGATCTCGTAATAGCCCTGGGCATTGGGGGTGCGCTTGGTGGTCTTGGCATCTGCATCGTACTGACGATCCACATTCCAGTAAATGGGCACATGGTAGGAAGGCGTTACCACAAAAATATGGGTCACATTGCCCTCCAGATCCTTCAGGGCATGGATCTTGTCGCCTACCTGCAAGGTGGTCTTTTCACCGACACAGGCAGCGGAACTGGATACGTTATACACACCGCAGCCATCGGACATTTTGCCTGTATAGGTCTTTTCTCCATGCTTTTCCACTTCCATTTCCTTGGCGGTAATGGTGCCATTAGGAGAAATGGAGGTGACGATATCATAGCTGCAGAACTGTCTGCCGCCCCATACGCTGCTGGCGGTATAGAATTTCAGAATCTCGCCGTTTTCCACCTGCAAGCCAAAGCAGCGAACGGCGGTGGCATCCATGGAAGTGACGATTTCCTTGTCCTTGGTCTTCAGGGTCACATGCTGACCGTCTTTGGCCAGAGGGATGTAGTAATAGCCGTCCGCGGCAGGTACACGCTTGGTGACCTTGTTGGCAGAATCATACTGGCGCTCCACATTGTAGTAGATATCCGCCTGGTAGTTTCTGCCTACCACGAACAACACGCAGATCTCACCAAACTCATTACGCAGACCGTGAACCTGGTCATACAGCTGCAGTTGGGTGGGCTCGCCAATATAGGCGCCCTTGCCGCTCACATCATAGACCTTGCAATCCTCTGCCAAACGACCCCGGCTCTGGGCGCCCTTATTGGTGCCGGAATACTTCTTGCCGGAGATCAGATTGCCCTCAATATTCAAAATATGGAACCAGCTGCCCCAGGATTTACCGCCGGTCACATTGGCTGTGGTGCGCACACCGGTGATCATGCCGTCCTCGGAAAATTCCAGACCCATGCACTTGGCAGCTATTGCATCAATGGCATTGGCTACCGCCAGATCCCGGGTGTACAGCTGCACATGCTCGCCATTGAGGCTGAAGGTATAGGCAAAGCGACCCAGAGAATCCAGTTCACGGGTGGTTTGCTTGGTGGTGGTATTGTAAAGCCGCTCGGTGTTCCAATACACATCGCCCACCTGGAAGGGATCCATGGTATACAGGCAGCACACCTTGCCGCTTTCATCTGCCAGCGCCAGGATCTTACTGCCCTTTTGCAGGGTGCCGGGCATACCGCAAAGCAGGCTGCCGCCTTCGTCCACCAGATAGATAGGGGCGGTATCGGTCAGAGTCAGGGTCTTGGGCAGACCTGTACCTGCGCCGGTGGTGTTGCATTGGATGGTGAGGCCATCCACGCTCTGGACATAGTCATCCTCTGCCACGATGGTATAGCCCATCTGCTGGGGTGTGAGGACTTCCTCTACCACGCCCTCCTTGTTCATACGCAGACCCATAACCTCCATGGTGTCTATGTACTTGACCAGGGCTTCATCGGCAACAGGAATATCTACCTGCTCCCCGTCCACCAGAAAACGGACATAGTAATAATCCTCTCGGGGGAAACGGGTCTGCCCGATGGTGGAATAGGTATATTTCTCCACATTCCAGTATAGGGTGTCCGTTTTGGTATCGGCTTTTTGGGGGCTGGCGCTTTGGTCTTTACAGCCCATGAGCCCCAGGGCGGTCAGCACCGCCAGTACCAGCAGCAAGAGGCTTTTCAGCCGCCATCGCTGTGTTTTCATCGTATTCACCTCTTTGAAGATCAGCTATTTTTATAAAACTCCTTCAGGGTCTGCACCCACAAGTCGATGATTTCATCGGAAGTGCCCATAGCCAGACGGGCATAGTCACTTTCATAGGAGCGGTAAGTATAGCCCACACCGTGGGGGAAATACTTTCTGTCGCCGTTGGCATAGCCCAGAGTCATGGACATGGGGAAGGGAGAACGATCCTCCATAACCATGGACACGGAATCCCACAGTTCACCGGGAGCGGTCACAAAGGCCATGGCATCACCAATGGTCAGCACATCCAGCTCCACATTCTCTGTCTCGCCCAGCTCCGCCTTGCCACACACAGCCATGGCATGGAACACGCTGGAAAAATCATACTTGTCGCACAGCGCCTTAGTACCGGCCCGGTCGTAGCCGCTCTCCCGCCAATACTTGGTGACCTCCTGTGCCTGTGCCAGCTGATGGTCACGGCTGTGGTCGATCTTGCCTGCATAGTTGATCTGGCGGCATTGCAGCTTGCCTGCCTCCACCGGAGTCATGGAATTGTCCAGGATCTTAATGGTGGCTTCTGCCAGCAATGCGCCGTACACACGGTAGTCACGGGTGATGTTCTCGTGGGCAATACGGCTCTTGGGGTTAATATTACCGCATGCGCCCTGGAAGAACACGAAATCGCAGTTCTTCTGGCGCTCCATGCTGTCACGGTAAGGGCCTACAAAGTCGGAGGAAACCTCCTTCTTAGCGCCGCCACCGGTCATGGTGGGATGGCTGCGGAAGTTACCGATAATCAGATCCTTGCGCCCCTCACGGGTGACCTTGATCACATGGATCTTGCCGTAGGCCTGGGACACATGGTCGGTAATGGGAGAAGCCTTGGCATTGCCGAAGTTATCGCCCACAAAGCTGCCGTTCGCCTGCTTGTAATGTTTCACAAAGTTCAGCCGCTGGGTATCCTGGGAGCCGATGGCAAAGGTGGCATTCGCGCGGTCTGCCAGCGCCAGAACAGCGGCTTCTGCGCATCGTTCCTGCAGCAGCTTGCGGTATGCCACCACATTGGGATCATAGGTAGCATACAGATCGGGGGTAGAATGGGTATGGGTGGAGCAGACCTGGATTTTCTCCCCTGCCATACCAGTAGCTTCGGTGACCGCACAGCGGATCTCGGCGATAACCTCCTCCTGGGGACGCTGCAGATCCAGAGAGAACACCAACGCGGTGTTTCCCTCGGCATCGGTCATAGCCAGACAGGATGCATACAGTTCATCCATGATCCGCTCGGAAATGCGGGTGGCATTGGTGCCGTAGCCGCTGAGGGGTACAGGTGCTTCCGGGGAAATATTGGTACGGGCATAGCCCAGCTTAAATTCGTAGCACATGGGGTTCTCCTTATTTTGCATTCTCATACATGGTGTTTAATTCTTGCTTCCACACATCCATCATCTTCACGATGGTGTCCTCGGTGAATCGGCAGTAGTCGCTTTCATAGGAATCGTACTGGGCGCACTGGCCGTAGGGGAAATATTTCCAGTCACCGTCTGCCAGACAGACAGCGATGGTGATTTCAAAGGGAGAGGCTGCCTCCATTTCCATGCCGCTCTGGGCGAAGATCTCGCCGGGAGCCACATAGAAGCCAATGGCATCGCCAATGGCGAAGTTGGCAAGCTCAATTTCCTCGGTCTGCCCCAGCTTTGCCTTGGCGCGGATGGCGCTGGCATGGAAGGTGGAGCTGATGCTGTACTGGGCGGCAAACTCTCTGGTAGAGGCATGAGAACCGGTCTGGGTGAAATATTGGCTGACCAGATTGGCCTCCATGACCTTATAATCCTCGGAATGATCCACGGTGGCGGTCAGGTTGGTGATCTTGAACTGGATAGGACCGGTCTGCATTTTGGTCATGTTGTTCTGCACGCAATCCACGCAGAAGCTTGCCAGACGGTAGCCGTATTCCCGATGATCCTTATCCGCAGAGAAGTTCTCTGCATCCAGCCTGCTGCGCTCGTTCAGATCGCCGCTGGTGCCTTGAATGAAGGAGCAATGGACGCCCAACTCATATTCCACAGCCTCCCGGAAAGGGCCTACATAGTCGGAGCTGAGATCTGTCACAGATGCGCCGCCGGTCATGTGGGGGTGCGCCTGGAAGCTGCAAAGCACAATATCCTTTGCGCCCTCACGGGTGAATTTTACCACGCGCATGGATTCCATGGCTTCGGAGACATGGTTGGTGGTCTCGTCAATGACCGATGTGCCAAAGCTGTCACCGAAATAATGCTTCTTGCCCTCTTCGTCCACATGATAATAGTGACGGACGAAGGACATGGCATCGGTCTGGATGGTGCCGCCATACATTTCTGCCGGGGCGCTGTCCTTCAGCGCCGTAACCGCAGATTCTGCAAACCGCTCCATCAGCAGCGACATGTACCGGACGATGCCCTCGTGAGATCCCAGGGTCAAGTCGGGAATGGAGTGGGTGTGGGAGCAGGAAATAATGATTCGCTCCTGGGCAATTCCTGTGGCCTCGTACACGCTCAGACGGAGCATATCAATAAGAGAATCCTCAATACGCTGCAAGTCTGTGAGCATTAACAGCATGGTCTCGTTATTCTCGTCGGTCAGGGCGATGCAATCCACATAGATCTCATCCAGAACATCCTCCGTAATACGGGTAGAGGATGTACCGTAACCGCCCAGAGGCAGATTCTCCTGGGGGGTAATGCTGCTTCTGCCAAAGCCCACACGGAAGCCATCCCCTACCACAGGTAGCAGGATCTCCTCCGTCTCGGTGGGTGTCTGGGCAGAAGGACTCTCCTTGGCACAGCCCACGATCCCAAGCAACAGGATCCATGATAAAATACAGGCAATGATTCGTTTCATAACCAATGCTCCTTTCTGGGGCATATAATTTCATTTCTATTATAAATTAAATCTGAACGCAATTACATAACAATTTTTCCCGAAAAACATTGCTTTTTGTTCGGTCGGATGCTATAGTAATCTCAGAAATTGATTTTGGGAGGAAGAACATGGAAAAAGAGCAGATTTTATACGACGCAGAGGGTCTGCGGCTGGCATACGGTCGCTTTGAGACCCCCAATTCTTCCAAGCAGAATTTGCACCATCATCCCCAGAGCTGTGAGATCTTGTGCATCCATCAATGCAAGGGTGTTTTCCATGTAGAGGGCAGCGCCTATCCTGTCAATCCGGGAGATCTGATTCTGATCCAGCCCAACGAAGCACACTACATGGAAGTGAACCCCTCTGCCCCCTACGACCGAACGGTGATTCGTTTTCACGCTTCCCTATTCGACTCCATGGATTCCCAGAGAACCATACTCCGCCCCTTCTTTGAGCGGCAGATCGGCAAGCGCAATCTGTATCGCCAAAGTAAATCCAGTAAGCTGGAATGGTCGCAGATTATCAACAGCATGCGAAACAATCCCAATCGACAAACTATTTTATTTAAGCTGACCGGGCTTTTAGAGCAACTTTACGAGGAGTTTTCCCAGCCCTATCTGGAATCAGAAAAAGAACCTTTGGAATATCGCATTATGCAGTACATCAAGGAGAATCTCCATGAGCAGATCTCTACCCAAACCCTCTGCGACCGCTTCTTTATCAGCCGTACTCAATTGCACCAGCGGTTTATTAAGGCCACAGGCATTTCGGTGGGTAGATACATTGCCGCCAGACGCATGATGACGGCACAACAGCTGATCACCCAGGGCGGAAAACCCACAGATATTTACACCCAATGCGGTTTCCGGGATTATTCCACCTTCTATAGAGCTTACATAAAATACCATGGACATAGTCCAAATAAGGAATAATTGTTTTCACCTCATCCGACAACCCCCCGGCTCGTTGCGAGCCGGGGGGTTGCCACCTTCCCCAAAGGGGAAGGTTTTGGGGAGGGTCAATGACCCTCCCCTACTGTTGGAATTTTTAATTCGTTGCGGTCGCCCACTGCACGGTCATTATTAGTAAGCTGCAGTCATGGCCGCAATTTCCTCGGCATCGTAAGTGACCTGAGTGTTGGTATAAGTCGCATCTGCGTACTTTGTTACACCAAAGTAATACTTAGAAGCGCCAAAGGTGCTTTGGAACTTATAGACCAGTACGCCGTCCAATTCCAGATAGATCACGCCATTTTCAAAGATCACCTTATAATCTACCTCATAAGGATCACCGGCTGCCAGATTGTTGGTCTTGGCACTCTGGGTGCCAAAGCTGCCGTCTGCCTTCTGGTAAGCATAGCCGGTGGCCTTGCTGCCATTGCCGGCATCTGCGGTATTGATGTAGACGCTGTTATTGGTCGTACCATAACGGTATACGGTCATTTTCAGGAAATTGTTGGTATCCTGTGCCACCTGGAACTCCAACTGACTTGCAGCTGAGCCGGTACTCTTGGTATTTTCTACCTTGATATGACCGGTCACCGCAAAGTTTTCCGCCAGCACAGGAACACCGTTGTATACCAGCTGTGCCTGGTTACGGGTATTGGAAGCATCCATATCAATGATAATGGCATCCGTAGCCGCATCATAGGACATGACAGATGCGCTACCCTTGGTAACAATATAGTGAGGAATCAGAGCCTTCTTGGCTGCCAGGGCTTCCGCAGAGGTCTCGGTATAGTACTCGGTCAGGGTCATGCCGGTGTTGAAACCGAAGATACCTGCCATAGCCTTGCCGGTAATCTCGCTTTCGTAGGTCAGCACATAATTGCCGTCCACAAACAGGTGCAGGCACTTGCCGTCCTTCAACACACCCATGGTGATGTACTCGCCCTCACCGGAGAATGCCAGGTTAGACAAGGTTGCCTTGTTGATGTCCGACCAGTTATCCTTGCCGTCGGTGTTGGTCATACGGCCAACCACGGTAGCGGTCAGATCGGTCTTCATATCCACATAGAAGTTGTGGCGCTTGCTGTCATTGCCACGGACAAACAGGCCAAACTTGGGATAGCTTTCTGTGGACTTAATGCCATTGACATGGATCTTGGTCTCGAAGTAGAAATTCTCCTCCTGGAAGCCTGCGATATAACCGAAGGCAATGCCATTTTCGGTCACAGTAACCGTGCCGGTATTAGCACCGGTATCCTCAGACAGATCCAAATGGGCGGTGGTGCTATAGTTTCCAACACTGCCGAAGAAGGGCTTTACATCATACTGGAAGATCTGCTCATACAGATAATCGCCCCAAATGCCGTAACCGGTCTCATTGAGATGGACATTATCGGGATAGAACAGGTCGGGATTGCAGTTCATGCCGTCCTCGGTGGTCAGCAGATGGTTGGCATCAATGGCCCGGATCCAATCCTGGGATTCGCAGTACTCCTTGCACAAGCGCACATATTCTGCGTTCTCGTACTTTGTGCGAACGCCATTGGCAAAAGAGCCGGGGGTAATCTGGGTATAGATGTAAATGATCTCGCTGTCCGGGAAATCTGTATGGATCTTTTCCAGCAGAGTCTGCAGTTCCTTGACGGTATCTGCACCGGTTGCGCCCTTCACACTAATATCATTGCCGCCGATATAAACTACGAATCGGGAAGCATTGAAAGGTACGATCAGCTTATCGTAAGCATACAGCCAGTCCTCTACACAAGTGCCGCCAATGCCCACGTTGTAGCCGTTCACATGGTCAATCAGGCCCGTCTTTGCGGTCCAGCTGTTGACACCGGAGTACTTCTCCACACCCCAGTAATCAATGGTAGAAGAACCCAAAAGCAATGTACCGCCGGTCTTGGTGGTAACGCCATCGCCAAAGTAACGGTCATAACGGGTATTGATTGCGTTCTTGTAGTTGGAAATGTACTTGTATCCTGCCTTGCCGTCCACATAAGCCTGGGCGCTAGCCACATCGGCAAAGATCTCACCGTTCATGTTGGAAACGGTCATGGACACATTCTGACCGCCAATGGTCACAAAGCTCTTATCAAAAATGCCCTCGTACTGCTTGCTGTAGTAAATCAGATTGTCGATGATCAGATACAGGGTATCTTCAATGACCACCACATCAAAGTTCATACGGTTCACAGCCTGCTTGCTGGGAGGAATGATAATGGCCCAGTTTGCCCAGTTGGGATCGTTAAAGTTCTTCTCTGTAAAGACCTGATAATAACCGTTGTTGGTGCGCTCCAAAACGAAGCGAACTGCATGGGAATCATCAGACTTAACGGTGATCTGTGCCTGTGCCCAGTCCGCAGTACCATTGTTAAACAAAGTACCGCCCACACGGTAGCAGGACTCCTCCAGAAGTGCGCTGTCCTTGAGAACGGTTTCGCCCTCGTAGGTGGTAGCATCCAGGGTATAGATGCCGGAATCTTCGCTGACAGATGCGTTGTTGGTGGTCATGGAAATGCCATTGTTCTGCTCCAGACGGTAGGGATCTGCCATCTTAGCGATCTCATGGGCATCGTAGGTCACCTTGGTATTGGTGTAGGTCACATCCGCATACTGGGTAACACCGAACAGGTACTCCATTTCCCCGAATGTGCCCTCAAAGCGGTATACCAGGACACCGTCCAGCGCAATATAAACTGTGCCGTTTTCGTAGATCACCTGATAATCTGCCTCATAGGGGTCACCTGCAGGCAGATTGTCGGGAGAAGAACCGGTAATGGTAAAGGTGCCGTCTGCATTGGGCTTAGAATAGCCCATGGGGGTTCTGCCGTTAATAGCATCAGCGGCATTGATATAAACGCTGTTATTGGCGGACGTTGCGCCGTTAAAACGGTAGATGGTGGCCTTCACGAAATTACTGGTGCCGTTGGCAACCTGGAACTCGATCTTGCCGGCTGCGCTGCCGCTGCTGGGGGTATTTTCCACCTTCATGTGACCGGTCACAGCAAAACGCTCGCCGCTGACAATCACACCATTCTCATACAGATTCGCCTGGTTACGGGTGGAAGATCCATCCATATCAATAGTAATGGTATCCGTAGCCGCATCGTAGGACATGACAGATTCATTGCCCTTGGTAACCGCATAACGGGGAACCAAGGCTTTCTTGGCTGCCATGCCTTGGGCAGAGGTATCTGCAAAATACTCTGTCAAGGTCATGCTGGTGTTAAAGCCAAACACACCTGCAACAGCCGTGCCGGTCATGGCACTTTCATAGGACAAAGCATGCTTGCCATCCACGAACAAGTGCAAGAACTTACCGTCCTTCAGCACGCCCATGGTGATGTACTCGCCCTCACCGGAGAAGGCCATGCCGCTGATGGTAGCAGTGTTGATATTGTCCCAATCGTAATTGCCATTGGTAACGGTCATTCTGCCCACCTTGGTGGCGGTCAGAGCCGTGTTCATATCCACATAGAAGTGATGTCGAATACTGCCGTCCTGGATGAACAGACCGAACTTGGGATAGCTTTCCGTAGATTTAATGCTGTTAATGTGAATCTTGGATTCAAAGTAGAAGTTTTCTTCCTGGAAGCTGTCCACATAGCCCAGGGAAATGCCGTTCTCGGACACATTCACCGTGCCGGAATTTGCACCGGTATCCTGGGACAGATCAAACTGTGCAGAGGTGGTATGCTCTGCGGATGCACCGAAGAAGGCTACGATCTCTTTCCAATTCAGAATCGATGCGATATCCCAATTAGCTGTCGTCTCATGGGCCAGACACATGGCCTGCACAGCCTTTTTCTGTGCAACTTCATAGGAATCGAAGGTAGCCGCGATCAGCTCCAGCATTTGGCGCATACTGTATGCAGTAGGCAAGCTCTCAATGGTAGTGCCATCCGTCAAGGTCACAAATACCTTGGCGTTCACAGCAGTCTCACCGTAGCCGGCTACATCGTAATTCTTCAAGCGCAGGGTCAGCAGGTTCTTAAAGGTGGTGCTACGGGTCACTTCCTTGCCGCCATCCAGCCACAGAGTATAGCCGATGGAGGAAATCTTTGCCTGCACAGCTTCATCGCCGTAAAACTCAGCCTTGTAGCCAAAGCCGGTCACAGCAGGCTCCAGGCTCACCTTAGTAATGCCCATGTAGAAGCGATGGAAGGATACGCCATCATCCTCAGCGATTGCCAAATATCGCTTGGCATCGACATGGCGGTAATGGGATGCATAAGTTCCATCTACAGTACCAATCTTTGCACCGCTGGCAGCATATTCGTTGGTTGCGCTGTCCATGCCGTACAGAGTACCGTCGGTGATAGTCACCTTCTGCAAGCTATAGCCATTCAGATCCAGGTACAGATCGCCGGTGACGGTGATATCCTCCTGGGAGTCTGCCAGCAGGGTTACAATTCCGCCGTTTGCAGCATCCACAGCCGCCTGGACGGTCTTGTAATAGGTATCGTTCACAACTGCCACATCTGCAGCAGGAATTTCATCGCTAAAGGTTACGGTGACAGGCTGGCTGTACACCCGGTAGGTACTGCCGCCGTCAGCAGTGCGGGTAGCATAGTACACCAGGGTAACCTCTCCTGCTTCTGTGAGAGTATAGCCGTTCTCTGTTTCCACCAGAGCAGGGCCGCTCAGCTGGGTAATACCGCAGGAGGTCTCTGTAGTTCCCACGGTCATTTGCAGCTGCTTTGTCAGATTCAAGCCCTGACCCACAGTCAGAAGCTCGTCGGTTGCCTCTACCATGTAATGGTAGTCATCACACTTATCCAAGCTATCTGTCAGATAGCCGGTGACACCGGCACCGGTCAATGCCAGATCGTCCATCACATCCTGTCCGTTGGTAATGGAATGGGAATTCACAAAACCACGGGCAGACAGCTGGTAATAGAAGGATTCTGTGCCCCAAATTGCTCCGTAGTTGGAATACTTATAGAATAGGGGCTGGTAGTTATAGGCAGTCAAGCCATTGCGCATGGCAACAATGCCTTCCACATCGGTGCTGAGACCCGACAGGATATCCGTATCACCGGAGGTGAACACGATACCGTCGGTAACCACCTTCTGATCGGTAAAGCCGTAGGTGGTACTGCTTGCGGTGCGGTCTGTATTGGAATTGAAATCAGCACGGTTTGCATAGGAGACAAAGAACAGAATATTATCCTGGAAACCGTACTTTTCGATCAGATGGCTGAAAGCAGCCACATTGTCATCGGTTTTAATATTAATATGGCAGTATACCACCAGATCTGTGCCCTGGTACTTCTGGAGCAGTTCCTCCAGAGTGGGAACGGTGGTCTCCATGCCGGCGATTTCATCCGCCACGAGGTTTTTCAGTTCTCCCAGGGTGTAATCCGCACCGTTACCTGTGCCGTTGGTGGTACGGTCAACGGTACCATCGTGCATAAGATACACATAGCCATCGGAAGTTAGGCGTACATCGATCTCAATGGCATCGGCACCAAACACCTCTTGGGCAGCCTCATAGCCAATGAGTGTATTCTCCGGGTAGCCCACGCCCTGCTGGTTGTTGGCACCCCGGTGGGCAATGATAATGGGCTTACCGCTGACGGTGGTTTCGGTAATGCTCTCATATACATTGTAGACCATAGCCGTATCGGTACTGATAATGCCGTGGTTGCCATTGGCAACAGCAGCAAAAACATCCGCTTGATTCTCTGCCCAGCTCCATGCGGCGATCTGACGGACATTGAAGTAATTGGCATCTGCCGCGGTCAACGGTGTTCTGGAAATTGCCACATAGCTCATGTTGTCTGCCACCAGAGCCCGGGCATTTTTGCGGGCAGTTTCCGTGGTCAGATCATCAAAGATCAACGCACCGGTAATGGCAGACGTTGTGGTATTAGCCATACGCACAGCACGAACCAAAGATGCATTTGCTGCCTCTGCCATTACATAGCAGTCAATGAGGTTTTTCTCCTGCAGCAATTGTGCAAGGCTCTGTGCTTCTGCTTGAGAATCAATAATAAACGCAGGGATAAGTACATAACGGTAGGTATCAATGAATTCGCTGACGGAGGTAACAACTGTCCCCTCTGCCCCCAGCACATTCATGTTTTCGTCCACTTCCATCATGACAACTGCAGGGCGCTGGCCGCTCACGGCAGGCAGCACATCTTTCAGCTGCTGCACCACCACAGGAGGATTCACAATACCGCTGGTGGGCTCATAAATATCTGCTGCGTTGGCAGCCTCAGGAGCAGGTGTCATACGGTCGCTGCCCCGGCTGACCCAAATATTATCTACCCACACACTACAGGTTTTGCTGTTGGATCCACCGCCAACCATCACACCGGCAGTACCGGTCATGTGAATATCATCAAAGGTATCGGAGATTTGCCAGATGGGCTCTGTGGTAAAGTCACCCAGCACACCGGTTTCCGTATCATAGAAGGCCACATACATTTTTGCAGTACCTTCCTCCGCAACGACGCGAATACGAGTGGGGATCTCCACAGTGGCACTTACATCAGCATATCCCAAAGTGACATTTTCCTTATTCTTATACCAGGAACCGTCAAGCTGACCATTCATGTTCACTCTGCCGTTGGTGCCCAACATCACCTTTTGGAAATTGTCTACATCTGTACTGCGGTACAAAAGACCTGCCCAACCTGTGTAGGCCTCTGTGAAGGTCATGTCTGCTTCCAGGGTGTAGTTGGTCCAATTTTTGCCCATATTCAGGAAAATGGCATCAAAGCCAGTGCCACCACCGTTTAAATACAGACGACCATCCTGAATGCTGGCAGTACTGCTGTCATGGTTTTTATCATAGTATACGCCAATGTCCGTATTGTCAGCATCCGCAGTTAAGGTGATATCCCCATAGGATTCAAAATCCTCTGTATAGCTGATATTGTTATAGGAATAGCACTTGATATTATCCACCCAGTAGCTGGCATATTTGCCGTCAGAGCTGGTCATGAAGCCAATGGTGCCGGTCTGTGCATCCGCAGGAATATTACTGATACTCTTGAGCAAGATCCAATCGGTCTTCATTGTGCCATCGGCATTAAGCATGGCATAGTAAAAATCAGCAGTCTTGTTATGTACTGCCACCTTCATGCGGAAGGGATCTCCCAAACCGGGAACCGTCAAACCGGCAGTCTTCATATTCAGCTTGTTCAGCGAGCTGGAATTGTTGGTCCAATTTCCATCATAGCCATTGGCAGAGGCGGAACCTGCAAGAGAAATACCTACCTTCTGCCACTTGGTGGTAGACTGGAAATTATACATCATACCGCCCCATGCACTGCTTTGGCAATCCTCGGTGTAGCAGAAATCTGCTTCCAGGATATAGTTACCCCAAGCCTGTCCGCCGTCACGATAGAGCATATCGTAGCGGCTGCCGGAGACATACAATTTGCCGTCCTGGATATAGGCTGCGCTGTTATCACTTTTCTGGTGATATACCCATCCCGCGGCATCTCCCACATAGTTGTTACCGGCATTTAAGGTTACGGTGCCAACCGTGGAGTCAAAGTTCTCCTCATACAAGATAATCGGCTCGACACTGTCTGCCGGGAACGCTGGCGTGGGATTAAAGGTCTCTGCCGCCTTTGCTGTCAGCTGAACAACAGGCAGTAAGCCCAGTAGCATCACCAACGCCAAAAGTAATGATAGGATTCTGTTGGTTTTCATACTATTCTCCTCGCTTCAATAAAATTTTTGTGTATATTGCTCTAATATAATTATATACACATTTATTCATTTATGCAATAGGACAAAGTGTCAATTCCGTGAGGAAAAGTTTCAATATGGTGTAATATTTTTCCATTTTTTACCCCGATGGTAATAAATAATTTTACTGGATGTGCTGTAGTAGGCACTGTCGCCTATGTAGGTGAAGGTATGATAAAGGCATAGTCTGTTTCAAGCAAATTTTTTCAATCCGCTTACGTCATACGCTTTTTTGCCTTGATTGGCACGAATCTCTGCCTTTTATAGGTGCTACGCAGTTTTGAAGTGGAAAATTTTTTTGCAAGACAAACAACAAAATTCCCGAAATGCTGACGCATTTCGGGAATTTTTGTGCCATATTGTGAAAAAGGAGCCGTTCAAAACCGGTTTATCATTATGGTGCACCGGCCTTGGAGGTGTTTCGTTTGTTTTCTTCCCCCATGCTACCAATGCCATTCACTTAACGACATTGGACCGAAGTCAGGGGCGTTTTTATTTACTGCTGTGCCAGGGCTTCTTCGCCTACAAGTACCCTGTAGTTACTTGCGGTCATTACCGCATTGAAGGAGAAGATACCCACAGCACCGTTTTCGTTCTTGAAGCCTGCTTCGTCAGAGAGAACCAGCACATCGTTTACATAGAAGCAATAGCCCTGTCCGTTACGAATCAGCTTCAGCTTGATGGTATCGTTGGCTGCAAAGGACATGCCTTCTACTGCCACAGACTTAGCGCCTGCCCAGTCGTCACCGCCGCCGATGGGCTGGTACACCACACCCACATGGGTAGCTGTCAGATCGGGCTTCATATCCACGAAGAACTTGACCATTTCGCTGGCACCATTGACCAACAAGCCAAACTTGGGATATCCGTCATTGTTCAGAACGGCCTGTACATTGATTTCCGTTTCCAGACAGAACTGATCCCCATAAACGCTATTAACATACGCATACTGGGGTGCGCCACCGGTAACGGCAATCACAGGGGTCTCTCCCCGGTCGTTTGTGGTGTCTACACCATTGGTCGTCCAATAAGTACCCTGGCTAGCGCCAAAGGTATCACCGTAACGATTCAGCTTGGTTGCCACATAGGCCTGGGCGGCAGCTGCATCCTCAAACACTTCCAGCTTGAGATTCTCAACTGTGGTAGTACCCACATTGTAGCCGGTAAACTTGACCGTACTCTGCGTCATAGCAACGGTGTTATTGGTGTAATAAACCTTGTCGCCAATTAAGAAAGACAGGGAATCACCTATCACGATCACTTCAAACTCGATACGATTGCGACCACCGTTCTGCTCGCCGTGATCGATCAGCTGCCAATTGTTCCAACTTTCTTCACCGGCCTTGGACATGGTAAAAATCTGGTAATTGCCAGTGTCCATTTTTTCCAGAGCGATGAAATGCTCATTTTGCGGATCCGCAGAGACCAGGATTCTGGCCTGTCCCCAATTCTCAGCCTCGGTCAGAGTCAAAGTACCCTTCACGCTGTAATTGGCATATCGGCTCACTGCACCATCCACCAGCACATCATCCACCAGGTGCTGTGCATCGGAATTGGTAGTCAATGTATATTGGCCGCTGGCAGTTTCTGCAAAGTAATTGGTAGACAGGGATACACCCATTGTCCAGTTCAGTATATTGGCAATATTCCAGGAATGGGTTGCTTCCTGTGCCAGGCACATGGCCTGGACAGCCTTCTTCTGCACCATGGTGTAAGCATCAAACTGGCTGGAAATCAGTTCCAGCATCTGACGCATGCTATAGGAAGTAACACCGCTTTCGATTACAGTGCCATCGATCAAGGTGATCATGACGCTGGCATTGACCGCAGCTTGACCATAATTCTTGACATCAAAATTCTTCAGACGGAGCGTCAGAACATTCTTGAAATCAGCGGTACGAGTGACCACCCGATCCTCAGTTACCCACAGATTGTAACCGATAGAGGAGATCTTTGCCTGCACAGCCTCGTCACCGTAGAACTCAGCCTTGTAGCCGAAGCCGGTGACAGCAGGTGCCAGACTCACGTTGGTGATGCCCATGTAGAAGCGATGGAAGGATACACCTGCATCCTCTGCAATGGCCATGTAACGCTTAGCATCTTCATAGCGATAATGGGTCACATAGTTACCCACCACGGTTTCAATCTTAGCACCGCTGGCGGTATAGCCATTGGTTGCGCTGTCCATACCGTACAATGTACCGGTGACGGTAACCTTAGCCAGGCTATGACCGTTCAGATCCAGGTACAAGTCATCAGCGGTGATCTCTTCCTGGGAGTCAGCCAGCAGCTTCACCACATTGCCATTGGCGGCATCCACAGCGGCCTGTACAGAGTCATAGTGCACACCGTTGACTTCTGCTGCATAAGGCACATAATCTGCTTGTTCTTCCAGATAGATACCGTTGGGATACACATAGAACTGGTTGGCGGTATCGGAAGGACCGTGTCCTGCCAGGTGCCAGTAATCGGTTGCCTCGGTATGACCATTAAGCAGTACAGATTCGCCGGTGGGCTTAAAGGCGAAGCCCATACGCAGGTAGTCCTCATTATTCACCGTACCCAGAGCAGACGCAGGAATGAAGAATTCCATGGTGGTGGTATACAATGCTGTGCCTGCATCATAGGACTGATGCCAGTACACATTCTTTGCGTACAGACCATTGCCGCTGGCTGCGCCACGGTTGGTAATATAATATTTGTTTTCGCCAATGTAGAATTCCAGATTGGTATTGTAATGCCAGGTATCGCTGCCATCGGGTCTGGGGTTGGTCTTACTCTGTGCTTGCACACCCACGTAAACACCGTAGCCGGGAACATATTGGGCAACGGTATCGAAGCCCACAGTACCATCCTGGCTGGTAATAGCCAGCTTATTCTCCAATGCCTTCTGGTTGAAGTCAGAGAAATCGCCATCGAGCTGCATCTGACCTACGGTACGGACATTGGAATAGAAGCCGATACCGGAAGCATTGACAAAATACTGCTCCACCAGCTTGGAAGCATGTCTTCTGGTCAGATACCACCAGTCATAACCGCTGGTCATGTTGTAATACTTAATATTATCGCCGGGGGTCTTCCAGGCAAAACCGATGTTCAGTTCGCCGGACAGAGCATTCTCTGGCAGGTTCTCCATAGCAATGAAGCCCTCTGCCACGGTGGTATACATATTGCCGTTGAGTTGTGTCTTGAATGCATCCTGCACATACTCATGGCTGCAAGCGGGGTTGGCTGTCAGCCACAAGCGTACGCTTTCACCGTTGAGGTAGAATTCCAAATTGGTATTGTCATACCACTTTGCCGCATTATCCACATAGCTGCTGTGGTTTGCCATAGCTGCCACATACAAGCCCTCATCTGCCATGTAGGCATAGAAGGTCACATTCTTGTTGGAGGTATTGCCAATACCGGTCATGGTACGGCCGGTTGCCAGGATATTTGCATTCCAGTCAGACAGGTCACCGTCTACGGTGATCGCACCCTGGCAGGTAATGTTCAGGGTCGCAGTTGTGAAGGTATCACCTTCGATGACGGCAATCTCACCGCTCCAATTCTCCCCTGCCACATCCAGAGCCGCCACATTACGACCCAGCATCTGAGAAACAGAAATCATGCGGTATGCGCCATCAAAGTACACAATGGTATTCTCACCCACTGCCTTAGCAGAGGTCAGACCCAGCTGGCCGGCATTGGAAATAGTCGCATTCCACTGATGCAGCAAATAGTCATAACGGCTGTTATTGATATCCGCAGGAGTTACAACCTCCATTGTGCCGGTTGTAAAGGCATTGGTCTGCAGAATCACATCAGTATCACCCTTGAGGGTCACTGTCTCAGCAGCGCCCAAGGCTAGAATGTGAACATACACATTGCCGCCCTCTGCATACCATGCAGCAACTTGCTGGCCAAATACATTCAGCTTTGCATCCGCAGCATAAACCTTGTCGGTCACGATCTGGGTAGCAGAGCCTGCAATGGCAACATAAGCATTGGCATTGCCGCTGTACAAGGCGGTCTTAGCATCGGCGATCTTCTGTGCAAGAGTAGCATCCACCAGGAGCTCGGGATCTACAGGCTTTCCGGGGTATGCCTTGTCCCAATCCAATTCGATGGTGAACTGGTCGGTAGACTTGAAGAATTGTCCTCTTTCTGTGGAATAGCTATTGACTTGCACGGTGTTGCTGCCATCAGTAAAGCCCAGGAAATCAACCATACCGGCAGTACCATAATACCGCTCGATCTGCGCCGTATCAAAGCCCAAGGAATTGACAATATGGCCGCTAGCGGTCACATCCGTACGGCGACCGGTGGAATAGTGATGGACATGGCCGGACACCATCAGCAATATATTATCATGCTGGGAGATCAGGCAATCATACAGTTCTGTTGCTTCCATGCCATCGTTCTTGAATCTGCCGTTGGAATCAGATGTGCCAGCGCCAATGATCTCGCTGTCCACAGACAGGTAGGCATGGGTCACAATAATGACCTTATGGTTAGAATGGGAAGCGATCACTTCATTTGCCCACTGGGCAACCGCAGGACGGACGCAAACTTCCAGGCCCATGAACAGATAATCCTCACCATGGATGTTCATGGTATAGTAGTAGTTATCCATTCTGCCCTCTTCAAAGGCGCCGCCGAAATAGTCATACTGAGAATACTTTGCATAGGGGAAATATTCATTCCACAGCATGAAATCTCTTTCATAGTTGGGATAATCGTGGTTGCCCATGAGTGGCATGAAGGGTACAACACCATCCAATACAGAGGCCGCCTCCGAGACGACAGCCATCTGCTCCGGTGTACAGGTGTTAACCATATCGCCTACGGACATGACCAGCTTAATATTATACGCCTCTGCATTGTCACGAACCCAGGCAAAATATTTTCTCAACTGGATCTCGTAGGCTTCCGTATTGTGCTGGATGTCCGGCAACACGGCAATCCGCCAATCCGCATCGCCGATCAAATAGTCTTCCATCCACAGCTCTGCCAAATCTGCCGTAATCTCATTGTCGGTCTTGGAGGTCACCAGATCCACAAGGTTCGTGCCGTTTTCCGGGACAAAGCAATGGAGCAGGCCTTCCTCTGTGCCGGTCAGTGCAATGCGTCCGGCCGCAGCCTCTTCGTCGGTCAATGCGCGACTCCACATACGGATCTCGCCAATCTCGCCATTGAACACATAACGGTTATCGTTCTTTGTGCCGATCTGCAAAATGCGATCTGCTACAAATACACCATCTGTATACTGTGTTTTCTTGGTGTCACCGATCACATTGGTTTGTGTGGATCGATCCACCAGCTGATTGTCGGTATAGACAGAAAGATCTACCTGGATAATGCCCTTGGCTTCATCATAATATCTGCGGATCACGGCCTTATGCCATTTTCCGTCATGATAGTCAGCAGCGGAGTGAATACGGAAATCCACATTCTCTCCCATCTTACTGTCGGGATTGTCCTCATGGTAATACAGTTTGCCACTTTCCAGAATAGACAGCTGCCACTCGTTGGACTTCTTGCCACTCCAGTGATTGCTCAAAAGTCCCTGTTCGGTTTCGCTTGCGGTCTTAAACCACAGTTCCACAGTTTCCGGGGTCTGGGTAAGCGGTGCGGAGGTATCGATCACATGATTACCGTCAAATACCACGCTATCGGTATTCTCGGTGGGCTCTGCTTGCTCCTTAGCAAACATATCATAGGTATAGCCTGTATCGGTATCTGTAATCTTGAAGGCATACACCTTCACGGTTGCTCCGGTACGGGAAAGGAAGCCGACCTCACCACTTGTTGTCAGAGCACCATTGTCATAGGTAGTTAAATCATAGTTTTCAAATTCCGTAAACCACTCAGTATCTTTGCCTACGATCATTGTCTGTACAGTCAACAAATTATCCTTAACGGTGTACCGCACTTTCACACGGTCACCGTAGCTATAGGGTGTATAACCCTCTTTGGCGGCAACTCTGTTTGCTTCACTATTCCATGCGTTGCCGGATGAATTGTATCCAAGTAGGCCCCGATACTCATATGAGCCACTACCAAAACGATGCATCACATTGTATGTACCGTTTGTTCGCAGGATAATCGCACCATAATATGCAGAAACAGAATACTCTGCCTCCAAAGTATAATTGTCCCAAATAGCGTCAGAATAGATGTAAACCGTGGGGTTTTTGGAAGGCGCAATGGTTAATTGCTCGTCCTCCGGGGTAATCGTAGCTGCACCCCTTCTTACTTCCCATTCTCCAACAGGATCAATAGCCTTGTAGCAATAACCGGTATCGGTATCGGTCACCTTCAAGTTATAGATGGTCAGATCTGCGCCTGTTCTGGTATAAAATCCAATGGTACCGGCTGTTCCCAATTGTGCAGCATTGTCCGCAATAGAATAGCCGTCAACAGTCTTGACCCAGCCTGTATCCACACCGGCAATCTGTTCCTCAATGGTCAGCTTATTGTCCTGTACCGTTATTCTTAGCTTGATCTTTGCCCCATAAGTATAGGCAGAGCCTGCTGCAACTGTGGACAACTCCGTTCCCTTATCCGAGGAAAGCGTCCAATAACTTAATGCACGCTTTGTACTTGTTCCTGCGGAACTAATACTATAATACCCGTTATAATCTCCATAACCACGGAAGATCACACCGGCATATTGTGCTGCATAAGAGACCTCCGTCTCCAAAACATAATTCTTCCAGTAAGTACTGTTGTACTTATAAAAAGTACTGTAAGATGTAACATTGGGTTTCAGCGCACCATTTTCAACAGTCGGACTACCGGAACCGCTTTCAAACACCCATGCGCCAACAGCTTCAGCTGCCTTATAACAATAGCCGGTATCTGTATCGGTCACCTTCAGGTTATAGATCGTCAGATCTGCGCCCTTACGGGAATAGAAACCGATCTCACCGGAGGTGCCCAGCACTCCGTTGGCCGCCAAATCGTAGCCCTCAACGGTTTTTACCCAATCAGCATCCTTGCCAACCACCATTTCTTCAATGGACACCACATTGTCCTGAACGGTGAGTCTCAGCTTGATACGGTCACCGTAGGTGTATGCTGTGCCTTGCACATCATCCAGCATATAGGTAGCGGTTAAGGATGCGGTCTGATTCTTTTGATACAAGTAATAGAATCTCCGTTCGGTGGTTTCCGTACCGGACAGGACATATGCACCATTGTAAGAACCGTTGCCACGGAATACCAAACCGGCATAATTGGCAGAATAAGAGAACTCCGTTTCCAGAACCATGTTCTTCCAGCTTACACCCTTGTACTTAAACAGGGTATCAAAATTGGTAATACCAGGCTTAAACACACCATCTACGATGGTGGGATTACCTGCGCCCTTATCAAAGTTCCAAGCACCCTCATAGGAGGACAGGGCACCGAAATTAGAGGTGTAGGTATAATCCGAATCCAGATCCTGGATGCGCACAGAATGCACGGAGGAACTGGCCACCTGCATACAGATACCTACATAGCCTTCACCACGAAGGGCATCCGGAACGGCTATATTATCGATCTCCAGAATGTAGTCGGTATCTGTGGACATTTTTGTCCAGATACTCACCTTATTATTTTCCACGCGGACCTTATAGGACATCACAGTACCAGTGGTATATTGTGAGTGATCAGCAGTGACAGCAACACCGTCCGACTGCCAACCGTCACCATCCTTGGTAATATGATGGCTCAGACTATGGTCACCACTGCCGGGTCTGACCAGGAAAAGACCCTTCTCATCGCCAATGGCACGATACATAATGCCAAACCAAGGACCGCTGTTGAGCTGCATCTGCACTTCTATCTCGTAGTTTTCAAACTTACGCTCTGTAAAGAATACAGTACCAGGGTTGGTTTTGGATGTTACATGCATGGCATGGTTAGAGTATGTAACCCATGTGCTGCCGTTATAGCTCTGCCAGCCGTCAATTGTACCGGCAGAGGCTTCCGCAGCTACGGCAGGGGTTTCACCGGGTTCTGCAGCCAATGCTGCCACCGGTAGCATTCCCAACACCATCACCAATGCCAGAAGCAATGATAACAATTTTGTTGTCTTCATACTTTTTCGCCTCACTTTGATAAAATTTTTGTGTATAATGCACTAATATAATTATATACACACCCTTCCATTTATACAATAGGAAAAAGTGTCAATTAGGTGAGGAAAAGTGTCAACCGTGGGCAATGTGGCATCAAATTTCATTATGAGGGGTAATAAATAATTTCGCTGGATGTACCGTAGTGGTCAATGATATCTGTGTGGGGGTGGGTTTTATGGCAAGAAGGACAGTGTTCCCTGCAGAACCTGATCCGGCTCTGCCACGCGGTTTCCCCATAGGGGAAAGTTGCGGATGGATTATTTTTTAGATTCATTATTGTTTTTATGACGATCCTGTGATATAATTCTCCCAAACACATCACAGGAGGGCTTTTTATGTCCAGTATCCAGAATTTTCGCACCGCGTTCCACGGTTTCCACCGTCAGGACGTGGTCAACTATATTGAGTACATGAACAACCGTCATGCCAATGAGATCCAGCAGCTGAACAACCAGCTGAAGAACTGCCAAGGCAAGGGCAGCAATGCCAAGCTGGAGAAGAAATTGGCTGAGGCACAGGCTCGCATTCAGGAGTTAGAAGCAAAGTTGGCCGAGAAGGACACCGCCGCCGCTAACAACTGCGCTGAGAAGGAATTGGAAGCTTACCGCCGTGCCGAGCGTGCTGAGCGCATCGCTCAGGAGCGTTCTCAGATGATTTGCGAGCAGGCCAATGCCGCTCTGGCAGATGCCGGTGCAAAGGTGGACTCCGCTGCCGGTGCGATTGATGAAGCCGCCAAGGGTCTGGATACCCAGCTGGAGGCATATATGATCGCTGTGGACAATGCCAAGGCTACCCTCCACGAGGCTTCTGCCGCATTAGCCGCCATCGCACCTGTTACCGAATAAGCCATTGGGAAAGCCCACGGGCTTTCCCATTTTTACGAATTTGCTCTATAAATGAGAGGTAGTATGATTTTTTCCTATCCCAAATATTATGAAGATTTCCGCTGTATTGCAGACAAATGTGAAGATAGCTGCTGCCAGGAATGGGAAGTGGATGTGGACGATGAGGCTGCGGCCTTTTACCAGAATCTTCCCGGTGAACTGGGCGATCGTCTGCGACAGGTGATGAAGCGGATTGACGGCGGTGTTCGACTGCCCATTGAAAATGGTCGGTGTCCCATGTGGCGGCAAGATGGGCTCTGCGAAATTCAATTCCAGGAGGGACACGATGCCCTGTGCCACACCTGCCGCACATTCCCCCGACTGACCCATGAATACGAAGGGTTCACGGAGCGGGATCTGGAGCTGTCCTGTCCGGAAGCTGCCAGAATGATTTTTACCGGGGATGATCGCCTTGTCATGGGAGAGCCGTTACCGGAGACTAGGGACGAGATCCTGGAAATCTTACTACAAAGCCGCTGTGTAGCTATGGATCTTCTGAAAGACAGTACCTATTCCCTACCCCAAAAGCTGATCATTTTGCTGGTTTATGCCCATCATGTGCAAAGCTGGATCGACGGTGGTGAAAAAGCGGTGCTTACACCGGAGGATGCTTTGCAGTTGGCCGCTAATATTCAACAACAAGGGCAGATCTGCCCTATTTTGGAATTTTACCAGGCGTTAGAGATCTTAACCCAGCGGTGGAAAGACCGGCTAGAGATGATTACAGAGCCTGTATGGGATGATCGTCTGGTGCGGTTCATGACCTACGGCATCCGTCGGTACTGGTTACAGGCGGTTTCGGATTGGGATCTGCTATGTCGGGTCAAGTTTTTGATCGGCGGTTGTATTTTGCTGGCGCATTTGGGTGGCGATCTTGTGGCTACAGCCCAGCTTTGGTCTAAAGAAATCGAAAACGATCCAGACAATGTGGAGCGGTTGTTGGATGGTGCTTACACCTCCCCGGCCTTTACGGATCTAAATTTAATAAGCCTATTAAAAGCATAACAGGAGTGTTCAATCAACACTCCTGTTATGCTTTTAATATTTCAATGGCTACACGGGCGGCATCTTGCTCCGCACGCTTTTTACTGGTGCCGTTACCCTGTCCCAGAGGTTCACCGTTCAAGGTCACCTCAACGATAAAATGCTTATCATGGTCCGGGCCACTCTCACCAATCAAACGATAGGCAAGGGTCTGATTTTTCTTTTGCTGCACCAGCTCCTGCAAGGCTGTTTTATAGTCCTCATTCTGCAGGCGGTTCACCGGCACATTGGTCAGCACAAAACGGCTGATAATACCACGGGCGGCCTCCATACCACCATCCAAGAAGCTGGCGGCAATGATGGATTCTACCGCATCTGCCAAAATGGATGCACGCTTTCTGCCACCACCCTGTTCTTCACCGTGACCCAGCAGCAAATGGTTGCCTAAGGACAGGCGATCCGCAATGGCCGCCAAACTGGTCTCGCAGACCATATCCGCACGCATCCGGGTCAGCTCGCCCTCGGGACGATCCGGGAACTTATGATACAGGTATTCGGCAACCACCATGCCCAGAATAGAGTCTCCCAAAAATTCCAGCCGCTCGTTACTCTTCAGGCTGTTATGCCAGCGTTCGTTGGCATAGGAGGAATGGGCAAGGGCATTTTGCAGAAGGGTGATATTGGTAAAGCGGTAGCCAATGGCTGTTTCCAAATCACTGATCATCGCTAGGCTCCTTTTCAGACAGGACACGCAAGCCCTGCTCCAACTCTTGAGAAATGTCGTTCTTTGCAGCATCCATAGCCTGACGGATGGCATTGCGGAATGCCAGGGCATCAGAAGAACCATGTGCCTTGATGACGGGCTTCCGGATACCCAGGAACTGGGTACCACCGATCTCACGGTAGTCCAGCAACTTCTTGATCTCTTTCACGCCCTTACGGCAGAACAAATAGCCGATCTTGGCAAAAAATCCTTTAAACACTTTATGCTTGAGCATACTGCCCATGAACATGGCAGTACCTTCGATGGATTTAAGCAGCACGTTACCGGCAAAGCCATCACACACCACCACATCCACTGCGCCCAGGGGCACATCTCGGCCTTCCACATTGCCCACAAAGTTCAAAAGTCCCTTTTCATAGGCATCGGTCAGCAATGCGTATGTATCCTTCTGCAGCTGAGTTCCCTTGGTATCCTCAGTGCCGATATTCAAAAGTCCCACTCTGGGATTCTCCACGCCCAGGCTCTTCTTGGCAAAAAGGCTGCCAACCAGGCCGAACTGGAGCAAAAACTCGGGGGTACATTCTGCGTTAGCACCGCAATCCAACAGCACGGTCTTGCCGCCGGCCTTATTGGGCATGGCAGGACCCATGGCCGCACGGCGGATGCCCTTTACACGCTTCACGATCAAGGTTGCACCGGACAGCAGCGCACCGGTAGAGCCTGCGGAAACAAAGGCATCGCCTTGATCCTCAGCCAGCATACGCAGTCCGATGACCATGGAAGAATTCTTCTTTTTACGGATCACATTGGCAGGATCATCATGCATGTCCACCACTTCGTCCGCATTGGCGATCTCCACTCCCTCCGGCAAATTGGCAATTCCCTGGGTACGCAGTACCTCCAGGATCTGCTCGCCTTTGCCGACCAGCGTAATTTGTGCGCCAAAATCTTTCGCAGCCTGCACCGCACCCATCACAGGTGCCAGCGGTGCGTTATCGCCACCCATTGCGTCTAGTATGATCCTCATAAGAGCCCTTCTTTCTGTTAAATACCGGATTGAATCATCTCATCAATAATAGCCAGGGATCGATTGGACAATGCCAGATTCTTTTCCGCTTTCTTACGAATACGGACTTCCAATGGAGAGATGATACTGAAATTGATGTTCATCGGCTGGAAATTCTCAATACGGCTGTCGCTGATGTACAGACCCAAAGCGCCAATGGCGGTCTCCTTGGGGAATACAGGCAACGGCTTTTCCAGCACCTTAGCAGCCATGGCCACGGCGGAAAGGTAGCCGGATGCGGCACTTTCCACATAGCCCTCTACACCGGTCATCTGACCGGCAAAGGCCACCAGGGGATTTCTGCGGTCAGCATAATACTGATCCAGCAGCTTTGGAGATTGCAGGAAGGTATTCTGGTGCATCACACCATAGCGGACAAACTCCGCATCCTTCAAAGCGGGGATCATGGAGAATACACGCTTCTGCTCGCCAAATTTCAGATGGGTCTGGAAACCCACCAGGTTATACACACTCTTTGCGGCATTATCCTGCCGCAGCTGCACCACTGCATAGGGCTCTTTGCCGGTGGCAGGATCAACCAGACCCACAGGCTTCAGCGGGCCAAATCGCAGGGTGTCCGGGCCACGACGTGCCATGACCTCCACAGGCATACAGCCTTCAAATACATTCTTATCTTCAAAGCCGTGTACTTCTGCTTCCTGGGCATGAATCAGCTCATGTAGGAACGCTTCGTACTCTTCTTTGTTCATGGCGCAGTTCACATAGTCCGGTGTACCCCGGTCGTAACGGGACTGCCACCAAGCTTTATTCATATCCACAGATTCCGCTGTGACCAAAGGAGCGGCAGCATCGAAGAAATGCAAGTATCCTTCCCCAAAATACTGGCCGATGGCTTCAGACAGCGCATCCGATGTGAGCGGTCCGGTGGCAACGATCACAGGGTCTTCCGGCACTTGGGTGACTTCACCGGGGATCACGGTAATATTGGGATGGTTATGGATCTTCTCCGTAACCAGATCGGAAAAGCCCTGTCTGTCCACAGCCAGACAGCCACCGGCTTCCACACGGGTGGCTTCGGCACATTCCATGATCAGACTTCCCAAACGGCGCAATTCTTCCTTCAAAAGACCTACCGCATTTTCCAGACGGTCGCCACGCAGAGAATTGGAACATACCAACTCCGCAAAGGTATCTGTATGGTGGGCAGGAGACTTTTTCTCCGGCTTCATTTCATAAAGCTGCACTTGCAGACCTCGCTGGGCAAGCTGCCATGCAGCTTCACAGCCGGCTAAGCCTGCGCCGATAACTTTTACGGTTGCCATATTAGGCCTCCTTGCTCTTGGTGGTCTTTTTCGTGGTTTTCTTGGTGGTTTTGGTTGCCTTCTTGGTGGTCTTCTTAGCAGGCTTTTCTGCATCCTCCGCAGTTTCCGCAGGCTTCTTATAATAGCCACGCTTATCCTCGGGCAGGAAATCCTCACAGGTCTCATTGGTGCAGAAGGGCTTATTTCTGCCCTTGCCGGACTTCTTGAACATAGTGAAGCCGCACTTGGGGCAATCCTGGGCTGTGGGTACATCCCAGGTCATAAAACCGCATTGGGCACCACGCTCACAGCCATAGTAGGCATAGCCACGCTTGGACTTACGCTTCAGAATGGTACTGCCGCACTTGGGGCAGCGACCGGGCATTTTTTCCACAATGGGCTTGGTATTGGTACATTCGGGGAAACCGGGACATGCCAGGAACTTACCGAAACGACCAATCTTTACCACCATGTTCCGACCGCAGATCTCGCAGATCTCCTCGGTGACTTCATCCGGCACTTTCAGACGAACACCCTCCAGCGCTTTCTCCGCATCCTCCATCTGCTGATGGAAATCCTTATAGAACTCGCTCAGAAGTGCCTTCCAATTCTGCTTGCCGGCTTCCACATCGTCCAGCCGGTTTTCCATATTGGCGGTAAATTCCACGTCGATCACGTCCTGGAAGCGCTCCAGCATCAGCTGCGTCACAACCTCACCCAGAGGGGTAGGTGCAAGACGCTTATCGACCTTATTCACGTACTCTCTGTCCTGGATGGTGGACACGATGGAAGCATAGGTAGAAGGACGGCCAACACCCTTTTCTTCCATGGCCTTCACCAGGCTGGCCTCCGTATAGCGAGAGGGAGGCTGGGTGAAATGCTGTGCCTTTTCAATGCTTTCAGAATTGGCACGATCCCCTTCCTGCAGAGCAGGCAGCGGAGAACCTACATTCTCCTCTTCCTCATCGTGACTCTCCTCATAAACAGCCAGGAAACCTGCAAACTTTACGCTCTGGTGGGAGCTACGGAAGGTATGACCGGCACAGCTGGTATCAATAGATACGGTATCATATACAGCATTCGCCATCTGGGATGCCAGGAAGCGACTCCAGATCAGCTTATACAGGCGATACTGCTCACGGGTCAAACTGCTCTGGATGCGCTCGGGATCCAGCTCCACATGGGTGGGCCGGATGGCTTCGTGGGCATCCTGGGCAGAGGATTTACTCTTGAAATTATGGAATTTTCCATAGTAATAGTCGTCACCATAGCGAGCCTTAATAAAATCCGCAGCAGCTGACATAGCATCGGTACTTAGACGCAGAGAGTCCGTACGCATATAGGTGATCAGACCCAAAGTGCCCTCGCCTGCCACGTCCACGCCTTCATACAGTTGCTGGGCAATGGCCATGGTACGCTTGGGGGTCATATTCAGCTTACGGGAAGCTTCCTGCTGCAAAGTGGATGTGGTGAAAGGAGGCGCAGGACTACGCTTCTTATCTGCACGCTTCACGCTATCCACAACAAATTCCTTGCCGGTGATATCTGCAATCACAGCATCCACCTGGGCTTCGTTTTCCAGTTCACGCTTCTTGGTGTCACCGTGATACTTTGCCACAAAACTGCCGGGTTTTCCCTGCAGGCGCAGCTTCACATCCAAAGACCAATATTCCTTGGGTACGAAGGCACGGATCTCGTTTTCACGGTCTACTACCAGACGGGTGGCAACACTCTGCACACGGCCGGCGGACAGGCCACGACGTACCTTCTTCCACAGCAGCGGAGACAGCTGGTAACCCACAATACGATCCAACACACGACGAGCCTGCTGGGCATCCACCAAGTGGGCATCAATAGCTCTGGGGTTGGCAATGGATTGGGTTACCACCTTCTGGGTAATTTCGTTAAAGGTCACCCGGCAAGTCTTTTCGTCGGGCAGATTCAACAATTCCTTCAAATGCCAGGAAATGGCCTCACCTTCACGGTCCGGGTCAGTTGCCAGATATACGCATTCTGCCTTCTTGGCAGCTTTACGCAGTTCGTCAATGAGATCGGACTTGGTCTGCAGAGGTACATACTCTGGCTCAAAACCGCCCTCAATATCCACACCCATGGTGCTCTTGGGCAGGTCACGAAGGTGACCCATGCTGGCCTTTACCACATAGTCAGGGCCTAAATATTTACCAATGGTCTTCGCCTTGGAAGGCGACTCCACAATTACAAGATTGGATGCCATATTAACCTCCATGTTTGGCAGATACATATTTTCCAGGGTGGTTTTGCACCACACCCTTCAGAGATAGTCGGGTGATAATATTCAGCACCTGGGCAGGTGCCATATCCAACTGATCCAACAGGCTGTCCACCGGAACAGGCTCCGGGGTCAGCAAAGAAAACACCGCCTGTTCCTCCGGATTTAGGGTCGGGGCTGGCGTTTCCTTCACACTATACGGGCAATCGGGTTTCTTGTCAACGATTTTTTTGTCAGCCTTTTCCTCGGGTACAGATGGAGGCTGCTGCATTTCCCATTGGATATTCACCTGTTTTACGGTTTCCGGATAGTCGTAGGCATACTCCCGAAGAACGGACCATCCGTCAGAAACCGCTCTGGCAATATCACCGATCAAGGCATTACTGCCTTCACAGCTTTCTACATCAATATTCCCAGGTACAACAAAAACATCCCTACCCTGCTCATTGGCCCAACGGGCTGTATTCAGCGCACCGCTGACTCTGGGGGCTTCCACCACCAGAAGGCCATTACTGATACCGCTGATCAAGCGGTTACGACGCAGGAAATTACCACGGTAGGCAGCTGTTCCCGGGGGATATTCCGACAGCAAGCAGCCCTTTTCCATAATTTGAGCAAATAAGGCGTTATTGGCCGCCGGATACAGTTTATCCAGTCCGCCTGCCATAAATGCAATGGTGGTACCACCGCATTCCAGAGCGCCACGTAATGCCATACTGTCAATGCCGAAAGCACCGCCGGATACCACGATACCGCCACAGGCTGCGATTTGTGCGCTCAATTTTCCGGCACTGCGCAGACCGTAAGGGCTGGCACTTCGTGTCCCAACCACACCGATCACCGGCCGCAGATCCAATGCAGGAACTGTACCCTTGCAATAAAGCACCAGAGGCGGATCGTCGATCCTGCGTAACCGATCCGGGTAATTGCTGTCAGAAAAGGCCAGAATGCTGATTCCCTTTTCTGCACATTGCTTCATGATCCGCTTGGCAGGAGTCAGGTCTTGATTTTGAAGAATATGCCGAATATCTTCCGGCAAGCCAGGTCGGCGCTGCTCATGATACAGATCCTCCGGGTCGGAGCAACGACGCAGTAGTTCCAGCTTTTGCCGTCCGTTGAGTCCAGGCAAAAGGGAGAACCATAGCCAATGTACCAGCATTTCTTCACTTCCTTTATCTTTATTTCATTTGCCACATAACGATGGCAGAGGCAATGGCCGCATTCAACGATTCGCAGTTAGGATTCATGGGGATGATCAGCGCATGGTCTGCGCTGTCCAGGATCTCCCGACGAACACCCTGGCCTTCACTACCGATGACCACTGCCATGGTTTTTAGATCTGCCTGGCGGATATCCTGGGCTCGTTCATTCAGAGCGGTCACCGCCACAGGGATCTGATTTTCTACAAAGGTCTGCTTTGCCTGCGCCCATGTGGTCTGCACCGGTACGGTACGGAATACCGCACCCATGGATGCACGGACTACTTTATGGGAGAATGGGTCAGCACAGCCTTCCAGCAGAGCCACAGGGATCTGCAAAGCATCCGCTGTACGCAAAATCGTACCCAGATTGCCCGGGTCTTGCAATCCATCCAGCAACAGCATACCGGGCTTTGGCTGGAAATCCTGTTTCTCCGGCAAGCGGCACAGGAACAATGCCCCTTGGGGAGTCTGCATAGGAGAAATACTCTCCATCACCGATTCCGGCACACGTACCTGCCGCACGGAGTCCGGCAGTTCCATCTGAACGCCGTCGGATAAAATCACCGTGTCCAATCCAGGCCACCAACGGATGGCTTCCTGTAATAATTTCGTTCCGTCTGCCACAAACAAGCCTGTGTTTTCCCGTTCTTTCCGGGAAGACAGCAGCTTACGCACCTGTTGTAACAGCGGATTCTGTCGGGATGTGATCCGCTCCATCATAGACTCCGCACCGCCTTCAAAGCGGCTGTGTCGCCCAGAACCACCATCACATCACCCTGGCTAATGGAATAATCCGCAGAGGGAGATACGTTGATCTTACCGGCCTGCTTCACTGCCAGAATGTTCACACCCAATTGGGCACGGACATTCAGTTCCTTCAAGGATCTGCCCACCCACTGAGCAGGTGCAGGCACATCAATGATACCATAGTCCTCAGACAATTCGATATAATCCAGCACATTGAAGCTGGACAAAGAGCGTGCCAAACGGATGGCATTCTCCTGTTCGGGAATGACCACCTGGTCTGCGCCCAGCTTCATCAGCACCTGGCGGTGTGTGGCATCGTGGGCTTTACATACAATATGGCCAACACCCAACTCCTTCAGATTCATAGTAGCCAGCACAGAGTCAGACAAGCTGCCGCCAATGGCAACCACAGCGCAATCAAAGTCCTTAACACCCAGGGCGCGCAGAACCTCCTTATCCGTAGCATCTGCCACCACGGCCTGGGTGACCACTTCTCCCATGGGCTGGATCAATTCGCTGCTCTTATCCACAGCCAGAACCTCACAGCCCAACTCACACAGCCGCTTTGCTACTTCAGCGCCAAACCGGCCCATACCAATTACAACATAGGACTTCATAATATTCTCCTATCCAATCATCAAATTCGTTTGTGCGTATTCGTATCGGCTCTTGGCTTGATTTCCTAACAAGAAGCCCATACTCAAGGTCAGCACACCCACACGACCAAAATACATAAAGATCACAATCACGATCCGGCCTATTAAACTTAGCTTACCGGTTGCGCCTGCGGTCAGACCCACCGTACCCAAAGCGGATGCGGATTCATAGATACTGTCCGCAAAGCCAATGGGAGATGTGGCTGTGATCACAATGGTACCGATCATGGTCAAGCCCACTACCAGGGTGACGATGGTCATGGCATCAAGTACCTTTTTTTCAGGGATGCGGCGGCGGAACACATTGACGCTATCTCTGCCACGGAGTCTTGCGCCCAGGAACAGAATCAGCACAATGAAGGTAACCGTTTTCAAACCGCCTGCGGTAGAGCCGGAAGATCCGCCTATCAGCATCAGGACTACGCTGACCGCTTTACTGCCATCGGTAAGGAAAGCCTGGTCAATGGCCGCAAAACCGGCGGTACGGAGAGTGACAGATTGGAAGATACTGTTTAAAATCTTGTCTCCCCAACTCATAGCGCCTAAGGTTTTGGGATTGTTCCACTCCAGAATGAGCGTCAGTACCGTACCCAACAGCAGCAAAGCTGCGGTAGTGACCAGCACCAACTTGGTATACACGCTGCATTTTTTAATGCTTTTGTGGCGGATCAGTTCTTCCCAAACGAAGAAGCCCAAGCCGCCAACCACCACCAGGATCATCAAGATGGACAAGATGATGGGGTCGGTAGCAAAGTGCATGACAGAATCGTTATAACCGAAAATATCAAAACCTGCGTTACAGAAGGCAGAAACGGAATGAAACAAACCCCATTTCACCGCTGTGCCCAAAGGCACGTAGGTCAAAAATCGTAAGGCAAGCAAGATAGCCGCAACACCCTGGATAGCAAGGCTACCGCCGATCACCAGTTTCTGGATGCGTACCACGCTTTCCATATCTTCCAGGCTCAGCGCCTGGGCGATCACCATTCGCTGGCGCAAGCCTACCTTCTTTCGCAGCAGGAAAAACATCATGGCTGCCGCAGACATAAAACCCAGACCACCAATTTCAATCATGAGGATGATCACCGTCTGACCAAAACCGGACCAGATCGTACCGGTATCCCCTACCACAAGACCTGTCACACAGGTAGCGGAGGTTGCCGTAAAGAGCGCATCCATAAAGGATGTGGATTTGCCATCTGCCGAGGAGATAGGCAGCATGAGCAATAACGTACCCAGCAGAATAATACCCAAAAACACCAGCGCAATGATCTGCGTGGCGCTTAGTTGGATACGACGCTTGGTTTTACGAATGGCTCGAAAGCCTTCTTTTTCCATTGCCACGGGTTCTCCTCCTTTCCAAATATAGCAACATACATTATATTATACAAAAAACACGCAGCTTTGCAAGTATAGAATTAAAGCACCCTACACAGGTAGAGTGCTTTCGTGTCAAAATATGCTTAGATTCAGCCTTTGGCTCAGCAGTTCCATGGCTTTAATACCGGCTACGCTATTGCCTTTTTTATCCAGCGCAGGACTATAAACACCGATACCCATACGGCCGGGTACAACACCCATAATGCCACCGCCTACACCGCTCTTAGCCGGGATGCCCACATTGAGGGCAAACTCTCCCGAGCCATCGTACATGCCGCAGGTCATCAAGGTAGCATTCACATAACGGGCATGGGCAGGCTGCAGGCTGCTATGGTCATGGCAAGCCAAGCCACGGGCGATTCGTGCCAGATCGGCGCAATTGGCGCCAATGGAACAGGCCTTAAAATAGCAATCAATAATATCCTCCACACGGTCGGAGATCATGCCGTAAGCCTTCAGCAAGTATGCCAGCGCACGATTCTTGCTACCGGTGGCTTTTTCAGATTGGAATACGGATTCTTCCACCTGCAACCGGTCATTACCTGCCAGTTCCCGGGTCAGATCCAACAGCCGCCGGAATTTCTCCTCATAGGTTGCACCTTGGATCAAGGTACACAGAGCAATCGCTCCGGTATTGATCATGGGGTTAATATGACCGGCGGCCAACGCCTGGTCACTATAATTAAAGGCATCAAAGGGCTTGCCGGTGGCTTCCATGCCCACCAGTTGACGAACCCGTTCTTCGCCACTGTCCATCAGTGCCGCCAGCAGAATCACAGGCTTGATAATGCTCTGCATGGTAAATACACTCTGCCATTGTCCGGCTGTATGGATGGTGCCATCCGCCTCCACCACACAGATACCAAACTGCTCCGGGTCTGCCTTGGCAAGCTCCGGGATATAGCTGGCTACTGCGCCTTGCTGTTTATAGGATGCACATTGCATCAGAATTTCATTGAGCAAGCTTTCCATGGTAAAGCCCCCTTCACTCGAATGGATATATTATAACACTTTTCGACCAAAAGTAAATTCTAATTTATCGCACTGTCGTTTCGATGCGCTGTAGGGGCGGTTATTAACCGCCCGCCCAATCATTTGCATACAAATGATTGGGATTTCGCAGAAATAAATTGGATTATCGCCTTGCGGCAATGTGATTTTGTTATGACAAAATCACCGGGCGGATAATATCCGCCCCTACGAAGTGGAACGATAAATATGAATATACATAGTTGTTTTATAGGACAATGGGTGGTATAATGGATAGAAATATAGAAAAAGAGGATTTTTTATGAGCAAAGCAAATCATTCGGAGCAACGAAGGCTTCTCATGCTCAATGAGCCAATTGGAAAAGTCATTACCAAAATGGCTTTTCCCACCATCGTTGCCTTTTTAATTACATCTATTTACTCTCTGGCGGATACCTATTTCGTCAGCCTGTGGGGCGGTGACGATCCGGCCGCCACTGCCGCCGTCAGCGTCAATGCCAGCCTGGATCAGCTGATCATGATGTGTGGCTCCATGCTTGCCATGGGTGCAAACAGCTATATTGCCCGACTATTGGGTGAAGGTAAAGACAGAAAGGCCAGCCAGGTCTTGTCCACCTCCTTCTTTATTGCCTTTGGTCTGGGTCTGTTGCTGTTGGTGTTTGGTTCCATCTACATGACCCCCATGGTCAACCTGTTGGGTGCAACGGATACCTGTCGCCAATACGCCGTGGATTATGCTACCTATATTCTCATTGCCGCACCCTTTATGTCTGCCAGCTTTGTGATGAATCAATGTCTGCGTAGCGAAGGCAGCGCAACCTTATCCATGATCGGCATGGGCTTTGGCGGTATTCTCAACTGTATTTTAGACCCCATCTTTATTTTCCAGCTGGATATGGGTGTGAAGGGCGCATCCCTTGCCACTGCTATCTCTAAACTGGTCAGCTTCAGCATCCTGATCTTCCCTTACGTATTTAAGCGGAGTCTGCTGCGATTGTCCTTGCGGCATTTCCGACCCACCTGGGATATTATCAAGAATGTGACTTCTGTGGGCTCTTCTTCCCTGTTCCGCAACGGTCTTGCGGTGATCGCTGCCATCTTACTGAACAACCTGGCAGACTCCGATCCCTTGCTGGCAGGCTTGGGTGTATCCAACAAGATCATGATGTTCCCCTTCTGCATTATTCTGGGCTTCGGCAACGGTTTCCAGCCGGTCGCCGGTTTCAACTGGGGCGCAAGACGTTACGACCGGGTACAGGAAAGCTACCGCTTCTCCGGCAAAGTAGCGTTGATTGGTGCAGGTATTATGGCATTGGTCATTGCCCTGGGCTCTGATCTTCTGATTCAGCTATTCTCCGGTACGGATCAGGAAATGCGCAAATTCGGTATGTTCTGTATTATCACCCAATGTGTGGCTCTGCCCATTCATGCATGGGTAGCCATTGTGAATATGTTCTGTGTGGGTCTGGGCAATGCCAAGGGTGCTTTGGTGCTTTCCATTGCACGGCAAGGCACATGTTTCCTGCCCCTGCTGTATCCCATGTCATGGATCTTTGGAGACTATGGTCTATGCAGTATTCAAGCTTTGGCCGATGTGCTGAGTTTGGGATTTGCCATTCCCCTTGCCATTTCCATGTGCAAGAAGGTGCGTCAAGCACAGCAAATATCAGTATAACGAAAAATCCCTGCAACGGTTAAGTTGCAGGGATTTTCTTAGTTCATCAGCTTGCAGACCAGAGCCGTGTAGGCTGCCGGGTCTTCCAGGGGCAATTCTGCCATCAGCTGCGCCTGGGCACAGAGCAGATTTGCGTAATCCTTGGCTTTCTGGGTATCGGAGACCATGGCCTTTTCCATGGCCTTCACCGCAGGATGCTCCGGGTTCAGTTCCAGAATGCGATCCACAGGGAATGCAAACTCCGGATTCATGCGCTTCATATATTTTTCCATTTCGAAGCTCATGCCCACACCGGGACGCATAGCCACAGGGGCATCACCCAGATCTGCGGAGATCCTTACTTCCTTCACAGAATCTTTCAACGTATCCTGGACAAAGGTCAGCAAGCCCTTCAGTTCCTCGGCCTTTTCCTCCAGCGCCTTCTTCTCGTCCTCGGTTTGCAGACCCAGATCCTCGGTGGCTGCATTACAGAACTGCTTTTCGGCATAGGTCATCAAAGTCTGGGGCACAAACTCATCCACCTCGTCGGTCATGAGCAGCACGTCATAGCCCTTATTTTCCAGAGTCTTGACCTGGGGCAAGGCTGCCAGGCGATCTGCACTCTGACCGCAGACATAGTAGATCTTCTCCTGACCTTCTGCCATAGCTGCCACATACTCCTTCAAGGAGATCAGCTTCTTCTCCTTGCGACTGGTAAACAGCACCAGATCCTGTGTAGCCTGTTTGTGTGCGCCGTAATCTGCAACCACACCGTATTTCAGCTGGCGGCTGAAGGCAGCATAAAATTCTTCGTATTTTTCCCGATCATTTTCCAGCATGGAGGTCAGCTCAGCCTTGATTTTCTTCTCGATATTCTTGGCGATCACTGTCAGCTGGCGGTTATGCTGAAGCATCTCGCGGCTGATGTTCAAGGACAGATCCTGGCTGTCCACCACACCACGGACAAAACGGAAATGCTCGGGGATCAGTTCCTCACAGGATTCCATGATCATCACACCGGAGGAATACAACTGCAAACCACGCTTATACTCCTGGGTATTGAAATCATAGGGGGCTTTACCAGGGATATACAGCAATGCTTTGAAAGAAACCGTACCCTCTGCAGAGAAATGCACTGTGCGCAGGGGCTTGTGGAAATCATAGAATTTCTCACGGTAGAAGCCTTCGTACTCCTCTTCGGTCACATCCTTCTTCGCCTTGTTCCACAGAGGAATCATGGAGTTCAAGGTCTCCCACTCGGTATAACTCTCGTATTCCTCGGAGTCCTCCTTCTTACGGGACTTGGTAACCTCCATACGGATGGGATAGCGGATATAGTCAGAATACTTCTTCACCAGATTCCGCAGTTCGTATTCCTCCAGGAAACGGGAATACTTTTCGTCCTCCGTATCTGCTTTCAAGGTCATGACGATGTCCGTACCGGGGTGATCACGGTGGGCTTCGGTAATGGTGTAGCCGTCTGCACCGTTGGATGTCCACTGCCATGCGGTATCCTCGCCGTATTTCTTAGAGATCACGGTTACATTGGAAGCTACCATGAAGGCTGCATAAAAGCCCACACCAAACTGGCCGATAATGTCAATATCCTCGCTCTTTTCCATGGCCTGCTTGAATCCCAGAGAGCCGGATTTACAGATCGTACCCAGATTCTCCTCCATCTCCTCCTTGTTCATGCCGATACCCATATCGGACACAGTCAGGCTGTCCTGGCCGGGGGTCAAGGTAATGGTCATCTGATCCCGGTCAATGCTGATCTTATCATCGGTCAAGGCGGTGTATGCCAATTTGTCCATGGCATCGGATGCATTGGAAATAATTTCTCGCAGGAAGATCTCCTGGTGGGTATAGATGGAATTGATCATCAGATCCAGCAGGCGCTTGGACTCTGCTTTAAACTGTTTTTTTGCCATTTGATATTCGCTCCTTGTGATTTATTAGCACTCTATTTGGTTGAGTGCTAACATTATATCGCAATTTCTAAAAAAAGCAAGCCTTATATAAAAAAGTTCTTTTCTTATTCATAATTATGTGATATGATTAGCATGTATAATTATGTGCCAAATAAGGAGTTAGAAAAATGATCACAGTTAGTAATTTAGGTATGCAATTTGGCGGCCAATGGTTGTTCCAGCACGTAGATCTGCAGTTCCTGCCCGGTAACTGCTACGGTATTATCGGTGCCAACGGTGCAGGCAAGTCCACTTTCCTGCGTATTTTGTACGGTGAACTGGATTCCACCGCAGGTCATATTGCCATTGATCCGGACAAGCGTGTTTCTGTTCTGAAGCAGAATCAGAATGCCTACGACGATTACACCATTATGGACACCGTCATCATGGGCAACCAGCATCTGTATGACGTGATGAAGGAAAAGGATGCCATTTACGAAAAGCCCGATTTCACCGATGAGGATGGTATGCGTGCTTCTGAGCTGGAGGCCGAGTTTGCAGAAATGGGCGGCTGGGAAGCAGAATCCGATGCCTCTCGCCTGCTCCAGGGTCTGGGCATCCCCACGGATATGCACTATGATATCATGGGCGCAACCGATCCCCGTCTGAAGGTGAAGGTATTGCTGGCACAGGCGCTCTTCGGCAATCCCGACATTGTTATGCTTGACGAGCCTACCAACAACCTGGATATTGAAGCGATCAACTGGCTGGAGGACTTTCTGCTGGACTTCCCCGGCATGGTCATCGCTGTTTCCCACGACCGTCACTTCCTGAATACGGTTTGTACCCATACTGTGGATATCGACTATGGCAAGATCAAGATGTACGTGGGTAACTACGACTTCTGGTACGAGTCCTCTCAGATGGTGCAGGCTATGATCCGTAACAAGAACAAGCGCAACCAGGAGAAGATCGAGGAGTTGCAGCTGTTCATTCAGCGATTCTCCGCTAACAAGTCCAAGGCTAAGCAGGCTACTGCCCGTCGTAAGCTGCTGGACAAGCTGACCGTTGAGGAAATGCCCTGCTCTACCCGTCGCTATCCCTTCGTTGGCTTTATGCCCGAGCGTGAGTTGGGTAAGGATATTCTCACCGTTAACGATGTTTCCGTGACCGTGGACGGTGTGAAGCTGCTGGATAAGGTCTATTTCTCCGTGGGCAAGAACGACAAGATTGCTTTTGTCGGTGACAACGAGCTTGCACAGACCGCTCTGTTCCAGATCCTCATGGGCGAGTTAGAGCCCGACGAGGGCAGCATCAAGTGGGGCATCTCCACTGTACGCAGCTATCTGCCCAAGGACAATTCCGAGTATTTCGAAGGCAACCAGATGGAACTGGTGGATTGGCTCCGTCAGTACAGCGTCAAGAAGGATGATGTGTATCTGCGTGGCTTCCTGGGTCGTATGCTGTTCTCCAACGAGGACGTATTTAAGCACGTGGATGTGCTCTCCGGTGGTGAGAAGGTTCGCTGTATGCTCTCTAAGATGATGCTCAGCGGTGCAAACGTGGTTCTGTTGGACCAGCCCACCAACCACCTGGATATGGAATCCATTCAAGCTGTGAACAAGGGTCTGGAAGCCTTTAACGGCGTTGTGCTGCTGGCATCCCATGACCACGAAATGCTGACCTCTACCTGTAACCGTGTGATCGCCTTCCAGCCTGATGGTACTATTGTGGATCGCTATGGCACTTATGACGATTATCTGGAATGGATGGCACAGAATAAAGGAGTATAAACATGGAAAAAATATTGGATATTATTTCCCGGAAGATGGCGGAGGCTTTTGAGAAAGCAGGATTCGATGCCGCTTACGGTAAGGTGACGGTTTCCAACCGTCCTGACCTGTGTCAATATCAATGCAACGGCGCATTGGCTGCCGCTAAGGTCTACAAGTGCGCTCCCATTCAGATCGCAAATGCTGTGGCTGAGCAACTGGATAAGGCTGACTTTTCCATGTGCGAGGCCGTTATGCCCGGTTTCATCAATCTGAAGCTGTCCGACAGCTTCCTGCAAAGCTACTTGGAGGATACGCGTACCGCTCCCGACTTTGGCGTTGCCAAGCCTGGTAACGGCAAGACCGCTGTGGTGGACTATGGCGGCGCTAACGTGGCAAAGCCTCTGCACATCGGTCATTTGCGTCCTGCTATTATCGGCGAGGCTCTGAAGCGTCTGCACAAGTTCCTGGGTTACAACACCATCGGTGACGTGCATCTGGGCGACTGGGGTCTGCAGATGGGTCTGATCATTGCAGAATTGCAGGAGCGTCAGCCGGATCTGTGCTATTTTGATCCCGATTATACCGGTGAATATCCCACCGAGTCCCCCTTCACGCTGACCGAGTTGGAGGAGATCTACCCCACCGCTTCTTCCAAGAAGTCTGACCCCGAGTTTGCTGAGAAGGCACACATTGCTACCTATGAACTGCAGCAGGGTCGTCGTGGCTACCGTGCTATCTGGAATCACATCATGGGCATTTCCCTGCCCGATCTGCGCCGAATCTACGGCATTCTGGATGTGCACTTTGAAAAGTGGTTGGGCGAAAGCGATGCCGATCCCTATATTCCCGCCATGGTAGAGGATCTGAAGGATCGTGGTTTTGCGGTACAGTCCGCCGGTGCATGGGTCATCCCTGTGGCGGAGGAAACCGACAAAAAGGAAGTTCCTCCCTGTATTCTGGTTAAGTCTGACGGCTCTGCCATTTATGCCACCACCGATCTGGCTACCATGGTACAGCGTACCCAGGACTGGAATCCCGACAAGATGCTCTATGTCACCGACAAGCGGCAGAATCTGCATTTTGAGCAGATCTTCCGCGCCGCAAAGAAGAGCGGCATTGTGAAAGAGCATGTGCAGCTGGATCACGTGGGTCACGGCACTATGAACGGTGCAGACGGCAAGCCCTTTAAGACCCGTGACGGCGGTGTTCTCCGTCTGGAACAGCTGATCAACGACATGACCGACTTTGTGCGTACCAAGGTCGTTGAAAACAAGATCGTAGATGAAAGCGAAGTGGAAGCCACCACTGCAAAGATTGCTCTGGCGGCCCTGAAGTACGGCGATCTGTCCAACCAACCCACTAAGGACTACAACTTCGATCTGGAGCGTTTTGCTGCTTTCGAAGGCAACACCGGTCCTTACATTCTGTACACGGTGGTGCGTATTAAGTCCATTCTGGCTCGCTATGGCGCATGGGAACATCTGCCCATTGCCGTGCCTGCAAACCCCTATGCCACCGATCTGATGCTGGCCATCACCAAGCTGGGTCCCACCCTGGAGGCCGCACTGAGTGCATTGGCCCCCAACATGATCTGCGCTTACATCTATGAACTGGCTGGCGCAGTGAATAAGTTCTATCATGAGACCCGTATCCTCAGCGAGGAGGACAAGACTCTGCAGGCCGGCTATATTTCCTTGATCGGTCTGGCCAAGAATATTCTGGAGACCTGTATGGATATCCTAGGTTTCTCCGCTCCCGAGAAGATGTAATACTATGTTTAAAAAATATATTGGCGACCGGGCCTTTTATCGGTCCGTGTTCGCCATCGCAATCCCCATTATTATTCAAAACGGTATCACCAACATGGCCTCCTTGGTGGATAATCTCATGGTTGGTCAGCTGAATCTGACCGCCATGAGTGGCGTGTCGGTGGTGAACCAGTTTGTCTTTATTTACACCCTGGCACTATTAGGTGTCACCTCCGGACCGGGCATTTTCACTGCCCAGTTTTACGGTTCTGAAGATCACGAGGGCATCCGCCATTGCTTCCGGTTTAAGATGATGGGTTGTATGTTGTTCGGTATTGCCAGCATCGCCATTTTGACCTATGCCGGCACACCGCTGATCAACAGTTTTCTGCAAGGCGAAGGTGCGGTGCAGGACAAAGCCGCCACCTTACAATATGGATTGGATTATATTTCCATTATGGTCTGGGGTTTGATCCCCCTGGCCATCTATATTGCTTATTCCAGTACTCTAAGAGAATGCGGTCAGACCACCATTCCCATGGTGTCCGGTGTGATTGCCGTGGTTATGAACATGGCTCTGAACTATGTGCTGATTTTCGGCAAATTTGGTGCCCCTATGATGGGTGTTCGCGGTGCTGCCCTGGCGACGGTCATTGCCCGATATGTGGAAATGGGTATCACAGTAATTTGGACACACACCCATCGCAAGGAGCAGCCCTTTATTAAAAAGGCATATCGTAGCATGTATATCCCCCGGCGGTTACTGGGCAGAATGTTGGTCAAGGGTTCGCCTTTGATGGCCAACGAGTTTCTGTGGGCCTTTGGCACCACCTTCTTGAATCAATGCTATTCCACCAAGGGTTACGATGTGGTTGGCGCAACCAATATCACCATTACCGTTTCCAATTTGACCAGTGTGGTCAATATTGCACTAGGTATCACGGTGGGTATCATTCTGGGACAAATGCTGGGCGCACAACGGCCTAAGGAGGAGATTATGAACACCAATCGGAAGCTAACCGCTTTGGCAGTGGTGGCCGGTGTGGTGTTCGGTATCGTCCTGGCGCTGATTGCCTACCCCTTCCCCAAGCTTTACAATGCCTCCAGCCATGTGCATCTACTGGCTGCTCAACTGATGCTGGTCATTGCAGTGATGAAGCCCTCGGACAGCTATATGTTCTCCGCCTACTTCACACTCCGCTCCGGTGGCAAGACATGGACGACCTTCTTCTATGACGGTGGATTTATTTGGCTGGTCACAGTACCGCTGATCTACTGTTTGAGTCGGTTTACGGACATGCCCATTGTTTGGCTGTATGCCATGAGTTTTGTTCCCAATCTTGCCAAATGCGTAGCAGCCTATTTCCTAATAGGCCGTGGCAACTGGATGCAAAATTTAACAACGAAATAAACGCAAATCCGCCTGTCAACAAAGACAGGCGGATTTCTTAGCTTAGGGTTTGAAATTTGTGCCGGGGTTATTGAGGACGGAGGTGCTATACAGGAACAGCACATCCTTATTCTCAAAATCCAGGAAACGATTTAGCATACTACTGCTTATATGGCGGATATCCACCAGGGTCACATAGCGGTAATCCTGTGCCAGCAATGGCGCCATGCTACTACCAAAGGAATCCCGGAAAATGATCAATTCCCGGTCGGTGGTGGCATTGGGATTTTCGATCCGCAGAATCGATTGAGAACCGGACAAGTACACTTCGTACATATCCTTGGCATCCTGCTTGGACAAGTCATAGACACTCTCATAGGCCGGCTTATACGATACCGCACCGGTTTTAGGATCTTGCTCTGCCAGAGCGGTCACGTAGCTGTCTAACAGATCATTTTTCAGAATATACATGGTGTCAGGATCCATAGGAAGTGCCGCCTGGCCGTAATAGACGCCGTAGAAGGGTCGTTCCAGAGCTACCCGGGTGTATTCCTCCCGTTTGGGTGCCGTGACACCCAGGCCATTACACAAGGCAGCAGCCGCATCAAACAGTTCCTCCTGCCGCCAATGGGTGTCGGTGTAATAGTAATCCGTAATATCCAGGCTGCCGGTAATATCAATGGGGGTTGCCCAGGGCATACCGTCCTGGATGGTTTTAAAGAACGCATCATAGTCCAAAGACAAATAGCCATTGGCTTCTGCCAGGTAATAGCTTTTATCCGGCACGATGCTCAGATACACCTTGGTATTCTTCTCTTTTAAGAAACGCTTGTAGATATTATTGAACAGCTTAAGTGCGTGATCCACAGCCTCCTGATCCACCTGATATTCCAGCTTGGCGGCATAGCCGTCTTCCACATAGATATCATTATTGTCCTTCTGTCGAAGAACGTAATAATGGAACATAGATTTCAGTTGCCGGAAATCATCACGCATAGGAAACTGATCCAGGGTATAGGATTCAAATTCCTTCATGAAGCTGCCGTTTAGTAATGTCTCCTTATTCAATTCCGGGGCGTCTGCCAGAGGGCGACGTTCCGCATCAGAGAACTCCGTTTTCGGGCCAAACCACAGCCATCCCGCTAAGCCCAGCCACACAGCTACCAATAAGCCTGCGCCAATGGCGCGAATCCATTTATTCATCACGCCACCTCCTCAGAACCGGAAATACAGGAACGGGCTAAAAGAGCCGTCCACCAGATAAGCCGTACACAGAAGAAGCAGGCCGATACAGAGTATCGGTTCAAACAGGGCTGCCGCTTTTGTATGGGCAATGCGATTGGCGCAGTTGCGCACCAGGGGGGTCGCTCCCACAATGCCCACAAGGAACAGCACACCGTAGCTTCGCAGGTAATAAATCGTATCTGCGGTAATAGCAGGTAGACCGCCAAATCCAAAGAGGCATTTGATATCCTGGGCGCATTGCTGCAGGCTGGTGGCATTAAACAGCACAAAGCCTAAAATCACCGCCAGCATGGTATAGATATGACCCAAGACCCGGGGCATTTTATGAATGGCAGGCACCCATTTTTCCAGGAGTAACAAAGCTGCGTACAATAGACCCCACAATACAAAATTCCATGCCGCACCATGCCATAGGCCTGTGAGCATCCACACCACCAGCGTATTGAACACCCAGCGGGACTTACTCACACGGTTGCCACCTAGAGGGATATAGATATAATCCCGGAACCAACCGCCCAGGGTCATGTGCCATCTGCGCCAAAACTCCTGGATGCTTCTGGAAATATAAGGGAAATTGAAGTTTTCCGGAAAATGGAAGCCCATGATCCGACCCAAGCCAATGGCCATGTCGGAATAACCGGAAAAGTCAAAATAGATATTCAGTGCAAAGGCGATGGCGTACATCCAATAGAACAGTACCGATTGGCCGTTGCTCTCACGGAACAGTTTCATCAGCAGAGCGAAATTATCTGCGATCAGCACCTTTTTGCCCATACCCAACAGGAAACGGCGCAAGCCCTGTGCCACATTATCCCAGCTATGGGTACGGTGATTCAGTTCTTGTGCCACATCGCTATAGCGGACAATAGGGCCGGCGATCAACTGCGGAAACAGCACCACATAAGCGCCAAAGCTGATGGGATTTGTTTGCACAGGGACATTGCCCCAGTACACATCAATGGTATAGCTCAAGCATTGGAACGTGTAGAAGCTGATACCCACAGGCAATGCCAGCCGCAGTAACGGTACGGACAGGCCGGTTACTGCATTGAAGGAGGACACAAAGAAATCTGCGTACTTGTACAATGCCAACAGGCCGACGCTGACCACGATAGATACGATGAGCCATACTTTTTTCCATTTCCTGCTCCGGGATTGCCCCATAGCCAAGCCACAACCGTAGAACACTGCTATGGTAAACAACATCAGCGCAACCAGGCGGGGTTCGCCCCATGCGTAAAATACCAGACTGGATAGTAGCAGAACCGTATTTTTTAGCACTCGAGGCACTAAAAAATAGATCAGCAGCACCGCCGGTAAAAAGTAATATAAAAAGGGAATGCTGGAAAAGATCAAGATCCTTCCCTCCTTTGATAGGGTACAAACTAGGGTTTATAAAAAAGGCAGCGGTGTGCCGCTGCCTTTCTATTTTTGATTAGCCGGCAATAGCCTCGTTGTACAGGATCTCAGCGTCTGCATAAGCTGCGCTCACAGCGGGAACAAACAGATCCATAGCATCGTTCACACCAAAGGACACCAGAACATACTCGCTGTCAATAGCAGCAATAATCAGAGTCTCGGGGAAACCACACATCCACTGATTGCCCTGGATAGCAGCCTGCATAGTAGAAGCGAAGGTTGCTACATCGCCAGTATAGTGTACAACACCTGCAGTGAAGTTGTTTGCATTCATAGCGTGCTGCATGAAACCAGCCTCGTCAATGTTGGCCAACTCTGCCTCGGGAATCAGCAGATTGAAAGGCAGGTTCTCCTTGTACTCCATGTTATAGTTGCCGGGAGCGCCATCTACATAGTTCTCCACGTTGCCGCCCATAACAAAGAACTGGTTGTCCTCGCCAACCTGTGCCCAGATGTTCTCCAGAATCACAGTGGAAGCGTTGCTGTCAGCTGCAACAGGCTCGGTGACTTCCTCAGTCTCCTCTTCCACAGTTGCACCGCTGGTTGCATCGGTAGCCGCATCAGTGGTCTCGGGGGTAGCCTCTACAGTTTCCTTTTCGGTCTTCTTGTCTTCGGTGTTACCGCAAGCAGCGAACAGGCCAACAACCATGATCACAGCCAGCAGCATTGCTAAAGTCTTCTTCATTGTATTTTCCTCCAAAATTTGTGTTTTATACTTGTGTATAAACTTATCAGAACAATACCCAGGATCACTCCCAAAGTATCGATTCCTACATCTTTGATACCGGGGCCTCTGCCAGGAACGAAGATCTGAATGGTTTCGTCCACACAAGCCACCAGCACACCGCCCATCAGCGGCAAATAATATTGCTCCAACTTGCCACTACGCATCATGCGGATCAACCAGCTAAGGCAAATCCCCAAGCAGGTAAATTCCATAAAATGCGCCAGTTTTCGAAGCAGATGCTGTCCTCCCTCCACTTCCTCTGTGCCACCGGAGGACACAAACAGAGCAAGGATCTTGCCGACCCAGCCACTAAAGGCTCTGGATAACTCGGCACTTAACAAAGAGTTTCCCCAGATAAAGCCGATATTCAGGCTCAATAGGATCAAGCAAAGGGTCAATCTAGTTTTCGTTTTTACCATGGCAACAGATTCAAATCCTCCAGCAAGATCTTCAGACCCAGCAGAATCAAGATTACGCCGCCGGCCATTTGTGCCTTCTTCTCAAAACGGCTACCAAAAATGTTGCCGATCTTCACACCTGCGGTGCACATAGCGAAGGTAACCGCTGCAATCAAAGCCACCGCTATATAGATATTAGCGTCCTTCATGGCCATGGAGATACCGGATGCCATCGCGTCGATGCTGGTGGCAACTGCCATAATAAACATAGTCTTCACAGACAAGTCTGCGTCCTGGTTTTCACAGCATTCGCATTTGCTAAAGGCTTCTTTCAGCATATTGATGCCGATGATCGCCAGCAAACCAAACGCTACCCAGTGGTCAACAGCACGAATGGCATCGGCAAACATGGTTCCCAGGAAGAAACCAATTGCAGGCATCAAACCCTGAAAACCACCAAACCAGGCTCCGCATACTGCGCCCTCTTTCAAACCGGCCTTTTGCATAGCCAAACCCTTGCAGATGGAAACCGCAAAGGCATCCATACTCAAGCCGATCGCCAGGATCAGCAGTTCAACAAACCCCATGTTGTCCTCCAAGCTCAACGCGCTGTATTATATCAGCGTCTGTTTTTATTGTCAATAGCAGTTACAATAAGTTCACATTTTCTTAACGGGAACTGAAAAATCAGAACTTTCTCCAGACCATTTTGTTGACCACGCCGGTGTAGGATTGGATCAATTTCACTACCTTTGTGGACACATTCTCTTCCACATAGTCCGGCACAGGAATACCATTATGGTCATTTTCACACATAGATACTGCAGTATCCACTGCCTGCAGAAGGCTGTTCTCATCAATACCTGCCAGCACAAAGCAACCCTTATCCAAAGCCTCGGGACGCTCTGTGGAAGTACGAATACACACAGCCGGGAAAGACTTGCCAATAGATGTAAAGAAGCTGCTCTCCTCAGGCAATGTGCCGCTATCAGAGACCACTGCAAAAGCATTCATCTGCAGGCAGTTATAGTCATGGAATCCCAAAGGCTCCTGACGAATTACTCGCTTATCCAGCACGAAACCGCTGGCTTCCAGACGGTTACGGCTTCTGGGATGGCAAGAGTACAGGATGGGCATATCGTACTTCTCTGCCATCTTATTGATTGCGGTAAACAGAGAAGTAAAGTTCTTCTCGGTATCAATATTCTCCTCACGGTGGGCAGACAACAAGATATATTTACCCTTCTCCAGACCCAAGCGCTGATGCACATCGCTGGCTTCGATCTTGGACAGGTTATTATGCAGAACCTCTGCCATGGGAGAACCGGTCACATAGGTACGCTCCTTGGGCAAACCGCAATCTGCCAGGTAGCGGCGAGCATGCTCAGAATAGCACAGGTTCACGTCAGAGATAATATCCACAATACGACGGTTGGTTTCCTCGGGCAAGCACTCGTCCTTACAACGGTTGCCGGCTTCCATGTGGAAAATGGGAATGTGCAAACGCTTTGCGCCAATAACAGACAGGCAGGAATTGGTATCGCCCAGCACCAGCACTGCATCGGGCTGAATCTCTACCATCAGCTGGTAAGACTTGGCAATAATATTGCCCATGGTCTCGCCCAGGTCCTTACCTACTGCATTGAGGTATACCTCGGGATCTTCCAGCTCCAAATCATGGAAGAAGACACCGTTTAGGTTATAGTCATAGTTCTGGCCGGTATGTGCCAGAATGGTGTCAAAATACTGACGGCACTTTGTAATCACCGCAGCCAGTCGGATAATTTCGGGGCGAGTGCCCACAATGATCAGCAGCTTCAGCTTGCCGTTATTCTTAAAGGATGCCATTTTTATGCCTCCACTTTCTCAAAGAAGGTATCCGGCTTATTGGGGTCAAACTGTTCATTTGCCCACATGACCGTTACCAGATCTTTCGTTTCACTCAAATTGATAATATTATGGGTATAGCCGGGCAGCATGTGCACCGCCTGGATCTTATCACCGCTCACACGGAATTCCAGCACCTGGTCATCCGTGATCCGTCTCTGTTGGATCAATGCATCACCGGACACCACAATGAAGAACTCCCATTTTGTGTTGTGCCAGTGCTGACCTTTGGTAATACCAGGCTTGGAAATATTCACGCTGAACTGACCACAATTGGCGGTTTTCAGCAATTCGGTGAAGCTGCCACGATCATCCACATTCATCTTCAGGTCGAAGCAGGCAGCCTCCTTGGGCAAATAACTCAGATAGGTAGAGTACAGCTTTTTGCCAAAGGAATTATAGGGAATCTCGGGCATTTCCAGGGTTTTCGGCTGGGTTTTAAAACTATCCAGCAAATCCACGATTTCGCCCAAAGTTACCTTATGGGTAATGGGTGCATAACAATAACGACCATCTTCCGTTGCCACAGGATCAAGGCCATTATAATTGCAACGATGGGGCTTGCCCTCCAAAGCGTCCAGCATTTCGTCCACCAAATCGTCAATGTACAGCAGTTCCAGCTGGGTGGAACGGTCATTGACCTGGATAGGCAGGTCGTTGGCAATGTTATTGCAGAAGGTTGCTACCGCGCTATTATAATTAGGACGACACCACTTACCGAACAGGTTAGGGAAACGATAGACCAACACGGAAGCACCGGTTTCCTTGCTATAATCAAAGAACAACTCCTCCCCTGCCAGCTTGCTCTTGCCGTAATCAGACTCTCCATAGCGACCGATCAAGGTAGCTTGAATGGAAGAAGACAGCATGACAGGACAGGTATTTTGATTGGCCTTCAGCGTATCCAGCAATGTGGATGCAAAGCCAAAGTTCCCCTGCATGAATTCCTCTTGATTCTGAGGACGGTTTACACCTGCCAGATTGAATACAAAATCTGCCTTGTGGCAATATTCCTGCAACAGGCTGGGATCTGTATCAATGTCATACTCATAAATCTCGTCCACCGCCAACTGTCGGGTACGGTTTTTACCATCCCGAATGGTTTTCAGATTCTCTACCAGATTTTTGCCAACAAATCCCTTGGCGCCCGTAATCAATATGTTCATAAATTACTCCTTAAACCAAGCATATCAAAATGCTTTTGAAGTTCTTTGGTTCTGGAATCTGCTGCCAATTGCAGATCCTGTGATTTCCTGTGGATTCTATTTCGGTGAAACAATATTAGGCTCATGCCACGGACAAGCCATGTGAACGGTAACAAAACCGGCCAACGACCCAGCACAGGATATCTTAATTTCATTTCTCCGTAACCAGGAAATACCGCATTCCAAAATCGACGTACCCTGCTTTGCTGCTTGGCGCCTTGGGCAAGTGCATGATTCACATTGGTGCCGTAACAGCCACTGGAAAAGATGAATTCGGTCATCTCCCGGACACATTCATCCCATTCCCCGCCGCTGAACCATGCCTGAAGCATGCCCAGGGTACAGGCATAAAATTTTTCCAGATGAATCTCCGCCAACTCTTGTTGCATATAGGCCTGATCCAACGCAACATGCGTTTGGGTGTATAGCCATATGTCAACAAACTGACGGATACCAATACCACCGGCTGCATAATGCTTTGCGGCATGTGCAACCAGGAATACCAAGGTATCCTCCGGGGTCATGGCATACACATTATCTTTAACTTGGTGTGCACGTTGCCATCCATCACCAAAATAATGGAACAGTATTGGATTGCGCTCTGGAACCAGCAATGTGTGCAATTCCAATCGCAAATAGGGATGATGCCACGCTATCTCGTGATCCGTTCTGCCTGCCTGCGAAAATCCCTTGGATTGCAGAAGGTTTTTAATGGTGGAATATTGGGCGGCATCAATCAAAATGTCTGCATCCCCCATCCACCGCATCTCCGGTATGGGATATATTTCACGCAGAAGCATGCCCTTCAGAGGCATAATGCGAATCTTATTTTCCGCAAAAAGCTGCAACAGTTGTTCCAGAATCTGCCGCTGGCGCTCCCCTATCAGCATCTTCCGCAAGCAACCTTGATAAAGCGCCTGCATACCAGCATCGGATTTTGACAAGCCACAATGGATGCCACCGTGGTATAGCATGACCTCAATGCCATGCTTCTTCCCCAATTGCACTGCATCCGCCGCAGTAAAGTCAGTGGGTATGCCACCGCCCTCGCCTGTCAGCGCACTCTTGATCAGCTGCAGCACACCCTCAACAAGAGGGGTCATTGCTCGTTCTCCTCAAAATGGAAGCCAAGGCCAACCGCATGCATTTGGGATTCCCATGCGTCTAATTTGTCCTCTGTAAGCAGGTGTGCTCGATTACGCTGTTCATCAATAGCCGGTTTACCCTTCAGCAAGGTTTGGAACCATCTAACCACCCACATAACCGGTAGAAGAATCGGTAATTTCTTAAGCACGGGATATTTTGTGCACATTTGGCCATACGGAAGAAAAATTACACGCAACCAAAATCTGGCACGCACCTGCTTGGCGCCGCCGCCATTTTTGGATTTATTACGTACACCTCGCGCCACGCGTTGGGTTACCTTTGCACCAAACGAGCCACTACCGAAGAGAAAATCTGTGATTGTATCGGTCATCTCATCTGCAGATGCACCATCAAACCAAACATCCATGGTTTTTACGATATGTGCGTGGAATACATCCAACTGCAATTTTTTCAGTTCCCGCTCCAAGTACGCAATATCCATATTTGGCTTTGCTTTTCTGTATAGATACAGATCAAGCAAATGACGAATGCCAATGCCGCCATCCCGATAATGCTTCGCAAAATGGGTAAAAAGATAGATCATCTGATCTTCATCGGTCATTTCATATCGACAAGGATTCTCCGTGCTGGGATGTCCCAACTGCCAACCGTCGCCATAGTAGGCGGCATAATCATAGTTGTAGGAAGGAATCAACCGCTTATGGAGTTCCAGGTACAAGCTGGGGTGTGTCCAAATCAATTCGTGGTCACTCTCCAACTTTTCCGTATATCCCAGAGATTCCATGATCGGGCGGATCTTCTCATACTGCTCCAAACGGATCAGTATGTCCGCATCGCCCATAATACGCATATCCGGCTTAGGATACAACGCCTTCAGCAGAACGCCCTTGACCGGCATATATTCAATGCCATTGGCATCAAAGGCAGCAAACAACTTGCTTAGTTGTTCTCTCTGTCGCTCATCAGCACACATAGCCTGATAGGTCACCAGAAAGAGGTTCTTCATCACAGGAGAAGACGCGTCTATGCCGCAGTTCTTTGCGCCATAGTAAATCAGATTGTTGATCTTATGCTTTTGAATCAGCGGTATTGCTGCCTCTAAATCAAACCCTTCCGGCAAGGTTTTGGCCTCGCCGCTGACAGCGCTATGTATCAGGGCAAGAACACCTTGCCGTAAAGTTTTGGTCATTACTTTCTTTCCTTCCATGCTGCCAACTCATCACGAATATACTGCAGAGTCAGCAGTTTCTCCTGCACCTGCTCCACATTCAGAAGCTCGGTGTTGCTGGAATTAAACTCAGTGAGGGTATTGCGCTCAGCGTCACCATCCTTGAAATACTTATCGTAATTCAAGCCACGGTTGTCACAGGGTACACGATAGAAATCGCCCATATCGGTAGCCTTGGCACATTCCTCGTTGGTGAGCAGAGTCTCGTACATCTTCTCGCCATGGCGGATGCCAATAACCTTAATCTCGTGACCGGGAGCAAAGAGACCGGTAACCGCCTTTGCCAGCACCTCGATGGTGCAGGCAGGTGCTTTTTGCACCAGAATATCACCAGAGTCACCATTTTCAAAGGCAAACAGCACCAGATCCACAGCCTCGTCCAAACTCATAATAAAGCGAGTCATGGAGGGCTCGGTGATAGTGATGGGATTGCCCGCCTTGATCTGCTCGATCCACAGAGGAATTACAGAGCCGCGGCTGCACATAACATTACCGTAACGAGTGCAGCAGATCTTGGTCTTTTCGGGTGCTACCGTTCTGGACTTTGCCACAATAACCTTTTCCATCATAGCCTTGGACGTACCCATTGCATTGACAGGATAGGCTGCCTTGTCGGTGGACAGACAGACGATATTGCTGACTCCTGCTTCAATGGCAGCGGTCAGTACATTCTCGGTGCCCAGCACGTTGGTTTTGACCGCCTCGATGGGGAAGAATTCGCAGGAAGGAACCTGCTTCAATGCGGCAGCATGGAAAATATAGTCCACGCCGTGCATAGCATTCTTAACGGAGGCCAGATCTCTTACATCACCGATGTAGAACTTGATCTTCTCTGCCACCTCGGGCATCTTGGCCTGGAATTCATGGCGCATATCATCCTGCTTCTTCTCATCACGAGAGAAAATACGGATCTCACCAATATCGGTCTGCAAAAAACGGTTCAAAACCGCATTGCCAAAACTACCGGTACCACCGGTGATCATTAGAGTTTTATTTGTAAAATGCCCCATTTTATTATACACTCCCTTAATCAATTATCTTTTAAAAAATTTTAACTTCATCTTGTTAAACGCAGATAACTCTCTATCGTTTTTTCCAAAGATCAAAAATCCCCCAAAAGCGACAAAGACATAAACCCCGCCGCTTGCCAATAGAGATACTAGCAAATTATCTATAATATTACTAACGATCCATCCAGCCCCTGCGCCAAACAGCTGAAAAAGTAATATTCCTTTATAGGCATGTCTATACAAATAATATACCTTAATATTAATTACTCGAGAGTAATAGATATTAATTACAATTACCTGCAAAATCATTGAGGCCCCAGTTGCAATGGCAGCACCTATAATTCCTATTTTAATAATCAATACAATGGTTAACCCAATATTAATAGCCGTTGTCACCATTAGAATGAGTGAACGAGCTAGTCTCTTATTCTTAGCATCTAGCACATTGATAGATAGAGAATTGGTCATATTTACAAACATAGGGACCATTAAAATGACAGCCATCATCCATGCTGAAAGATATTTACGACCATAAACAAGAGCTATAAAGGGACGTCCCGCTGCAATAAAACCAAATAAGATAGATCCGCCTATTACAACAATCAATCTACTTGGTTGCACCAATGTTTTCGTTAATGGTAATCCTTCTACCCCAGACACCACATTCTTTGTTACCTGTGGAGTATACAGAGAAACTGGAATAGTTACCATCGCCGAAAACATACTAAACACATACAACGCAACCGAATATAATGTCACATCCTCGGGAGTCATCATTACACCCAGGGTAAACTTACCAATCATGTTATTTGCTTGATTAATAATAGTTTGCAAAAGAAGGGCTATGCACATAGGCAAAGAACTTTTTAGGATAGCCTTGTCAAAATTGAGATAATTTATCTTAACCTTGTTTTTCTTGCAGCAATATACATAAGTAATCAGCATTTGTACAAGAGCAAGTGTTGCATCCACAACGGTAATTAAAAGCGCGCTTTTTATGTTGATCAACAGTAAAACAATCGCTGTCGTTCTAGTGATAATTCTAATTATAGACACCGTCGATGCATAGGTATAATGTTCAAAGCCCAGCATAATACCATTGAGCGTTTGAGAGAGATAAGTCGACACTAGTTGAATTGTGATGAATACAAACATTTGCCGGCTTAACAGAATCTGTGCATTATTTAGAGAATTCTTATATACAGCACCAATTGAGCAATAGAAAACCACCGAAACCGCCAGGATTGCACATGCCAAACCACTCGTAACTGACCATATGGTGGATATGTTTTTTTGAATTGATAATTGAGAACTTTCCCCTGCACGACAAGCCGCTATATTACGTGTCATTACTGTACCCGTGCCAAATTCAAGCAATATTAAATAATTTGCAAATGCTGTTATTGTTTGATATACGCCGTATTCCGTATCTCCTAATTGACGAAGAACAAATGAGGACATAAACAATCCAACAACCATATTTAGTATTGATTGTGTATACGACAAAACCAAACCTAATTTCCGTTTTTTCAAAAATAGTCACTTCTTTACATGTTATTAAGGCGCCATTTGTTGTACAAATGATATTTTAACCTAAACTTCCACATTCTAGGATACTTTCTGGTTTTTGTTGCTTCTTTAAACCCCTTCTGTTGACACTCTTCCAAAAACTCTGCGCGTGCTTGCATGCGCTTAGGATCAAGTGTCTTTCTGACCATGTTATATGAGGCACTTTGCAAATCAAGATTTGTAATAGCCATTTTCTTACATAGAGAACGCACCATTCGTTCGCCCCTTTGTGAATTGGTAATTAATAACGAAATACCACGATCACCATTGCGAACATTAGAAAGTTGTTTGAACTTCCAAAAATCTGCCAAAGTAATATCTGCATAATGATTATTAGCAAATTCGCACTCATAGCAGTAATCTCTCATAATGTCCCTGCTATATATAAAACTATTTAAGAACGGATCTTCTTTGGATAAACGATTATATACCTTACCATTTTGGCTCTCAATTCTTATTGCATACTGCATCCAGCCATATGTTTTAGGGCGGAAATTTACTTCCTTAATAGGAGAACCAAGTTTACATTCAATATTATCCAAGTATTGTTCAAACAGTTTGTGAGAAGGCATTCCGCCACAACTGAAATCACAGGTAATAAGGTTATCATAGTCCTTTATTAAATAACGCTTTAGACCAGCAATCTGACACGGTGCGCCACAGAAGAGTACCATTCTATCTGTTTCTAAATCTCTTTTTACCTCGCGAAACGATAATCCAACCTTGCTTTCTACATACTTACTACGTTGGAATGATTGTAGCGAAGTTTCTTTTGTTGAGCAAATCTCTACAGTTCTACAACCATCCCCATAGGCAGCGGCATAAACGATTCCGCCCTGTGCAAGAACAACCTCAGATAACGCAGTAAATGCACCACCAGACGAACTCACTCGTACAATAGCTGCATCATTATGAATAGCTGAATAAGCGCCAACAAGTTGTTGCGCATCATTGGGATTATTTACCGGACATACTTTTGTACATAATCCGCAATCTACACACTTTGATGTGTCTACTTTTACAGTATAGAACAACGTATCCTCAACATATATTGCGTTAACTGGGCAAATATTATAGCATGCACCACAATTCGCACATCTAGCAAAGTTGTCTATATTATTCATAAATCTGCAGGATCTCCTTTAAATACTGTAGGCTTTTTTGTTTCTGCTCTGCAACACATTGATTTATAATTGTATACTGACTAGTATTTTGGGATAACACATCATCAACTGCAACATTTTTATAATCTAGTAGCGATAAGATATTATCTACTCTAGACGGAGACTGCGGATTAATTACAGCCGATAACTTCTTGTTAAAAATCAAAGAAAACGCTATCCCATGAAACGAGGAACTAACAACCGCTTCCGCATGATCGATTAACCACAAAAACTGTGCTGGATCAGCATCTAATATCCACTTTGTTGACCAAACAACCGGAAAACCTATTCCAAGTGCAATGATATCAAATCCCGTTTTTTTATGTAGTTCCTTTAATTTTTGATTAAGTGCCTTATCCCAGTATATTGCATATACAAGTATATAAGGTTTGGTGACCGGATAAGGCCTACCATATTGACGCCAAGTATCCGCCGATTGCAGAAATGTCGGATCAATATGCGTCTGTACATTATTGGTCGTATACTTCTCTACAACAGTCTTGACCTCATTTTCTCTTACAGAATGCGTCGTAAATTGGGAGATCATCCTTGCAAATATCTCTTCTCTCTCAGGCGGTACATCAGTAACTCCCATGCTGGCCGCATACGATAATCTTTGATGCCTCTGACTTAAGAAATCAAGAAAGAATAATGGCTTGCACAACTCAGGATGCCATATCTGGTCACTTCCAGCAATGTAGTAGTCTGCAACTGGAGGTGATTTTTTTACTGACTCATAATCATTATAATACTCAATATCTAAATTCTCGTTTATAAAACGCACTGTATTTTCATAATGTTTACGTTTTTGATCTCTTTTTCTATTATGAACAAAATTTCTTATGATCATTTTGGGGTTCCGACCAACCGCAAGTGGAAATATCTTTGTTGTACATGGTGCAGGTGTATCCTCAACAACAAAGCTTTCAATACCTAGCTGTCTCAAGGTCAACTTTAGACCTAATGCCTGCAAAATAGATCCATAGCTATTCCAATTACAATAAGTGCTTATGCATGCTTTTTTCAATGGTCATCCCTCCTCGAATTCTTAGCTAAGGATAAATATATTTAAAGGCTATATATTCTAACACCACAGTGATCATATCGCCTTACTACAGGGCCCTTCACTATATGGATATGGATGCTTTTCACCCTGTAACAAAAGATGAGAAAGCTGAATCAACCTTTCAGCAGCAATATCCGCATTCCAATGTTGTGTAATAGTCTCATACGCATTTTTCCCAAACTGCACGCACAATTCTGGACTATCTAATAATGTCTTTAGATTACGATATAAATCACCTACATCACCACTGTGAAAAACCAAGCCATTATATCCATTTTGTAGCATAAATGGAACCGCGCCAATATCATCGCTCGCTACAACAGCACAACCACTATTCATTGATTCGTTTAATACAGCGCCCCAGCCTTCGTTACGATCCGAAGTAAACAAGTAAATTGAAGCCTGCTCCATATGCATTCGAACATCTATAGGAGACATTGCACCAAGCAAATTAACCTCTTTTTCTAGTTTGTTATCACAAATCAGCTGTTTTATATAATCAAATAGTACGCCATTGCCTAACATATTTATTTGAAATTTATAGCCCTCTGCTTTTAGTCTTCTAGCAACTTCAATTACAAACTCCGGGTGCTTCCAATCAATAAATCTTCCCGCCCACATTATATTTGCCGGCTTCTTACGTTTTATAAGACCTTCCAGATTATTGTAAGTCTTTACTTCTGGAAAATAGCCCCACTTATACGATTTATTTATAAATGTCAAGGTTTTTGAATAATCCTGCGCTGTGTATGCGCTAGCACACAGCAAATAAAAATTCCGGTATCTGCCATATCTTTTCCATAACTGATACAATTTAAGTGGCCAAGTCCATATTTTACATGGATGTTTGTACAATCGTTCTGCATAAAAAAAAGTTAATTTATCTTGCTTTAATCGTTCAGAAACAAACTCCAACGGTGCACTTCCCAAAACAACAACATCTGCTTCCGTTGCTAATTCCTTCGCCCAGGCATATTGATAATCTCCTTCGTAGCTTTTACAAACAAACGGGAATATACTATTTAAATCCGTATAGCCTAACGCAAGTTGTTCTACTGCTGCAGGCTCAGTTGCCACAAAATAGAAATCGCCGCCAAGATATCTATGCATCTCTTTGCAAAAGGGCAACTGGTGATGTGTTAAAAAATTTGATAAAAACACTATTTTCAAGAGAAGGCCCTCCTTATACTACACGCTAGATATTTAGTGTGTCTTACTAATATTCGATAAGCATATACACAATAACATTATATATTTTCAAAAGAAGAGTCATATATCCACGACAACTCGATCACGTGGATTTCGATAAATCATTGTATTCATAAATTGGCTGTGAAAACATCATAACGACCATAAACACAAGAAATGCGTATATGGAACCAGCCACGAGGAACGCAGCCTCTGCACAGGAGTGAATAATTATACACAAGAAACCAATATAGGCTATTTTAGCATATCCCTGTGTCATAGCACACTCATGATTAGACAATAGGAACTGTCTGAAGAAATAAACAAAGGAAACCACCGTAACTATGCCCGCTGTTGCAGCAATAGAGACATAGCTGTTGTGCAGATTCGCAAAACTGAATCGTGCGAAATCACCTAGTACAAAATTGAGTGTATTAAGATTTTCCAAATATCTGCCATAAACACCTTCTCTGCCATTAAAAATGGATTCACCCCACAAGGTCAAATCGCCAAATGTTTCAAGATAAAACATGGCTATGATGGCGTAAATACACGGCAGCAGCACAACTAACTTTACAATTTTTTGTGATATACTCCATTTGCGAATCACACAGATTGTAGTCAGGAATATAATCAGCAACAGCAGACCTGCACGCGATTGTGTTTGCTCCAGCATAATTCCCATATATGCAGCATCTGCTATTAACAACACCTTAAGAAATACTTTTTGTACAAAAAAGACACCGATACTCAAAATAACCATTGCCACAAATAGGAACATGGCCGTTTGATTAGGATTGGGATATCCCAAGGTAACCTCATCACCATAGAATCTACCGTATTCCGTTTCAAAAACGGTTCGATACTCAGAACGATACAGATCGATGAATACCAACGACATGATGACGCCTACTACTACCACCAACCGCTTTGATTTCTGTGGAATCGGATAAATTGCACAGTGCATTAACATTGCTGGTAATACAAGAAAATTAACTAACGCCGTCACGCTAGTAGTTATCACACCTGAATAGTTAAGAATCGTTACAAAACAGGATAATGCTGCACTGGCAATAACAATAAATACAGGCAAAATAATATTAGGGATAGCATGTGCAAACCGCTTAAAAATCCGCCAACCGCCTAATATTACCCATATAAAAATGTGTCCATAATTTGCCAGTGATAATAAAGAGGAAATCTTTCGAGGTATGGAGTATAATTGAAGAATAATACAAACACACGAAATAGCAATCATATAATGTGTTATATTATCTCGTTGCTCATCAACTTGATATTGCACGTTCACGACTCACCTGCTCTCATTTTCTAGTAGTTGATTATAAATACTTAAATACTGATTTGCCATATATGTTTTATCGTAAGTCTGAATTGCAGCCTCAGAGATCTTTACGGATTGATCGTCCGTCTTGAAATGCAACCACTTCTGTGTAATTACTTTCTCCAATTGGTCAACATCCCCAAAATCTACAAATTCAGAATAATCTTTCAATGCAATACTTTCCGGACCACCAGCACAGAAACCCACGATAGGAGTACCACAGCACATACTTTCTGCCACCGGCATACTGAAGGTCTCTCTTTGGCTGGTAATCAACGTCAGATCTGCTGTGCTGTATAGTGCTGCCAGTTCCTTTTGATCGGATATCCGTCCTAAGAGGACAATATTATCCGGGACTTTCACATTATCCACACAGTTACCTGCAACCACAAACAGCACATTTTTATTGGTCATTCTTTCAGCCAACCGCAATAAATAGGCACTACCCTTTCTCGGATCATCACCATAGAAACAGGCTGTTACATACAAAATAACACGTCTTCCATCGGGTTGAATATTGTATTGTTGCCAAAGACCCTGCTGCTGGCATCTGTGAAAAATCTCCGTATTGATTCCATTGGCCACCAAGCGATGATCCAAATTCTCCATAATCGGGGATTTTGCCGCACGGGACAGCACCCAAGGTGAAACCGAGGTAACTACCAGATTGGGAAAATCGGCAAAACAATTACGCATCTTCTTATGCCATTTTGTAGTGGTATCAATTTTAGAAAACTTTTGTGGGCATTCTCCGCAACCTGTTAACCATCTGTCACAATCAAAGGCATGTGGACAGTTGCCTGTGTAAAAGAATTCCGCATGATTTGTCAAAACCGTAGGAACTTTGTTCTTTTTCAGCCACTTTAGCAACATGTAAATGTTCATAAAGTTGCCATTGGCACAATGGATATGAACCAAATCCGCTTTTTCCTTGCGAATTTTCCGGATAATACTGGCAGTAGTTACACTGCCTATACCATACCGATTCCCCGTAATCTTGGAAATGCGATAGGAGATCGCACGAGAAAACCGATTAGAGACCTGGTATTTTTTCAGTTCTGCATGATTCTGATCCGCAATCACCGGTGTGCATAAAACACAGCGATATCCTTGTTGCGAAGCAACCATGGCAGTATCCTTTATAATTTTTCCGGTGCTGCCACTATCTGTGCAATTGAGAAAAAATACCGTTTTCATATTCCATCATCCAAACTTTCTTTTAACCGTTACATAAATCACGGATTTTGGCCACCGTGGTCTTGGCATCCTTTTCCCGACGAATCCAATCTACCTGTTTTTGAGACTGGGATACATAGAAGTCTGCGTCTGCCCATGCTTCCTGCAAAGCTTTTGCCATGGCCTCCGCTCCCGGCTCATTCACAATACGAATAAATTGGTAATACTCGTCCCCAATACCCGGCAAATGGTACATAACCACCTTACTGCCGGACAGCAGGTATTCCATGGTCTTAGAGGGGAATGAATACTTGGTGTACTCTCCTTCATCCGTCCGCGGATTCACCAGTACATCACATTGGGTCTGCAAGGCCGCAACTTCACTTTTCGGCAGGAATCCCTTGAATTGGATTCTGGGATCCTTCTTGGCGGCTGTTTTGACCGCCTCCTCCATATCTCCCACACCACAAATCCACAACTGTGCATCCGGATCCGGGATAGAAGAAAATGCCTCCAGCAGCGTTCCAAAGCCGTACGCTCTGTTCAAGGATCCAGTATACAACACGCTTTTAGGAACGCGCGTATTGCTGTAATCAAATTGGCAACTAGGAAGGAATCCTTCCATAACTGTATAAGGCTTCGGGTCAAACAAATCCTTCATTGCCTCGGTCAGAAACACAAAACTATCTGCACAATTGGCAAGGCGCATTTTCTTGTCTGCCTGAAGTCTGTCTCTAACGCCCTTTATACCCCGTCTTACAAGACCATATTTACCTGCCAAATCGGGAATAATCAAGCAACAATGCAACCGATCCCCATATTTTTTCTTTAGTTTCTGAATATTCTTCAGAAACGGCATATGCAGACTGTACACATACAGTGTGGTATGCTCTTGATTCTTAATGATCCGATTCAATTCCCGGTACAAACCTTTTTTGAACATCCAGTCACGAATCAGATAGAAATTGATAAATGGCAGGTAATGAATGTTCCCCTCGGGCGCTTGCTTCTTCTCTCGCTTAAAGATCAAGCGAGTATTCAATCGAGGAAACGAACCTACAGAAAGAGTTGTCAGTATCTGCATAGGCTCAGAAAACCCAGAAAGAAACCCTTTTTGATATTGATTGGGTGCAGCACTGGCGGCTCGTCTGCTGGTTGCCAGCAATTCCGCCTCCTTTTCGGTATCGAAAAGAAACCCTACAAATACGTCTGCCATTTGTATGCTCCTGTCTTTTACTTTTTCTTCTTGCGGATACCCACCAGATCCAGACCACGCAGGATCAGATAATAGGGCGTCAGCAACGGATTTTTATAGCCATAGATCTCGCGCAAACCACCATTAGGAGGACACAACACGAACCATGCATCCTTCTTGCTGTCATACAGAGAGGTTTGAAAACGCAGGAACTGCAGCTTGCTGAATTTGGGCTTACCAGGATGCAGCAGGCCTGCCTTGCTGATCAGCTTCAAAATACGCTTATTCTTTCGTTTTCCAGGATAAAGCGCATCCAGCACATTAGCCGGAATAGGTGTATTAAACAGCATTTTTGCTAAATACAGCGAATAATAGGTGGATGTTTTTACATGGGCTGCTTCCACTTTTTTCAGGAACAGATCCCAATTGATCTGCTTATGGGCAACAATACGCTCCACATCCAGATGCAGACGCAAACCAGGGGCTCGCACATAGGAGTGTTTTGCTGTATGCACGCTCACCTGCAGCAAATTGTCCTCCGGGGACAGGATACCCACTTTTGTGCCCGGTGCAAAATAGGACTGGGCAATCAAGGCATCTGCATCCGGCTCCAGATCTCGACGAATCCATCTGCCGGCCACTGCTCGCCATGCTAGTTCAAACCACATATCCTCCCCTGCAGGAGTTTCAATGCGATACTCTGTAGAGCCATCACGGAAAGCACTTTCCAAATCTTCTTCCTCAAACTCGCTACGGAACTTAAAGAAGAAACCATGATCCATTAGGATCTGATGTGCCTTTTTAAAATCACTTTTCTTGACTAGGCTATCAATATCTTCCATAGGACACGCCGCAGGATCAGCCACCATGTCACTCATGATACCGCCATTCTTCAACACAACCATGGTAATGCCGTTCTCATCCATGACACGACAGATTTCTGCCGCTTTATCCTTTAGAAAGCCCAAATGTGCTTTTTCCTTGTTGTAGGCTTCCATCCAATAAGCCGGCAATTCCAGCAGTCCCAGCTCCATAATATGGGATGCCACAACGCCATCCAGCTCATGCTCTTTGCACAAATCAAAGAAAGCCTGCATATCTGTCTGAGACAGCTTCTCCTTCAGCGCCTGACCATTGTCAATATTCTCTTTAGAAAGTGCGAGCATCAGTTGAACCTGGTCATTTTGCAACTGTTCAAACATGTACTGTCCCTCCACATAGTGTATTGATATATGCAGTAAATTCAGCGCAGCCGTAATCCAACGGCAAGGTCGTGAGTTCTGTCATGCGAAAGATAATATCCTCCATCAAAACCGTTGTATGAATCAAATCCCGGCAGGTACTGTACTGCTCCAAGCCGTCTGTTCTGCGAAGACCCTCATATAAAAGCGCACGGTCATACCAGGTGCTACGGTTCTTCCAAGACTCCCAATCAATAATATACAGCTTGTCGGTTTGATTCTCCACCCAGATATTGCCAGCCTGCAAATCACCATGGCTCAGACCCACCGGCACATTGTCCTGAGAGGCTTGCAAGATATTCTGCAATTGCTCCCACAACTGATCCAACTGGCTATCATTTACCTGCTTGTTTAATTCCTGCAGACTATTTTTTAGCACCTGAAACTGGTCATGTAGCTCTTTCGCATAATCTGCTGCCGGAATCTCCCGGACGCTAGGGGCAATATATTCATTCCAAATAGCAAAGGCTTTATCACACAGGGATGTCATGCGCTCGCCGGTTCTGGCCACAGGACAACCGTCAATAATAACCTCAGAATATCCCTGTTCACTGCTACGAATGAGACCGGGAATAAAATCCGCGTGGTTATGGGTACGAAACTCTATTTCACGAGATAGATCGATGGTAGGGAAACCATCCTTGCCTATAACGCTTACCTCGTTTTTATCAAAATCAAATACTCTGTACTTTTTATTACAGGGATAGATCAATGTATCCTTCGTAGCATCCGTATGTACCACAACAGATTTTGCAGCCAGCAATCCCCTGCTGTTAAGCATCACAGTCGCATACAATCGCACTAATAACCGCTTCAAAAACGAGCCATTCACCCGAAACTCTGTATATAAATACTGGCGCACCGTTTTAGAGGGACGGGCTGTCACAATGGCATTCAACTCAGGATAGATATACAGCCGTTTCCTATTTTTACTGTTTGTATAGTACCTTTCAAGCGTCTTTTGATTGATGGAATAAAAATCCTCACGCTTGAGCATAAATGAAATTTTCACAAGCCTATAACCTTTACCGTTTTTTCGTAAACCTCATCAATGCTGCATGTTGCATCAATGACGTGCTGCCATTTGCCCAATTCAATTTCTTTCATATATCGGTCAATACGATCCCGACGAACCTCTACAGGCTCCGGCCATGGTTCATTTTTAATAGATGAACGATACATAGAAAGCTCTGCAGGAATTGTATAAATCACAGAAACCTTGGGCTTTAAGTATATTGCCTTAGCAAAACGCCAGACCTTCCACTTCTCAAAATCATACTCAGGAAACTTCATTCTGAAGTCAATGCAGGAATCCCAAAAATATCTGTCTGCCAGAATCGTTTTACCAAACAATTCCACCAATCGAAACCAGATACCATAGTAAATTCCCAAATCAAAGATAGACAGCCACAACAAAAGTTTTCTCTTTTTTGAACTACCATGAACAGCCTCACGATATTCAGCCTGTTCCTCTGCCGTTCCATGCTTATCTGACCGAATTAAATTCTTAAAAAATTCTAGCATGGGTGTATATCCGCCACGAGAATGAATTACCTTCACTCTTCGTTTTTGCGCCTTGAATGCTTCGGCTACTTTCTCGATCTGGGTGGACTTACCACCACAGTCAATACCGCTGAAGGAAATCATAGTTTTTGCACTCCTATTTACTCAGTTTGAGATTGTTTACAATCTCCAAACACGTTTTCCAATCGCCCTGTGCGATCAGTTTAGCATCTTCTCGATACAATGTCTCTGCACATCCCCCTGTATCATAGGCAACCACCTTGGTCTCACAAGCTTGTGCCTCCAAATTTACGGTTGGATATGTATCTTCATAGGTTGGATTAAAAAACACATCTGCTGTTGTATAAATCTCTGCCAGTTCCTGCGCATTATTGGTCCTTGAAATTCCCAGAATCTGCACTGGCAGATCCTTCATCTGATCTTCATCCAAGCCAACCAATACGACTTTTGCATCTGTAGTCAAATGCTCGCTCAATTTATAAAAATCATACAAGCCTTTTCTTTCAGACCATGCACTGGCAACACCTAAAATAAGTTTTGTATTCTCTAAGCCATGTTTTTCACGAAATTGACCGAATGTGGGTTTAAAAACATCAAGATCAATGTGATTCTTCCGGACTTCCACCGGGTATACCCCCAGGAAGCTCTGCTTAACCAAATCGGCAAGCCATTGAGAGGGCGTAATAATTGTTAGATTCTTGACACCTGTAAATGCAGCCTTCTTTCGCAGATAGTTCTTTCTGCTATTATCCAATCCCAGACTTGTGGGATATGTCTTCTTTTGAGAACAATGGTGACATCCCTTTTTCCACTTTTGACACCCAACATAATCAAAATGCGAACAATGACCAGTAAATGCCCAACAATCATGCAAAGTCCACTTAACTTGCATCTTAGGCCTGGATTTAATCCAACGGAACAGCATTTCCACATTGATATAATAACCATGAATATTATGCAGCCACAGCAGATCCGGATCATAGCTATCCGCCCATTTTAGAAACTGTTTTGTTGCCCGCCTAGACCAAAATCCGTGAGCATCCAACAAACGTGTAGCTAATCCATGGCACTTTAAATCCCGGTCATTTCCAATACGCACAGCATATTTCTCCATATCCGGAGGCACCTGATCCAGGCGACCATACGCAATCTTAACTTCAGCGCCCTGGTCTTCCAATTCCTTAGCTATTTCCGTGCAGATTCTGCCGGTGCTGCGGATTCCACAAACGGAATTGATCTGTAATACTCTCATTCCATCACCCCGGTAGATTTATCCAGAATCATATCGGCTACTTTCTCCACATTATAATGCTCGTTTAGGTATGCGAAGCCCGATGCGCCCATTTGGGGCAAGTCTGCTGTAAGTGCAGAATTTACGCAATTTACAAAAGCTTGGGGATCATTGCTTTCACACCACCAGCCGAAACCACCTTCTGTAATCACCTGTCCCACATCCGTATTGGGATCGGTACAAGCAATTATAGGCATAGACTTTTGCATATAGCTGAGCAGGCGGCTGGGGAAATTGGGAATGGTGAATCTGTGATCCAGGAAGATCAAACCAACATCACCGCAACCAACAAATTCCTCATAATCCTTACGGGGTAGTCCGGGAATCAGCTTCAGATTTTCTTGCTTGCTCTCCTCCACATAGGATTCCAGCGTACTGTATTCGGTTCCCGTACCGCAGATCACAAAATAACAATTCTCTTTCTGTGCTACTGCCTTCATGCAATCTATAATATAAGGAACTGCCTGGGGTCTACCCAGATTACCGCCATAAATAAACAATTTCTTATGGGTAGGCAAGTCATATTTCTGTCGAATGGCATTCTTTTGTTCCGCAGACAGGATGATCTGCTGGGGTTCAAATGCATTGGGACTAATATGCAGTTTCTCCTGTGAAATCTGGGGTTCATGTGCTTTGATATAATCCACATTAGCTTGACTCATACAGCCGATCAAATCAGATAAGCCATAGAGTTTACGCTCCATTCTCCGGAAATAGCGATAGATGGGTGCTTTGATACCGGATTTGCTCATCATGCCCAAATCCACTGCGTTTTGTGGAAAAATATCCTTTAACAACAAATAGGTTTTTGCACCATCTCGTTTTTTAATATACTTAACAATGTTCACAAGGGTAATGGGGGGGGTGGAATACATCACCAGATCATAGTGGTTGCCCTTCAGATGCTTACGAATGGCTTTTTTGAAAATAGAACCCAGTAAGATCGTAGTAATACCCTTGCGGATAATATTGGTTTTCTGCACCCGGCCGGTCTTTACATGCAAAATACCGCTGCCATCCCTATAGGGCGCAAAACGCGTATCCTCGCCGCTTTCATCCGGGCATACGATATGGACTTTATGTCCACGATGCACCAGCTCACGGCACAAATCTGCATATATATTCTGTTTTTCTTCAAGGCCGACAATATTTACCAATGTCAGAAAAAGAATATTCATAATATCATCCTGTATACAATCCGTCCGGATTGTTAAAATAAATTGTTTGCATCCCCAACTTTTGAGGCGCAATAAAATCTTTTCTTGTGTTATCGCCAATATAGACCATTTTCTCAAACGGTACGGACAGAGCTTTCTGCATCACGCAGAACGCGGTCTCATTGGGCTTGCGGAAGGCAACACCTCCCAATTCATCCGAAACTATGATTTTCTGAAAATAGGGTTGTAAATTCAGCGATTCAATTTTGGCCCACTGTCCCTCCGGCCTGCCATCGGTGATCATTCCCAGTTTCTTTTCACCGCGCAATCTTTGTAAGAGCGCATGAACTCCGGGATAAGGATCAATGACCGGTTTTTGGTTGCGGTAGATCTGTAATGCCTTTTGCTTATTTTCGGGGGTACTGATACCCGCATCCTCTAAAACCACATCAATCGCCGGAAGCTTCTGTTCAAAAGCATTCCAAAGCTTATCTGCCATGTGAAGGATCTGCGGAAATGCCTGTGCGACCGCAGCATAACCGCTACGCACATAATCCTTTTCAGAATACAAGGTATCATCCAAATCAAAAATAACCGCATCTACCTGGTTCAAATAGGTCTCACAATCCAAAATATTGGTAATCGTAATCATTGCACTCTCACACTCTGGTCAAAGCGACTATAAATAGCGCCATTTTCCGCTGCATCTGCGCAATAGGACATGGTCTGTCCCTGCACCAGCTGAATCAATGCTTGTGCTGCATCTGCACCGGCCTTCATGGTCAAAGGTGCGCCGCCGCCAAAGCGAGGGTTAATCTCGATATAGTAGTCTACACCGCTATCATCCTGGCGAATCAACTGCACGGTAATGGCACCGCAGGGCTTATAGTCCCGAAGCAACTGCTTCATCTCTGCAATGATCTGCGGATCCTGTACAATCTGGGTTTTCAGCACCTCACCGGCACGTACCGCCAAGCGAATACGAGGTGTAATAAAAATAGGATTGCCCTCAAAATCACAGAAAATATCCACGGTATATTCCGTACCGCTGATAAAAGGCTGAATGATATAATCGGGCACTTGGCTTGCATAGCTTGCCAATTCCTCTGCATTATTGACTTTATATGCAAAAATGCTTGAACTACCATCCTTGGGCTTAATAAATGCAGGGAATCCCCCATCATATTTGGTCACATCATCCACGGGCGCAGGACTTTCCAGGCCTACACTATGAAAATAGTCCGCAGTCAAACGCTTATCCCGGCAAAGTGCAATTTTATCCGGGGCACTGATGAGAACACGGGTGCCAATCGAGAGAAATTTCTCCTTATTTTGTGCCAGAATCAGCAGATCCGTATCAATGGTAGGGATCAGCGCATCAATCTGCTCCTTCGCACAAATATCCAGCAAACTGGGGATGTAATCCGGATGATTGATGCGAGGCACGATGACTGTCTTATCGCAAAAGTACAATGCCGGTGCAGATTCTGTTATGTCCGCACCATATAGGGTCAGATCAACAGCCAGATGCTGTGCAGCATTTCGAAATGCCTGCATCAGTTCCACGCGTCTGCCCACACTTGTAAACAGCAGCTTCATTTTACACCTTCCTCTACTGTTCCCATAAACTCCTCCATAGTGGCAGAAGTTTCGGAACTGATACCTTCATGCTTCAAAACAGCCATTATGGTACCTACGAAAATCTTAAAATCCATACGCAAGGAGATGTTATCCACATACTCCACATCGTAACGGAACTTATCTTCCCAAGAGATAGCATTGCGACCATGGACCTGGGCATGACCGGTTAAACCGGGACGCACCTCATGTCTGCGATGCTGAAAATCATTATAGCGCTCCAGATAGCGTACCAGCAAAGGACGGGGGCCGATGATGGACATATCGCCTTTGAGGATATTGATAAGCTCCGGCAGTTCGTCCAGGGATGTAGAACGCAGGATCTTACCATACTTTGTCAAACGCACCTCATCGGGCAACAGGTTTCCGTCTTTATCCTTGGCATTGGTCATGGTGCGGAATTTGATCAGCTTGAAGATCTTTTCATTTTTGCCCGGACGCAGCTGGGTAAAGAAGGGATTGCCCTTCATTTTAATAGCGCCCAACAAAATCAAAATCAACAGCACAGGACTCAGTACCAACAGTGCCATCAGGCTAAGTAAGAAATCAAAGAAGCGCTTAAAAAACTTTCTGTACATTTATGTACCTCACGCAAAGCAATTTTTTACGATCTCGATGATTTGGGATTGTTCCTCGGGGGTCATTTTGTTATCACTGGGCAGGCACAGGCCGCGGTTAAAGATATCCAGACCCACGTCCTCGCCGCTACCGGGGATATAGGCATTGCTTCTGCCTCTTCCATCACCTTCCGTGGTAACAAAGTCATGCATACGGTAAATCGGCTGCATGTGCATGGGTTTCCAAATAGGACGACCCTCTGCATTGTAGCTTGCCAGAGTTTCCAGAATCTGAGTGGGACAGCTCTTGCCCTTCTCCTCCCGGTACAGAGCCTTATTCTCGCCCAGTACCTGGGGGCACATAGCATCCTCATGGATCAACAGACAGCTGAGCCAGAAATTAGGGACGGAATTGACCGCATCATAGGGATTCATGGTCACAGGCAGATCCTTGAAGCCCTCTTGATAACGCTCATAAATAGCTCGCTTCTGGGCAATATGTGCTTCCAGATAAGGGATCTGACCACGAACCACACCGGCAATCACGTTACTCATGCGATAGTTATAGCCGGTCTCCTCATGCTGATACCAGGGCGCATTCTCACGACTCTGGGTAGACCACTTTCTGGCCTTATTGGCAGCATCCAGATCATCGGTCAGCAGCATACCGCCAGAAGAACCGGTGATGATCTTATTACCGTTAAAGGAGATACAGTTATATGCGCCAAACTTACCGGTTTGGATGCCCTTATAGGTAGCACCAAAGGACTCAGCCGCATCCTCCACGATCACTGCACCGTAGCGGTCGCAAACGGCCTTCAGTTCGTCCATCTTGGCAGGCGTGCCATACAGGTGGACGATCACCACTACTTTGACCTCGGGATGCAACTGGAAGGCCTTTTCCAGCGCTACAGGATCCATATTCCAGGTATCCCGTTCGGTGTCAATAAACACAGGGATTGCCTTCTCATAAACAATAGGGTTCACCGTTGCCGCAAAGGTCACGTCCGAGCAGAACACCTTATCACCGGGCTTGACACCTGCCAACTTCATGGCCAAGTGCAGCGCAGCTGTGCCACAGGACAATGCAACCGCATACTTACAACCCACTTTTTCTGCTGCCATCTGCTCAATAACATTGATATTGGCACCAACTGTAGACATCCAGTTGGTTTCATAGGCTTCCTGCACGTAGCGGATCTCATCACCATGCATAGTGGGAGAAGCCAGCCAAATTTTATTTTCAAAGGGTTTCAGTTCCATTGCGATTGCTCCTTTTCACTATTTTGCACCGACGGTTTCGGCGCGGAGTTTTTCATAGGTGGCGTCTTTGATGCCGGTGTAATCCGGGTGGTAGGTCGGCACCATAGCTTCCACCATGGGAATAATATTAGTGGTATTGTTATGGGCAGCGTGCATCAGCTTTTCCAACTGTTCCAAGAATGCATCCGTATCGAAATACAAGGGGTTACCGATATGGATCAGATCGTTCTCTGTCTTTTGCATACCCTCTTCTGCCATCAGCTTTTCTTCGTACAGCTTTTCGCCGGGACGCAAGCCGGTATAGACAATGGGGATATCCTCATCGGGCTTCAGGCCGGACAGCTTGATCAAGTTACGAGCCAGCTCATCGATCTTCACCGGTGCGCCCATATCCAGCACAAAGATCTCACCGCCCTTGGCATAAGTGCCGGCCTGCATGACCAGAGACACAGCCTCGGGGATGGTCATAAAGTAGCGGATAATGTCGGGGTGGGTCACGGTGACCGGGCCGCCCTTGGCGATCTGCTTCTTAAACAGAGGAATCACAGAGCCGTTGGATCCCAACACGTTACCAAAGCGAACCGCTACGAAATCGGTTTTGAATTGAGAGACGGACAGCTGAGGGGTGAAGCCCTCACCATCCTTGGTATTGTGGGTATAGAGCATGGGCAGCTTATCTGCCTTACCCTCTTTCATAGCCCGGTCGAAGCTCTGGATAACCATCTCGCACAGGCGCTTACTTGCGCCCATGATATTGGTGGGGTTCACGGCCTTATCAGTGGAGATCAGCACGAATCGCTCACAACCATGGGTCATGGCGGCAAATGCGGTCTTATAAGTACCGATCACGTTATTTTTGATGGCCTCACAGGCACTGTCCTCCATCAGCGGCACGTGCTTATGGGCCGCTGCATGGTAAACAATCTGGGGGCGATATGTATCAAAGACCTCGTTCATTCGGCGGCTGTCACGGACAGAGCCGATCAGAACCTTCATCTCCAGGGCAGGATATTTCTCCTTCAGTTCCTGCTGGATCTCATAGGCATTATTTTCATAGACATCGAAAATGATCAACTGCTTGGGATCGTAGGCTGCCACCTGTCGGCACAGCTCACTACCAATGGAGCCGCCACCACCGGTGACCATGACTACCCTACCCCGGATATGGCGGGAAATCTGATCCATATTCACGCGGATGGGCTCTCTGCCCAGCAGATCCTCCACAGCTACATCCTTCAGATCGCCCAGGGTTGCGTAACCAAACATCATCTGGTAGATACCGGGCAGGTTCTTCAGCTCACAGCCGGTTTCCTTACAGATATTCAGAATTTCACGCTTATCATCTGCACTTGCGCTGGGAACCGCCACAAAAATCTTGTCGATCTGGTATTTCTCTGCGCTGGCGATAATCTCATTTCTGCCGCCCACGATGGGAACATTCTCGATATATCTGCCCCATTTGTTGGGGTTGTCATCAATGATGCAGCAGACCTGCATGGTCTCCTCTTTCATACGCTGGATCTCACGGAGGATCATCTCACCGGCATCACCGGCGCCAACCAGCATCACACGGATCAGCTTGGCATTGGCCTTCTTACGCTTGGCACGCTCCAACAGCACGAAACGATAGGAGAAGCGAATACCCAGCACCGCCAAAAACTGCAGACCCATGCCAACCATATAGTAGGAAATGGGCATTCTGCCAATTCTACCGGTAAGAAGATACATAGTAACACTGGCACCAATAATATGAATAATGCTAGTAATCAGCGTCCCCCATACCGCACGCTTAAACTCTGTTGTGCTGGCAAATCGCCACAGGCTGTTATACAGCCGCAAACGCCAAAACACCGCCACACACATCAAACCATAGAACGGTATGAACCAGATAAAGGTTCTCAGGTAGTCGGGAGAAATCTGCGAGAAATTACAATCATACCGCAGCCACAGGCCCAAGAAATATGCCAGACCCACGGCGATAATATCATATGCCATCAGGATCAAGGATATCAGATTCCAATGTTCAATTGTACGCCGCTTACTTCTAACCATAAAACTTACATCCTTTTTTACTGGGTCTGCTCAAAAATCTCCATACTGAACTGAGCCGCTTGGTATACTGCGGCACCCAGTTTGCTTTTCTGCAGGCGATCTAAGGCAGCGCCTAAATTGGGTTTTCTTGTTGTCAAATTATGACAATCAGAGCCAAGCAAATGCACCATACCATTCCGGAGCAATGATTTTGCCTTGCCTCTTGTTGTCCAATGCAGCAAATGCTCTGCGTTCATCTGGAACACAACATCCTGTTCCAACAGTTTTTGCAAATTCTTTCGGGTTTGCAAAGGAACATATCGCTCCACATGCGCGATCACAGGAATAATGCCTCGCACATTGGACATGCTGCTGATGTCCCGGAACATACTCTGCTTCCAAGGGGTAAAGGGCAATTCCAGTAATAAGTAATTGGAATTACCCAGGCACAGCTTTTCCAGATCATCCGCATTTCCGATGCCCTGGCGATATGCAACCTCAGCACCTAAATAAATCTGCGGAAATTTCTTTCCGGAAGCATTCATTGCTTCGGTCAACTGACGAACGCTCTCGTCCCGTCTTACAAGGAATTCGTTCACCGTCTCCACGGGATAATAATGAGGGGTAGCGCACATACAGCTGATACCTTGAGAAGCTGCCATTTCCAGCATTTGCAACGACTCAGCAACCGATGCGCTGCCATCGTCCATCCCAGGCAAAAAATGCCCATGGATATCGCAAATCTCAAAATCTCTCATCGCTGCACCTGATCATACGCTTGACTGTATTTATGCTTGTAATACTTCTTCGCAGACAGGTCGCCGCCCACAGCTGTAAAACCGATGATCTTACTCTTGGTAAGCTGCAGTTGGCGTATCATTTCTGCCACATAACGATGGCGGGTTTGACGGTTACGAATAACCAACAGGAAACCATCAATATACTTAGATAGAATGGACGCATCCGGCACAGCCGTTACAGGAGGCAGGTCCACGATCACGTAGTCATAGACACTACGGAATGCGTTGATCAAACGCTCCATCTGTGCATCCTCCAGAAGGCCTGTGGGATCAGGAGGGATATTACCGGCAGGCATCACACTCAGGCGATAACGCTCAACCTGACGTACGCAAGCATCCACAGGCGCCTGTCCGGACAGGAAATCACTCAAGCCCGGTACGGCAGCAATGCGGAAACTGTCAGCCACAGTAGGCAGACGCATATCACAGTCAATCAAAATCACACGCTTGCCGATCTGCGCCAGAGAAATAGCCAGATTGGCGGCTGTTGTACTCTTACCGTCTCCGGGAGTAGGGCTGGTCACACCCACACATTTACAACCGGTACCAGGCAAGGAGAACATCACATTGGTACGCAGCTCTTTAAATGCCTCCTGCATAGCAAAAGGAGATTTCTCTGTCAGCAAGATCTTTTGACGTTGGATAGGGGTTAAGGGCTTTTTTCTACGGATATAATTCATCGTCTTACACCTCTCTCCTTAGTCTGTCCATAACGGCTGTCATTTCTTTGAGCCAACTGATAGTCCGGGATTCTGCCTACCACAGGAATATGGTAGCGATTCTCCAGATCATCGCCTTCCAGAACATTGTCATAAACCACATCAACGATTACCAAACCGATCACAGATGCCAACAAACCCAAAATTAAACTGTATGCCACATTACGCATAATATTGGGTGAATAAGGGCTGGAAGGTGTAAAAGGAGGGTCAATCAAGGTCATGGTACTTCCCTTAACCACTTCTGCCACTTGAACAGGTGCTACATCAGCAATAGCCTCTGCCAATTGCTGAGAATTCACAGGGTTATAAGTGGTAACATATACAGTCAATATAGGTGCTGTTTCTGCGGTGACCACAGAGACCATGCCTGCGTTAACCTTAAAACCACACTGAGCAGCGGCCTTCTGAAGCACCGTGCGACTGGACACGATATCCTCATACACGTACATAAGACCTCTGGATGCATTCAAATCACTGGTGGTCGTAGAATTGTTCGTAGTCTCCTCAGTAATCGCTCTGTTATTAATATAGGCAGAAAAGCTGGTGCGGTAGGTGGGCTGAATAATGAAGGAACTATACCCCCAAGCAAGTATGCCAAAAATGCCCATTACACCAACGATAATCCAAACTTTTTTCCACAGCATCCGCAGAAGTCGTAATACATCGACCTCTCTGGCGGTAGCCTGCTCATTCTTTGTATTTTGCATCCGTTTTCTCCTTTCACGGGACTCGGTTGCGCACAAACGCATAATAACCGACTCTATAAATCCAAACTACAGTATACTACATTTCACAGCGTTTTTCAATGGAAATTCTATATTTTATTGTAGAATTTTTACTTGCTTCAGAATTATGATCGAAATGCCCAAATTTTCAGCTTTTTTTATGAAAAAAACATACAATATCTGGTCCTATCGCACAGAAAATTCGCCGCCCCTTGCAAATCTGCCTTTCATAGAGTATAATGGCATAGTATTTATGCCCCAGATGATTACCAACCATCGCCAACGGCTACTGTTGGCAGAAAAAGGAGATTCTCATTATGAAAGGTATTATACTGGCCGGTGGCTCCGGCACCCGGCTGTATCCGTTGACAAAAGTGACTTCCAAGCAGCTTTTGCCCGTATATGATAAGCCCATGATCTACTACCCCATGTCTGTGCTTATGAGCGCAGGCATTCGTGATATTCTGATTATTTCCACCCTGCAGGATACCCACCGATTCAAGGAACTGCTGGGCGACGGTAGTCAGTTTGGCCTGCGGCTAAGCTACGCCATTCAGGAGTCCCCTGACGGACTGGCGCAGGCATTCATCATTGGTGAGGAATTTATTGGAAAGGATACTGTTGCCATGGTCTTGGGCGACAACATCTTCTCCGGTCACGGTCTGAAGAAGCGTCTGCGCAAGGCTGTGCGTACCGCAAAAACCGGCGGTGCTACAGTCTTCGGCTACTATGTGGACGATCCGCATCGCTTCGGTATTGTAGAATTCGATGCCAACGGTAAGGCTGTGTCCATTGAGGAGAAGCCTAAGAAGCCCAAGAGCAATTACTGCGTCACAGGTCTGTATTTCTATGACAACTCTGTGGTAGAATACGCCAAGGGTTTGAAGCCTTCCAAGCGGGGAGAATTGGAGATTACCGATTTAAACCGCATCTATTTGGAACAGGGCCGTTTAAACGTGGAATTGCTGGGTCAAGGCTTTACCTGGCTGGATACCGGAACCCATGAGAGTCTGGTAGAGGCTACCAACTTTATTAAAACCATTGAGGAACACCAGAACCGTAAAATCGGTTGTCTGGAGGATATTGCTTACATGAACGGTTGGATCAGCCGGGAAGCTGTGGAAGAGGCTATTAAGTCCTATCCCAACCAGTACGGTCAGTATCTGCAGGATGTTCTGGATGGCAAGTACATCGACGTGATCCACGATCTGAAGAAGCTGGAAAAGCTGGAGGAAGGCAAATGAGCAAAACCGTGATTGTAACCGGTGGTGCCGGTTTTATCGGCAGCAACTTTGTATTCCACATGCTGGACACCTATCCGGATTATCGGATCATCTGCTTGGACAAGCTGACCTATGCCGGCAATCTGAGTACCCTTGCCCCTGTTATGGACAAGCCTAACTTCCGTTTTGTGAAGGCAGATATTTGTGACCGGGATGCAGTTTATGCCCTGTTTGAAGAAGAAAAGCCCCATGTGGTGGTGAACTTTGCCGCAGAAAGCCATGTGGATCGTTCTATTGAAGATCCCGAGGTATTCCTGCGCACCAATATTCTGGGCACACAGGTGTTGATGGATGCCTGCCGCAAGTACGGTATCGAAAGATATCACCAGGTTTCCACCGACGAGGTGTACGGCGACCTGCCCCTGGATCGTCCGGATCTGTTTTTCACGGAGCAAACCCCCATCCACACCAGTTCCCCCTACTCCTCTTCCAAGGCCGGTGCGGATCTGCTGGTATTGGCCTATCACAGAACCTACGGTCTGCCTGTGACCATTTCCCGTTGTTCCAATAACTACGGACCTTATCACTTCCCCGAGAAGCTGATTCCCCTGATGATCGCCAATGCCCTCAACGATAAGCCCCTGCCTGTATATGGCGAGGGTTTGAATGTTCGTGATTGGCTGTATGTAGAGGATCATTGTAAGGCCATTGATCTGATCATTCACAAGGGCAAGGTTGGCGAGGTCTACAACATCGGCGGTCATAACGAGATGCGGAATATCGACATCGTGAAGATCATCTGCAAGGCTTTGGACAAACCCGAGAGCCTCATCACCTATGTGACTGACCGCAAGGGTCACGATATGCGCTATGCCATTGACCCCACAAAGATCCATACCGAACTGGGCTGGCTGCCGGAAACCAAGTTTGCTGACGGCATTCAGAAAACCATTCGCTGGTATCTGGACAATCGGGATTGGTGGGAGACCATCATCTCCGGTGAATATCAGAACTACTACGAAAATATGTACGCAAATAGATAACAAAAACGCTGCCATTCCAAGAATGACAGCGTTTTTTCATTTTAGTACAGGTAGTTCCACAGGTTGTTTACCCAGGACGGCGCATTGGTCTGATTTTGTCCGCCGGCAATGTCCACCCGATCTCCCAAAATTCGCAAATCCAGCTGGATCATGGTGCTCTCTCCATCTTTGGTAAATAGCAGCTGTACACCGATCACCCATCCATCGACCCAATAGATATCTGCAATGCCCTTATATGCAATCCTTGCGCCAAGGCTCTGCATATCGGTTACAAATTCTTGTCTGCGATGCTTGGTATATTCTTCCAAGGTCATATTGGCATAGGGTTTATTCCAGTCCTGGGAGGATTGCCAGCAGCTTTGAGCATAGTCCATAATTGCAGATTGATTCTCTGTAAAAAGCATCTCCGGGTACACCCACAAGCTATAGCACAGGGTCACAGGGTCGTTTTTATGGCTCTGCTGTCCCATCATCCAGGCCTCAAACCCTGTCACATACCTTCCCCATTGGGTCTCGATCCGAGTATATGTGCCGCTTTCGCTGTACCATACATCCCCCTCCCAAGAGCCCAGTCCTTCTGCGATTTCAGAGAACGCTTCTGCTGGAATCCAGAAGATGCCGTTGTACTGCGTCAGAAGCCACCGCCAAAAATCAGCGGCATTCATGGAACGGGCATTGGCCGCAATATCCCGGCTGACCATAAACCGCTCATCACCGATCTGCACAGCCTCCACCCAGGGCAGGTTGTCCTCTAGGGTATCAGACAGAGCATCCTGTATGCTTTGGTAATCATCAGCATATTCCACGAATTCAGCCACCCGATCGTATTTTCCATCTGCCAACAGATTTGCAAACTCTCTGGCTGTGGAAATCTCGTCCAGGTTGGAAAAGCAAATTCCCTCTTTATGGTATTCGTTCCAGCCTAAATATCCAACACCGCCCAGCAAGGGCAGCAACACCAACACCAGCAAAATGGATGCGATCCAGCGGCGGCGCACTTTTCGAAAACTGTGTGTTACTGCTTTTTCTGTGTTGTCCGGGACGATCTCCGCAATTTCCAGTTTTCGGTTCAACCCTGCGCAACAAGGGCATTGGGACAGATGGGTTTCCACGGCCTGACGGCTTTCCTCCGAACAGAGGGATTCTTCGTACAGGGGCAGAAGATCCTGCACCATAGAGCAAGGTAATTTCATAGGGATACCTCCTGTAAAATCCGGCATTTTGCCCGGTGATAGGTTACTCTGGCCCAGCTTTCGGACCGTCCGAGGGACTGGGCAATTTCCTTTAATTTCAATTGACCGAATACATGTAATACAAACACTTCCTTATATGGTTCTTCCAGTCGATACACCGCCTGGCGGATCAGCTTCGCCTGCTCCTGTTCCATGGCATTTTCCTCCAAAGTCAACCCCGGTGTGGGCCGGAGGATATTATAATCTGTGAACCGTTTGGAGCGGCGGCACTCCTTGAGCCAGGCATTCTTCCCAATTTGACATAGCCAGGTATATAGACTGCTTTTTCCTTCAAAACGGTCAATATGCAATAACGCTTGATAGAAGGTCTCCTGGAGTAGTTCCTCTGCCTGATCCGCATCTGCCGTCAGTTTCAGCAAAAAGCGGTACACCGGCTTTGCATATTGGGTATAAATATCTTCGAACCCGGACATTCCGCTTTCTCCTTTCTGTTTTATGATTTGATTCCATAGAGTGTTCTATGCCATTGGGTGAGCTTATGGATCATATATAGAAACACCGCTGTGAGGAACAGATACCACTGCCACGGAATATTCTTTGTCCGCAGCCAAAGGACCATGGGGACATGAAGAATGTACGCACCCATGGTATCTACCCCGGCTTTGGAAACAGGCAGCCGCACTGTCGGTACAAAGCTCAGCAAAAACAGTCCCAAAGAAAAACCGGTGAAATAACAGATCATCCGAAAATATGCCCCGTTACCCAAACTGCCATAGGGCGCGGCATGATATAAAAATACAGTGGGTATATCTCGCCCTTCAGTTAACATAACACACGCCGTCAATAACAGGCAAGTCAAGCCCAATGGTCGGTATTTATGCCACGGTATTTCCCTGTGGCAGAGTAGTCCTGCAAAGAAATAAGGAAAAAACGCCAATGTTCTGGATAAAGAATGTTCCCGGTGGATATGGGGGTCATACCCCACTACACAGCCAATGACAATAAAAGTCAGCAACAGGATGAGCCCATTTCCTCTGCCAAACCGAAACCACAGCCACCCCAACAGACACCATGTGCTGACACTCAATAAATACCACAAATGCCAATAGGGTGTCAACGGATATACCCTGCCGTCGCCCAGAAAGACTGCCGCCGTTTGCAAAAATAGGTATAAAGAAAAGCATTGGCTCCATTGCCGCAGGCAGACCTCGCCAGTACGCAAGAAAAGTCCGGTCAGAAAGGCAAACAAGGGCATATGTACCAGGTATATCCATCGATACTGGGTCATAAGGCCAGAGGACTGCCATATCCTCGGCTCTATCAAATGTCCGTAGATCACCAAAAAGATCAACAACAGCTTCAGGTTGCAGTATGCCGCATCTCGCATTTTGACCATTCTCCACACCTCTTATCTGTTAGAGCCACAAAACGCCAAAACGTTACAAGTTTCTATTTAACGCCGTAATCATTTCGATGCGCGTAGGGGCGCTTAATAAGCGCCCGTTACCATCGGCAATTATCGAAAGTTTTGCGGGCGGTTGATAACCGCCCCTACGAGGGGGTGTGCAATATATGTAAAAGGAGCTGCGGGGCAGCTCCTTTTCCTTACATATTCACTTTGATGGTAGAGATCAGGATGTCGCCGGCGACGACACGGTCTTCAGCGGCAAAGCCTTCAGCAAAGTTATCGGAGTAGATCACCTGGGCATTGGGAGGAAATTCTTCATCGCCCTCCCAGACCATGATCTGCATGTGATAATTGCCAATCAGATTGAACTGATAACCTGCATCACCATGTTTGAGTTCTGTTGCACGCATTTTTTCCGCGGCGGCACGGAATGCTGCTACCCTTGTTCCCAGGGTAAAGGCTGCTCTAGTGAGCACCCGGCCTGTATAGGGCTTAATGTACATTTCGCCCCAGGGCATTTCCCGGAAAGTCTTCCAATCCCCTGCCCATGCCACATCCTTGCTTTCCAGCAGGTAGCGGAGCAAGAAGGTCTGGGTAGCCAAGGGAGGCACAGCACCGCCATCGGTGGCACGGATGGCATAATCCGGGTGGCTGATGGCAAATTCTCTGCCCAGCAGGTTTACATAAAACTCTTTACCGTCCCATTTCACACCGGTAACACGGTTAATCACTTCCCCGGGTACCAGACTGTGAAATTTCTCTTCATAGAAGGCAAAAGGCACTTCTTCCTTGTGATTTTCGATTTGCATAAAAACTCCTGTAATACTTTGTTTTCTGGGTTATAAAAGACCTTGATTGCAGTACAGCCTTGTCATCGCGAACCAGTGCGCACACTGGTGTGGCGATCTCCCTTGGCGGCTGGTTGGTTATGTACATAGGAGATTGCCACGCTCCTGCGGAGCTCGCAATGACACACATTACTATACAGCATCTGTTATTTCCGGATATAAATCTCGCCATTGCGGATTCATACTCTCAACCAATTGATTTTTTCTTGTGCGATTCCAGCTTTTTATCTGTTTCTCTCGTTCAATAGCAGAACGTACATCTGTAGTCGATTCATAATAAACCAACTTTTCCACATGGTATCTAGTCGTAAAACTTTTAGGATCCATATGTTCTTTATGGACATAAATGCGGCGAATCAGATTATTGGTAAATCCGGTGTATAGCACATTGTTGTACTTATTTGTCATCATATATACATAGTACGTCATGCTACACTCCCTTTCTATTCCTACGCTGGAGATTGCCACGCTCCTACGGAGCTCGCAATGACACTATCTTTACTGCAGTGTTGGAGATTGCCACGCTCCTACGGAGCTCGCAATGACACTATCTTTACTGCAGTGTTGGAGATTGCCACGCCCCTTCAGGGCTCGCAATGACACTATCCTTACTGCGGTGTTGGAGATTGCCACGCTCCTATGGAGCTCGCAATGACACTATCCTTACTGCGGTGTTGGAGATTGCCACGCTCCTGCGGAGCTCGCAATGACACTACTTTTACACTTCCTGTTTTGAGCTTGGGAACAAGCTGGCGTTGGTATGAGGCAGGAAGCAAGCGGCTACGAAGGAATCCATATAACCGGGATAGGTAGACAGTTCCAGATAGGTCATGTTTGCGCCCACTTCGTGGCACTTCTCCACGGCCTGGTCACTCATAACCATGGCATAAGCACCGGTCAGAGAGGAGTTGCCGATGTAGCGGTATTTTTCCAGTTCCACATCCGGGAGCATGCCGATATTGATGGCATTTTTCATATTGATACCGGAGCCGATACCGCCTGCCACCAGCACCTGGTCAATGCATTCCGGGGTCATATCCACGCTTTGCAGCAGCGTATCGATACCGGAATAAATAGCGCCCTTGGCACGGATGAAGTTATCAATATCCACCTCGTTGATGGACACTTCCCTGCCAGTCTCGCTTTCTGCGGCTTCTTCCAGCACATAACGACCCATGCCATGCTCATCACGACGGACACGGCTACCCTCACGGACAAACATGCCCTTGGCATTGATGATGCCGCAACGGAACAGTTCCGAAATAATATCAATAATACCGGAACCGCAAATGCCAACGCATTTCTGACCGGGGTCACCTACGATGGTCAAGGTAGGCTCCATGGTATCTTTATCAATGGTCACAGCTTCCACTGCGCCGTCGGTGGCACGCATACCGCAGGAAATATCACCGCCCTCAAAGGCAGGGCCTGCAGAGCAAGCGCAGGACATCAAAAAGTCCCGGTTACCGAACACGATCTCGCCATTGGTACCCAAGTCGATGAATAGGGTCATTTCGTCCCGATCCCACATCATGGTAGCCCGTGTACCGGCAGTAATATCGCCGCCCACATAAGAACCGATATTGGGTGCGATGACCACAGGTGCTAAGGGGTTGGCAGGCAGCTTCAGATCCTGGGCAACCAGACCCTTCCAGCCGAAGAAGCTGGGGATATAAGGATCCATACGGACGGGATCTGCATCCACACCCACCAGCAGGTGGTTCATGGTGGTATTTGCGCCCACAGTCAGCTGCAAAATGCTTCTAGCGTTAATATTTGCGGTCTTGCAAAGGTTTGCAATAATGGGATTCAAAGTCTCCTTCACAATGGCATCCTGCAATTTCTTTTTGCCACCGGTACGAGAGGATTCAATAATACGGTTGATTACATCTGCACCGTAGCGGATCTGACCGTTACCGGAAGAACCCTTTGCCAGCAATTTACCGGTCTGCAGATCCACCAGCACCATGGTGACGGTGGTAGTACCGATATCAATGGCACAGCCTACTACCTGGGTATCCGCATAGGGGCAGATATCCATACAGGTGAAGCGGTTATCTTCTAATCTGCCCTTCACGCAGACACGGAAATCATTTTCACGGAGGGTGGATGCCAGCTTAGTCATGACGGTATAGGGTACAGTAATCTGCACGCCATCAATTGCCAATGCAGCATTCAGCGCCCATTCCAGACGCTCAATATCGGGCATGGTGTCTGCCTCAGAAGGGGCTTCCATCTCCAGCTGCACAGCCATGCAGCTATTGGTAAAATCCAGGCCGCCGGATTCCATGTCTGCCTTGGCATTTTCAAAAATCGCCAGTTCCTCGGGAGAGGACAGGTCAGCGGTCTTCATACGGCTTTGGTATGCGCTGGCAATATCCGGAACGAGCACGGTACAATCGCTGAGCACCTTGCAGTTACAGGAAAGCCGCCAGCCGGCTTCATATTCCTCGTCGGTGATATGACGGGAGGGGAACGTATCGAGCTGTCCCTCGATCAGCTTTACACGGCATTTGCCGCAGGAGCCGTTGCCGGAGCAAGGAGCATCAATCGCCACATTGGCGCGTCTTGCCAGTTCCAGCAGGTTATCACCGGCGTTACATTCAATGTTAATGGCGTTTCCGCCTTCAATTTGGAAGGTTACTTTCATGGAGAATTTTATCCTTTCACCCCTATGTAGGGGACGGTGACCACACCGTCCCTCAATACCCAGGGTAATACTTATCCTCGCACCATTTTGCAGGATTGTTTTGCATATAGTTCATAATTTTTAAATAATCATGCTCATCTCGAACAACATGATCGTAATAGGATCTTTGCCAAATAGTTTCGCCTAATTCCTTGGAAATAATAGTTTTCCAGGATCGAACCAAGTTTACTAAACTCGTGTTTGTAGGGGCCGATGACCACATCGGCCCTTCTACAGGATCTTTCGCAGATATTTTAATAATCATATGAACATGGTTAGGCATGATTACATAGCTGTCTATGCCGGGAATAGTCCGGGTATACTTTGCCACCACTGCGCCTATAGGGGTAAGGTTTATTTGTGGGCCGATGTGGTCATCGGCCCCTACAATGGTGCCCAGAATTGGTTCACGGTTTTGCGTGCATACGGTTACAAAATACGCACCACCGCTGTTATAATCATATCCATCCAGCCGTAGCTTTTTTCTGCTTTTATAGTCCACTTACATCAGAGGCTCCATGGTCAGAACAGGATGGTTCTTCTCGGTGAGCCATGCGTACAGCTCTTCGCAATCGGAAGTAATGGTCTCGTCTGCGATCATGTCAACAAAGTTCTCAATGCCCAGCAGCTCCTTAGCGGTTGCATTCAAACGCTCTGCCACATCGTCCTTCAGTTCCTTGGGCATCCATACGATACGACCAATGCCGCCTTCTGCGGATACGAACTTCTTGGAAGCGATGAAGTGACGGCCGTGACCCATGTAACCGGGGGTCTGGACACCGCCGCCGGTGCAGGATGCCAGTTCGCCGAAGGTCATACCGGCAGGTGTCATGCCCTTGAACTCACGGTTGACCACGATCACACCGTTGGACACAGGCTCGATGCCGCAAATGCACTCGAAGCAGCCGCAGGAGGTCATGGGATCTTCCAGAATGGAGTACAGGGTCACATTTTCCACAGCGCCATGGGTGGCTTCTGCGATCATGCGGTTGACTTCCTCATAACGGCCGGTACGCTCGTCGATCAGACCCTTCTTCTCGATGGGCTGGCAAGGACCGTTGGGGTCAAGCTCATTGGTAGCCTTGGCATCCAGCCAGGACACAGCACCACACAGACCCAAGCGCTCGGGGGTAACCACGCAGCAATGGGCAGGTGCGAAGGACTGGCACAGAATACAGGTATAGTAGCGGTCAACGGATTCGTCGGTCATGGAGGCCAGACGGTCATCACGCTGGGCATAACGAGGCATTGCGATCTCGTCACGGAACTTTTCAGCTTCCGCGCTATCTGTGATTATGGTGATCTGGCACTTGTCAACAACTGCGTCAAACTCGTCCATGATCATCACGTACAGCACCTCAGCAAAGTGCTTTACACTCAGACCGGCTTCAAAGGCGGCATTGCTTACACGGACACGAACCTGGTTACGCTGACCGGTGTGCATAACACCTTCCATGTAGTTGAACCAAGCATGGAATTTACGTTCGATAACAGACTCGAAGTCCACCTGCATCTTCTTGCCGGCAACCTCCACATAAGTAGCCAGAGCCAGATCCTTGGCATCAGCCAGGTCAGGTCCGATAATGGTGATCTTGTGGTCTTCGATCTCATTCAGTTCACGCATAACCACCAGCTCAGCGGTGGGGTTCTTGGAAGACCAGAACTCATTATGCATATCAGCCTTACGGATAATTTCGCCCTCAAAAGCAGCGGCAAATGCCACAGGAATGGGCAGTTCCTTCACCTTGATCTTGATGTTGCGCAGTTCCAGAGACTTCTTGACGGTCTGGGCATGGTCGCACACGGACTCCAATGCACCGGGAACCTGGTTCTCGCCCAGGTCAATGTCCACCACTACAGGGAAGCCCAGAGCGATTGCGCCTGCGCCGGCAGAAACCACAACGGCATCAATAGCACCGAAGGTATTGACGAATGCGGGAACACGCTCCTTGGTATAGGTCAGCAGGCCACCCAGGTCACCGGGCTGCACATTACCGAAGATCAGTGCTGCACGGACAGCGACGGTGACAACGTGGATCACGGAGGTCACATCATGACCCAGAGGGATCACACGGAATTCCAGACCCATCTTCACACCGCCCTCGGCGCACTGCTCGATCACATCACCAACCATGAAGGTCATGATGCCCTTGGACTGATAGTCCTTCACAACGGACACCACATCGGCAGCATTGTCGGCCTTACCCAGCACAACAGCTACACCGGGGATGTCACCGGTAACCAGAGGAACACCCAGGCTACGAATGATGGGATCGGGAACGAAGCCGATGCCGGATTCATTGGCATAGGGGTCGCCGCCTTCCACATATTTCAGACCTTCGATAATTTCAGCACCCACAGCGGTGGCAAGGCCTGCGTTCAGTGCCTGACCCAGATCCTCCTGATTGGTGATCAGGCTCTTCAGCACACCCACACAAGCAGGCAGATCGCCCAGGGTCTTGACCTTTACACCGGTAGCGGCATAAATGGTGGGGAAACAGTAGGCGGTGTCAGGGAAAGCAATTTCCTTGTCAGCGCCGTACTTGGCGATGGCGTCATTGACTGCGCCTTCTACCAGACCGGCAACAGCATTGGAACCGCCGTAAATCAGATCAGTTAATACACTCATGGTTAATTCCTCCTTAGGATTTTTAGGAATATTTATATAAAGCCGAATGGCTGAATATACGAATTTGAGGCTTCTCCTAGAGGAGAAGCTGGCAAAAATCGGCTATTCACAACCGATTTTTGACTGATGTGGTGTACGGTAATGACTACATATTTATTTATCCTTAAGCGAATTCGTACTGCCTTTACACCACATCCGCCCCTACGGGGCACCTTCTCCTCTAGGAGAAGGCTTTTCTCCGGAAGCAAATACTTTGTTCCAGATATCTTGACATACTGCGTCAAAGCACCGATTTACATCAGAATTTGCGTAACGCTGCACAGTAATGCCCAAGGAATTCAAATAGGCATCTCTTTTGTAATCAGTATACTGTCCTTCATTTTCATAATGTTGAGAACCATCTAATTCAATGACCAACTTAATAGATGCAATATAAAAATCAACAATATACGGTCCAATCACCTTTTGCCTGTGAACCATAATCGGTAGTTCTTTCAAAAAGTCATACCACAGATGCCGTTCTTCCTTTGTCATATTCTTACGGAGTGTCTTTGCATTGGGAATCAACTTCTTGTTATAGGTATCGTTCATGCGAATTCTCCCGTAATTTGGTTCGGGTATTTTTACAACATTTGACAATCAGAAAATAGCATAAGCCGGGAGGGAGGTATCTCCCTCCCGGCTTGTTATACGGGATATTTCTAAATCACGCTATACTCAGCTTGCCGCTTACAGATCCAGGTAGGAATCGGAGTACAGAACGTGGTTCTTGAAGATGTCGCAGGACTTGATGGTCTCCATCAGACGCAGGTCGTTGGGGTTAACGATAGCGGAGGTCAGACCCTGCATCATGCACATTGCAACCAGAGTTGCGTCCATGATGGGACGAACTTCCTTGGGTGCGCCGTTGGAGTTGTTGGACAGACCACCTGTGGACTT
>JAFYVL010000033.1 GCA_017549125.1 Oscillospiraceae bacterium | reverse complement strand
GGTGGTGATGAACTTGGTGTGGAAGCACTTGGACAGGGGGCCCAGTGCGGGGAAGATACACTGCACGTCAACAACGATAGCTTCACAAGCACCGGTCAGAACAACGTTCTCCTGGTTCAGGAAGTTACCAGCCATGGGGATACCGTGACGCATGGTGACTTCGTTAGAAGTACAGCAGACACCGGAAACGGTGATGCCCTTAGCACCCATGGACTTGGCGTAAGCGATCATTTCGGGATCGTTCGCAAAATGTACGATCATTTCAGACAGGGAGGGATCGTGACCGTGAACAACGATGTTCACGTTTTCCTTCTCCATAACGCCGATGTTAGCGGTGGTGTCAATGGGCTTGGGAGTGCCGAACATAACGTCGGAGAACTCAGTACCCATCATGGAGCCGCCCCAACCGTCGGACAGACCTGCACGCAGAGCCTGACGGATCAGAGCCTCAGACAGGGAAGAACAACCCATGTGAGACATGTGCAGAGACTGAGAAACCTCGCGGTCGATAGCGCGGGGAGTGATCTCAGCATCCTCCCACAGCTTCTGGGTGTGCTCGGGAGCACGGTCAACGAAACGCTGATAGCCGAAGGGCTTACCATACTCCAGCAGGCCGATCTCGGCCATCTCATGAGCCAGAGCGTAAATGTCCTTACCCTCAGTCTCAACGCCCCATTCCTTAGCGATACGAATCAGCTTTTCGGGGTCCTTAACCTGATAGTTGCCGCCCTCACGAGTCTCGTGCAGGGTGTGCATGATCTCACGACCGTGGTCAGAGTGAGTAGCAGAGCCACCGGCGGTGAAGATCAGATAGTTACGAGCAACGATGCCATGTACATCGCAGCCACAGATACCACGGGGTGCCTTGGGGGTGACACGGCACGGACCCATGGAACAGATGCGGCAGCAGGTACCTGCTTCGCCGAATCCGCAGTGAGGAGTCTGATTCTTAGCACGCTGCTGCCAAGTGTCAGCGCCGACCTTGCTTGCATTTTCCAGCAGGCTGTTGGTGGCAGCTTCCATCTCCTCGACGGTAGTTGTAAATGCCCAATCCTTCAAAGTGTTTTCCTCCTAAATAAATTTTGCGTACCCATACGCACCCGTACGGGTACATAGTGTATCAGCGTTATTGTACTCGTAAACGAGTAAAAAGTCAATTCACATTTCGCACAATTCGACCAAGAATTTTTTATCCCCCCATAGGGGATGTTCATACATTATAAATAATGCAAAATGCAAAATGTAAAACGCAAAATGAATTAAAATTAGTGCTTGACAAGCTATAAAATATGTGCTACAATACCCGAGCAATAAAGCAGGCTGTACATCCGCCTCACCTTACGCCACAGGCAAAAAGGTTAATATTCCGGCTGCCTACATAGGGGCAGAGTGTGAGTATGCGGATGATTCGGTCATTCGCAGTTTTTTATTTATTGGAGGTGCTTACCATCAGCAAGTTAGATCATCAGCTCAACGACGAGATCCGCGATAAGGAACTTCGTGTCATCGGTTCTGACGGTGCCCAGCTGGGCATTATGTCTGCTGCAGAAGCCAACGATTTGGCAGACGAGCAAGGCCTGGACCTGGTGAAGATCTCTCCCAATGCAGTTCCCCCCGTCTGTAAGATCATGGACTATTCCAAGTTCTGCTTCGATCAGAAGAAGCGTGAGAAGGAAGCCCGTAAGAACCAGAAGGTGGTGGAGATCAAGGAGATCCGCATGAGCCCCAGCATCGACACAAACGACTTCAACACCAAAGCCAAGAATGCCCAAAAGTTCCTGAAGGAAGGCAATCGCGTAAAGGTCAGCGTCCGCTTCCGCGGTCGTGAAATGGCCCATACCAACTTAGGTGAGAAGCTGCTGATGGAGTTCGCCGAGGCATGTGCCGAGGTTTCCACCATGGAGAAGAACCCCAAGCTGGAAGGCCGTTTTATGGCCATGTTCCTGACCCCCAAGACTAGCAAGTAAGTTGTTTCACGGCTGAGGAATCAGCCTTACTACCAAAGATACGGAAGGAGAACCACTTATGCCCAAGCTGAAAACCCATAGCGGTGCAAAGAAGAGATTCAACCTGACTAAGTCCGGCAAGGTCAAGAGAGCCCGCGCTTACAAGAGCCATATCCTCACCAAGAAGGACACTAAGCGTTGCCGCCGCCTGCGCACCACCGCTTACGCTGACGGTACTAACATCGATGCCGTCAAGAAGATGATCCCTTACAAATAAGCATAGGAGGATATTGAGAAATGGCAAGAGTAAAAGGCGCGATGATGACGCGCAAGAGAAGAAATGCTACCCTGAAGCTGGCTAAGGGCTACTGGGGTTCTAAGTCTAAGCACTTTAAGATGGCCAAGCAGCAGGTCATGAAGTCCGGCAACTACGCTTATGTAGGCCGCAAGCTGAAGAAGCGTGATTACCGCAGACTGTGGATCACTCGTATTTCCGCTGCTGTTGCACCCTACGGCATGAACTACTCCAAGTTCATGAACGGTGTGAAGAAGGCTGGTATCGAGATGAACCGCAAGAGCCTGTCCGAGATGGCTATCCAGGACAGCGCAGCTTTCGCCGCTCTGGTTGAGAAGGCAAAGGCCGCTCTGTAATTGAACATTGCATGAAAAAACCCAAGCCAAACGGCTTGGGTTTTTTGTTGTAGGGAACGCTGACCTCAGCGTGTTGTAGGGAACGCTGTCCTCAGCGTTCCTTAAGATAACGGATCACAAAAATGCTTGCTGTGGTTTACAGCTTTTGGAAGGTTTCCAGCCAGAGGTTTTTGATCAGTTCGTGGCCGCAGGGGGTGGGATGTACGCCATCGTATGCCCAGTAGGTGGGCGGTGCTTTCTTGCAGGCTTCGTCAAAGACAGGCTGCAGCTGGATCAAGGGGAAACCATAGGTTTCGGCAATGCGCTTGGCAACCTCTGCCTTTTCTGCTACGTCAGCCTGGAATCGTTCCCAGCGATTGGGAATTTCCGGGGTGTTTTCCGTGGCAGGACCATGGAGTACAAAGGGCGCAAGGATCATGATTTTGGTGTGGGGGCAAGCGGCTTGAATTTCGTCAATGAGCATGTGGTAGATCTTTTCGAATTTGGGGGTATCCACACCGTTTTGACTGCTGATCTCGTGCCATGCGTCATTAACACCAATGTAAATGCTGGCATAGTCCGGCTGCAGGTTAATAAAGTCGGATTTTATACGGGCATACAGATCAACGATCCGGTTTCCGCTTTCGCCCCGGTTGATAAATTGATATTCTCCGGGATATTGTGCCCCCAGGGTGGCTTTTACAAAATGGGCATAGCCGTTGCCCATGCAAGACAGATCCTGGCGGCTTCTATAGCAGTCGGTGATGCTGTCGCCCTGGAACAGAATGGTTTTACACATAAGATACACCTCACATGGATTTTTTTCTTCATTATAAATGCCTGCGCTGGCTCTGTCAATGTTTCTGTGGTGGAACTTTGTCCGCTGATAAAATAATTTCATGGACAAATGAAATATCTATGCTATAATAATTTCATCCTATTTCATCATCAGGAGAGATACCATGAAACGGATGTATATTGCATGGGTCTTGCTGTTGTGTGTGGCATTGTCGGCATGTGGCAGAAAATCCACTATGACCCAGGAAGAAGCAGATGTCCACTTTGGTTGGGATAAGACCCAATCTGCGGAAAAAGTGGATACGAAGGTGGAGACCACCGCTCCAACAGAAGGGGCTGCACCGGAGACCACCGCACCTGCGGCAACACAGCCGATGGCAACCGTTCCTATCGTCACCATGCCCGATGCAAGCATTCCGCTGGTGACAGAACCTATGGATTCACAGGACACAAACATATATGGTAAATCTGTGAATTATTCCATTCCCATTGCCAACCCCTACAAGGATGTGTATTATAGCCCTAACGGTCAGTTCATGAAGCACTACGGTGCTGCGTGCTATGATACCATTGTGGAAGAGTACAAGGATAGCGAAGGTGTTCTGTGGGGACGTTTGGCAACCGGTGGTTGGACCAGCGTTTACAATCAGATCCTGCCGGAGATTGCCTTGTATGCCGGTGGTGTGAACGGAAACTGGTCGGCATCCATCAACCTGAAGGGTAATGGTTCTTTCTCAGGCAGCAATCACAGAAACAAGTCCAGCGGAACCATTGAGACTTGTACCTTCACCGGTAGATTTAAAGTGACTGACATTGAAAATAACATCATCTATTTGGAAAAGACCAGCTTGAGCCGTGAAAAATCCATCGGCAAAACCTGGACCAGCAATGGTGTAAGCTATAAGGCCGATGATGCCTATTGCCTGGACGATGGCAAGACCTTTATTCTGTACACCCCCAGTACACCTATCTATCTGGTGTCTAGTGATGTGACCCAATGGGTATCCGGAAGCGATACGCTGGACAGCTATGTTTTGTATTGTCCTGCCTCCGGTGACTCCTTTTTTAGTTAAAGTAAAAGAAAGAGAGAATTTTGTATGCTGGAAAAGATTTTTAAGCTAAAACAAAAGAATACCAATGTAAAAACCGAAGTGGTGGCCGGTATCACCACCTTCATGACCATGGCTTACATCCTGGCGGTTAACCCGGACATTTTGAGCAAAGCCGGTATGGATGCCACCGCCGTGTTGCTGGCAACTGCCATTGCTTCTTTCATTGGCACAGCCTGTATGGCGCTGATGGCAAATATGCCCTTCGTGCTGTCTGCAGGTATGGGTCTGAATGCTTACCTGGCATTTACGGTGGTAGGTAACATGGGCTATAGCTGGCAGGTGGCTCTGCTGGCGGTGTTTGTAGAGGGCTTGATTTTTATCGTGCTGTCTCTGACCAATGTCCGTGAAGCCATTTTCAATGCCATTCCCTTGACCTTAAAGCGTGGCGTATCCGTGGGTATTGGCCTGTTCATCGCCTTCATCGGTCTGCAGAATGCAAAGCTGGTGGTGGACGATGGTTCTACTCTGGTGACCATTAACAAATTCACCGAGAATTTCTCCACCCAGGGCATTACCGCTCTGCTGGCATTGGTTGGCGTTCTGCTGACCGCTGTGTTACATATCCGTAATGTAAAGGGTTCTATTTTGTTCGGTATCGTGGGTACTTGGGTGCTGGGTATTGTTTGCCAGCTGGCCGGTATTTACGTTCCCAATGCAGAAGCCGGTTTCTATTCCTTGATCCCCAGCCAGTACATCTCCATGGACTTCTCCAAGCTGGGCGAGACCTTCGGCCAGTGCTTGAAGGTGGATTTCGGCAGCATCAAGATCCTGGATTTCATCGTGGTGATCTTTGCATTCCTGTTCGTGGATCTGTTTGATACCCTGGGTACTCTGATCGGCGTGGCAACCAAGGCCAAAATGCTGGATCAGGACGGCAAGTTGCCCGGCATCAAGCCTGCGCTGATGGCTGATGCCATCGGTACTTCTGCCGGTGCTGTTCTGGGTACATCCACCGTGACTACCTTTGTGGAATCTGCTTCCGGTGTCTCTGCCGGTGGCCGCACCGGTCTGACCGCTATGGTTGCCGGCCTGCTGTTCCTGCTGTCCACCTTGTTTGCACCTCTGTTCACCACCATTCCTTCCTTTGCTACTGCACCTGCTCTGATCATGGTTGGTTTCTTGATGGTAAGCTCTGTGACAGAAATCAGCTTTGACGGCGACAATATGACCGAGGCCATTCCTGCCTACATTGCCATCATTGCTATGCCCATGTTCTATAGTATTTCTGAGGGCATCAGCCTGGGTATCATTTCCTATGTGCTGCTGAACCTGTTCACCGGCAAGGCAAAGCAGGTCAAGCCTTTGATGTATGTGCTGGCTCTGCTGTTCATTTTGAAGTATATTTTCCTGTAATAAAAAACAACCGAAGGAATTGTAAAATTCCTTCGGTTGTGTTATAATTGGGATGTTCGTGTTCCGGAAAGGAGGGGATGTCATGGCATTCGAGCCGGAAAATGCAGAAAAACGAAGATTTCGACGTAAACTTCGTCAAAAAATCCTGCGAAATCGTCGGCTTTTGCTGGCGGTCGGTGTGATCGCAGTGACCTTGGTGGTTGGCATTCTCTTCTTGGTTTTGGGTGGAGATGCGCCGAAGGCATCTACCGGCGCCCATCCCGATGATACGGTGATCCACCTGGCAGCGGCCGGTGATTTGTCGGTCACCGATGGGGTGGTAGACTCCGGAACGGGAGATTACAATTATACCCAAACCTTTATGGATGTGGGCTATTTGCTGGGAAAAGCGGATGTTTCCGTTCTGAATTTTGAAGGCAACCTGGTTGGCGCGCCCTATGGCACAAAATATGCCTCTGCGCCCAATTCCTTGATGCAGGCTCTGGATGCGGTTGGTGTGGATCTGATCCAGCTGGCCAATTCCTATTCCATCTATAACGGTATGTCCGGTCTGCGTTCCACCATAGAGGGTGTCCGTGCTGCGGGCATGGAGCCTTTGGGCGTCTACCCGGATGGGGACGCCTTCCGGAAAAGCGGCGGCTACACCATTTGCGATGTAAAGGGCGTGCGGATCGCCTTCGTGGCCTTTACCAAGGGTATGGACGGTATGACCTTGCCCGATGGCATGGAAAGCTGCGTGAACTTGCTCTACACCGACTATAACAGCGGTTACCAGCAGGTAGATACGGAAAAGATCGACCGCATCCTGGATAATGTGGATAAGGCGAAGCCGGATCTGGTGGTGGCCATGGTGCATTGGGGTAGTGAGTTCAATAATACCATCAGCACCAGCCAGAAGCAGATCTGTGAGCAGCTGCAGGAGCGTGGTGTGGATGCCATCATCGGTACGCATTCCCATTATTTGCAGGCTATGAGCCTGGAGGACGGGAAGTTTGTGGCATACTCTCTGGGTGATTTCTATTCCGAACCCAGCCGTTCCGGATCGGAGTATTCCGTGGTGCTGGATCTGGAGATCACCAAAAGCGCCGCCACCGGCAAAACCAAAATCACAGATTTCAGTTATACCCCCATTTACCGGGATAACAGCGGCAATAAGCTGCAACTCATGCGCCTGGAAGAAACCATTACGGCCTATGAGGGCAATTATCTGGGAAAAGTCAGTAAAGAGACCTATGAATCTCTGCTCAGAGCCCGGGAATCCATCAAATCTCGTATTGAAACGAAATAAGAGCTGTCTTGTGAGGACAGCTCTTATTTCGTTTATTGTACCAATGTGAAATTGTAGGTGAATGCACCATCGTATACGGAAACAGCAGTACCGCTGATGGAGTAGCTGACCTTTTCTTCGGGGTTATCAGCCTGCCAGAGATATTGGTCGTCATAGCAAAGATGCAATGGCTCTTTTTCCAGCCGCATTTTGGCTGTGCCGTCCTCGTAGAACTTGATATACAGATCGTTAATGCCGGAGTATTCTCTGGCTTCTGCACCGGTCATGGTCATGTTATCCATAATAATGCTGCTTAAACTGTATTTGGTGCAAGGTTTTTCTTCTGCTTTGGTGTCTTTTTCTTCGCAGCCCCACAGACAGCTCAGTAGCACCAGACATAGCAGTAATGCCATCACTCGTTTCATGAAAATACCACCTTTGTATATTTTCTATAGTATACGCACGAAACATCCAAAAGTCAAATTCCTATTTATCGTTCCGTTAGGGTACTGTAGGGCGGGGGCTTGCTCCCGCCATGCCGCACCCCAATACGGCATCGGTGCTGGTCTTGACCTTTTAGGCGGGAGCAAGCCCCCGCCCTACCGGATTGTGCGATAAATTGGAATTTAGCTTAAGAATACACAAAAAGTTTACTTTTGGTATATTAAATTGGCAAATAACTGACATTTGTACAAGTAAGAATCATTGAAAAGGTAAGGACTTTGTGTTACAATATATGGGTAATAGTGTAGGTCTATGGATGGTACGGCTCTGTGGACCTGTCTGTACATAAAAATTATGGAGGGAAATTACGAGTATGAAAAAGAATCTACTGAGTCTTCTTCTGGCTGTGGTGCTGGTGCTGGGTCTGATGATCGTGGCTACCCCCGCTATGGCAACTGAGGAAGAAACCACTCCCGCAGAACCCGCAGCCCATAGCCACTGCGTTTGCGTGCGCTCTGAGGCAAAACCTGCAGACCATGTCTGCGATGAGACCATCGTCTGGGAACCCTATGTGAAGGGCATGACCCTGGTCGATGGCGGTCACTACTATCTGACCGCGAACACGGGCGAAACCAGAAATCTGACTGGCTCCGGAACCAAGAAGCTGAACATCACCATTTGTCTGAATGGCTTTACTTTCCGTTCCAATACTCCCTTTAAGGTACAGAACGGCAACACCCTGACCATCTGCGACTGCCAGGGCGGCGGCGCCATCCGTTCCAGCAAGGCTGATGGCACCGGCTATAGTGTTTGGGCAGGCTACAACAAGGGCGTTGTGAACCTGTACAGCGGTATTCTCAGCGGTCTGATTTCTGCTGGTTATAACGCTCGTCCTGTTGTGGTTGACGGCGGTACATTCAATATGTACGGCGGCACCATTAAGAACGGTGATTCCGGTACCATTACTACCGGCAGCCCCAATGTAGGCTATGGTGGTAATGTGCTGGTTAAGTCTTACCAGGGCTCTGCCACCCATGTGGGTACATTTAATCTGTTCGGTGGTACTATCGAAGGTGGTAAGGCTACTGCTGACGGTGGTAACATCTATGTACTTGGTGGTGCGCTGAACATTTACGGCGGTATCATTAAGGACGGCTCTGCTGTAAACGGCGGTAACATTGCTGCCAACGGCAGTTATATTAAGGATGATCAGAGTGCAAACCGCAGGGTGGATCTGACCATCTCCGGTGGTACTGTGCAGAATGGCGTTGCTACCGAAAAGGGCGGTAACATCTACCTGCAGAACACCACCAACGGTTGCGTATTTGCTATGAGCGACAACGCTCTGGTCACCGGCGGTAAGGCTGCTATGGGCGGCAATATCGCATCCTATCAGACTAACCCCACTACCGGCCTGAAGGGTGGTACGATCTCCAATGGTGTTGCTACCTCCAAGGGTGGTAATATCTATGTAGAGAGCAGCGCAGATAAGGCTAATACCTTTACCTTGGACGGCACTACTGTGACCGGCGGTCTGGCTAAGCTGGTGGAAATCGGTGTCGATGCCGAGGGTAACCCCACCGAGACCATCACTTGGGGTAACGGCGGTAACATCTATGTGGATTCCGGCAGCAATCTGAATCTCAAGAGCGGTACGGTTACTCTGGGTGAAGCCAACGACGGCGGTAATATCTATATTGCTGCTGATGTAACCACAGAAGGCTTTGCAATCCAGGTCACCGACGGTGTTGCTCATAACAACGGCGGCAACCTGTATGTGCATTCCGACCTGTCCATTGGTGCGATCACCATTTCCGGTGGTAAGGCTAATGTTAACGGCGGTAATATTTTTGCGGATGCTATCGATCTGACCCTGGAGGGTACTACCCTTTCCGGCGGTACAGCTAACAATGGCGGCAATATCTCTATGAGAAACACCGGTGCACAGCTGCTGGCTACCGATGTGATCATCGAGAACGGTGTTGCTATCGGTGCCGGTGGTAACATCTACACATATAATGTTCCTACTGTTAAGTTCACTGGCGGTTCTATCACCGGCGGTGCAGCTAACAATGGCGGTAACATTTACTCCACCCACTCCAGCATGACCGCTACCCGCAGACTGACCATCAGCGGCACTACCGTTGCCAATGGTACTGCGGAAACCAACGGCGGTAACCTGTACATCGCCAAGGTTGGTGTTGTGAAGCTGGAGAATGTGACCTGTGATAACGGTCAGGCCAATAAAAACGGCGGCAATGTCTACATGGAAGGCAACTACAAGATCAACTTCGTTGGCGGTACTTACTCTGTAGCCCAGGGTGGCAGACTGTACGAGACCACTACCGGCGACGATGCATACAAGGCCATGGTCGCACAGTATGGCCGTAACGTGGGTGACACCAAGCTGATCAGCGAGGGTGGCAAGCGCATGGACGGCAACGGCGGTAACATCTGCATTGCCTGGGGTAATGATAAGGTCGATGAAGTGAAGGAAGGCGACGTTGTGGTAAGTACTGAGCGTACTCCCAACGAGGCAAGCTTCAATGGTACTACTCTGATCGGCGGTAATGCAGTTAATGGCGGTGCGCTGTATATCGGCAATGCCAATGCTACCATCGAGAACGTAACTGCAAAGACCTGCGGCGGTGCAAACGGCCGTGTTCTGCATGTTGCCAAGAACGGTGTAGTTACTGTGAAGGATTCCACCTTCGTAAACTGGGGCACCCAGGGCACCACCATTCACAACCATGGCAGCTTGAGCCTGGTTGGTGCTGTGAAGCTGGACAAGGAATTCAACGGCAATGAGCGTTACAATGGTACCGCTGCTCTGACCAACGGCATCATCCTGGATGTGACCGAGAATGCAGACGCAATGGTGGATATTTCTGCTCTGACCGAGGTTGCAAACCGTGAGGAAGAGGGTCTGCCCACCGTTTCCGGTATCGCTATGACCCGTTATGCTTCCATTGGTCTGAATACAGACAAGGAAGAGATCAAGCTCACCGGTGCAGGCAAGCTGGCTGCCGGTGTCAATGATACCAACCGTGGCTTTATCTACATGAACAGCACCGGTTATGTTCTGACCGAGCGTGAAGGCGATCTGTATGCAGACAATGCTGCAATCCAGGGCTTCAACGCAAACCACGATGTGACCTGTGGCGGTGCAGACCTGACCGCTATCAGCGCAGAGGCTAAGTCTGGTGTTTCCTACTATACTGTAAATGCCGATCTGGAAAATGCAGGTGTTCTGTCCATTGATGCTGTGCTGAACCTGAACGGCAAGACCGTTGCCAATGCAACTGTGGCCGAGGGCGTAACCCTGTATCTGGCAGATGGGGCCAACAAATTATACGATGCAAGCAAGTGTGGTAAGTTTAGCGGCGAGATTAACGGCATTATGGAGTATATTACCCATACTGTCATTGGTTCCGATACTCTGCACTTCGTGACTCTGCAGAACGAGGACGGCAGCTACTCCGCTCACCGTTACATGGCACGTATTGCTGCGGTTAGCCTGGATGCCAAGAAGGATGCTTTGGGTTATAAGGCTGTGTTCGATGGCGACGAAGTGGTGCAGAGTGCGGTCGTTTCACGTGGCTTCCATATGTGGGTCGATGAGAATTGCGTCAGCACTCGTACTTCTGCCGGCTTCGACAAGGGTATGACCCTGCGTCTGCATAGTATCATGGCAAACAACGGTGGCGAGATGACCATTTATGGTGAAGCATTCCTGATCCTTAATATTGACGGTCAGGAAGTGGAAGCTACCACCAGCGCCAGAACTACCACGATGAAGAGCACCATTAAGGAAGTCAATGAGTTGACCGATCTGAACGATGATCAGAAGAGTGCAGTTTACGGCCTGTATGCACAGTATGCTGATATTATGTCCGCATGGCTGGGCGAGACCAATAACATTAAGGATTGGGCTCCTGTAGAAGCAACAGCATAACTATGAAGGCACTGGCTTCGGCCAGTGCCTTTTTCTATACCTTCCCCTTTGGGGAAGGTGGCAAAAAATCGGCTCTTCGCAACCGATTTTTTGACGGATGAGGTTGCGGTACAAAGGCGTGTATTTGTTAGCGTTAAGGCGAATTCGTACTGCGGAAACCTCATCCGACCTCACTTGGCTGCGCCTGCGTTCGGCCACCTTCCCCAAGGGGGAAGGCAAAGCGACAAAATGAAAATTCTTCACACATAATACAGGTGTTGCAGACCCTGATCGGTGCCTTTTCTTGCTTCACAATTTCGGCATGAAAAAAATGATGAAATTTATCACAAATAACAGTTGCAAGTCAGCGCAGGTTGGACTATAATAATGAAAACTATTATGGGATACTATAAAACATAAAACGGAGGAAACATTATGGCATTCTATTATTCTGAGCCCAGCCGCACCTTTAGTGAGTACTTGCTGATCCCCGGATACTCTTCTGAGGATTGCATTCCCGACCGCGTTTCTCTGCGTACACCCTTGGTCAAGTACCGTAAGGGTGAAGAACCTGCAATCAGCTTGAACATCCCCATGACTTCCGCCATTATGCAGTCCGTTTCCAATGATACCTTGGCAATTGCCTTGGCAAAGGAGGGCGGTTTGAGCTTCATCTTCGGTTCTCAGAGCATTGAATCCCAGGCTGCTATGGTAGCCAAGGTCAAGGGCTATAAGGCCGGTTTTGTGGCTTCTGCCTCCAACCTGACACCTGCCCACACGCTGCGGGATGTGCTGGCTCTGAAGGAAGAGAACGGCTTCTCTACTGTGGCCATTACCGATGACGGTACTGCAAACGGCAAGCTGCTGGGCATTGTCACCAGCCGTGACTACCGTGTGAGCCGTATGGAGGGCAACGAGGCTGTTGAGACCTTCATGACCCCCCGTGCAAAGCTGATCACCGCTCCTTTGGGCACTTCTCTGAAGGAAGCCAATGATATTATCTGGGAGAACAAGCTCAACAGCTTGCCCATCGTGGACGAGGACGATCATCTGATGTACTTCGTCTTCCGTAAGGACTATTCTTCCCACAAGGCACATCCCCTGGAACTGTTGGACCAGGCAAAGCGTTACCTGGTAGGCGCAGGTATCAATACCCGTGACTATGCCCAGCGTATTCCCGCTCTGCTGGAGGCTGGCGCAGACGTTCTGTGTATCGACTCCTCTGAGGGTTACACCTGTTGGCAGGAAAAGACCATCGCCTGGGTTCGTGAGAACTATGGCGATACAGTTAAGATCGGTGCCGGTAACGTAGTTGACAGAGATGGTTTCCTGTTCCTGGCAAAGGCTGGTGCTGACTTTGTGAAGGTCGGTATCGGTGGCGGCTCTATCTGTATTACCCGTGAGACCAAGGGTATCGGCAGAGGTCAGGCAACTGCTCTGATCGAGGTTGCCGCAGCCCGTGACGAATACTTCAAGGAGACCGGCATCTATGTGCCCATCTGCTCCGACGGCGGTATCGTTCACGATTACCACATGACCCTGGCTCTGGCCATGGGCGCAGACTTCATGATGCTGGGCAGATACTTTGCTCGTTTCGACGAGTCTCCCACTCCCAAGGTCATGGTCAATGGCGCATACATGAAGGAGTACTGGGGCGAGGGCTCTAACCGTGCCCGTAACTGGCAGCGTTATGACCTGGGCGGCGCATCCAAGCTCAGCTTCGAGGAAGGCGTTGACTCCTATGTTACTTACGCAGGCTCTCTCCACGATAATGTGGCAAACAGCCTCTACAAGGTCAAGTCCACCATGTGCAACTGTGGTGTGCTGAACTTGCCCGACCTGCAGAAGAATGCCAAGCTGACGCTGGTTTCCTCCACCTCCATCATCGAGGGTGGCTACCATGATGTCCAGCTGCGCACCTCCAGCCCCGCAAAATAATCAATGAATAAATCCCTGGAACTTTCGTTCCAGGGATTGCTGTTTTATTAGGTTTGTGCCAGCATGATCTTGATGATCTCGGTGTCGGTTTTGCGCATGCCTTCGCTGGCTAACTGGCTGACGTTGCGGATGGTGTTTTCCACACCCTTGCTGACGATGCCGTCACCGCCGTGGAACTGACTGCCCTGGCGGTACATTTCCATGCCCAAAAGACCCGCTTCTACTGCAGAGGCGATCTTTGCTGCACAGCTTGCCTTTGCGCCGTCGCAGATCACACCGGAGTTAATGGCCAGAGCGTTGACCACCGTGTGGGCGATCTCTTTAAAGCCACCGCCATAGAGGTAGGTGACACCGGCAGCTGCGCCACAGCCGGCGCTGATGGCGCCGCAATAGGCGGACAGAGGGCCGATACCGCATTTCAAGTGGAGGGTGACCAAATTGGAAATTACCAATGCCCGGTATAGCTGCTCCTGGGTAGAGCCCAGATGTTCTGCGTAGATCACCACGGGAATGGAGGTGGTGATGCCCTGGTTGCCGGAGCCGGAGTTGATGACCACGGGCTTTTCGCAACCGCCCATGCGGGCATCGGATGCGGCGGCGGCATAGGCCTTAGCACGGGTGACCGGGTCGTTGCCACGGGCCTTCAGCAGCACCTGGCCGATTCTTGCGCCATAGGAATTGGTCAGACCTTCCTGGGCAATGGCCATATTGCATTGGATCTGACGATCCAAAGTCTCTTGCACATCTGCAATATCCACAGTTTGGGCAAATTCTACGATCTTATCGATCTGCAGAGCCTCCAACTGGCTGTGTTCTTCGTTGGCTTCCGGCGCCATGGTCTTTTCGAATTCCGTAGTGCCGTTGCTGGCGATGCGCACCACATTGGTGTGAGTGCCGGCAATGCGAGCCTGGGCGGTGTGGGAAGCAGAAGACAAGGTAATGAGGATGTCAAACAGCTCACCGGAATCAGATTCCACAACGGTGAATTCTGCGTCCTGCAGGAAATCCCGGATCTGCTCCTTCTGGGCATCCGAAACCTGGGAGATGACCAACAGCTTGCTGTCCGGGTCACCGGCCACGATGCCGGCAGCAGCGGCGGCTTCCAATCCGTGGAGTCCGTCGGTGTTGGGCACGATCACGCTTTTTACATTCTTGATGATATTACTGCTGACGCAGATATGTACATTGCGGATAAATTCCCGACCACCGTCCGCTTTCCGCAGGGCTCGGGCGGCCAGAGCGGCGGCGTATGCCACAGCGATGGGCTCGGTACAACCCATCGCAGGTACTAACTGGGTTTTCAGAATATCCACATAGGTGTTGTAAAGGGCTTGTTCCATGGTAATGCTCCTTTGTGTTTGCTATTTAGAACAGTATAACACATCTGACCAAATTTGACAAACACTAATTCCAATTTATCGCACTGCTAAAAATAAACAAAAATCCATTGTAGGGGAGGGTTTTAACCCTCCCGGGCAGTTAAAGACTGTACTGCGGTTGGTATCGACGGTTGCGGGAGGGGTGAACCCATCCCCTACGGCGCATCGAAATAACTACAACGACAAATGGAAATTGTGGTGGACATTTTGAACATTTTGCTGTATAATGTGGGTTGTTACAAGGGTTGAATTGTTAAAAATTGTTAAAAAATTACATCAGAGGTGAAGTTTATGGCTTTTTCTATCTTTGGCGGCATTCATCCCAAAGAGAATAAGCATTATGCTGAAAACAGTCCGGTGCAGGTGTTCCCGGAGCCGGATATTTTGGTAGTTCCCATGGTGCAGCATATTGGTGCGCCCTGCCAGCCTTGCGTGAAAAAAGGCGATCGGGTACTGGTAGGACAAATGCTGGGCGATAACCAAGGTCTGTGCGTGCCGGTACATAGTCCTGTGTCCGGTACGGTGAAGGCGGTAGAACCCCGTCCTCACACCAGCGGTACTATGGTCATGTGCGTGGTCATTGAAAATGACCATCAAGGAGAACAATCTCCGGATATTAAACCCCGTACCCGGGAAGCGGTGGATGCCTTAACCCCCGAGGAACTGATGGCCATCATTCGCCAGTGCGGTGTGGTGGGCATGGGCGGCGCAACTTTCCCCACCCATGTGAAGCTCAGCTCCGGTCTGGGCAAGGTGGATACCATTATTATGAATGTGTCTGAGTGCGAGCCCTATATCACCGCCGATGACCGCCTGTGCCAGGAGCATCCGGAGCAGGTGCTGTCCGGTTTGGGGATCGTCATGAAGATCCTGGGTCTGGAAACAGCCCATATTGGCATTGAGGACAATAAGCCCGATGCCATTGCCGCTTTGCAGAAGTATTTGCCCCAGGGTGTCCGGTTGGATATTCTGCCTGCACGCTACCCCCAGGGCGCAGAGAAACAGCTGATCCAGGCCATTACCGGCAGACAAGTGCCTTCCGGTGGTCTGCCTGCGGCAGTGGGCTGCGCCGTGTTCAATGCGGCCACCTGTAAGGCCATCCACGATGCGGTCTATGCGGGCATGCCCCTGGTTCGTCGGATCGTCACTGTGTCCGGTGATATCGTCATGCAGCCCAAGAACCTGTTAGTTCCCATCGGCACATGCTTTAATGACCTTTTGGAAGCGGTGGGCACTCGGGAAAATCCTTATAAAGTGCTGTCCGGTGGCCCTATGATGGGTGTTGCCCAGTATGATCTGGCTGTGCCGGTGATCAAGGGCTGTAATGCGGTGACCATTTTGGGCAAGAGCAATAAATACGTGGTGGATACCGCCCGGTGTATCCGCTGTGGTCGTTGTATCGATGTGTGTCCCATGCACCTGACCCCGGTGCTGATGTACAAATCCATGTACACCGGCGATGCAGAGGAAATGAAGGCATTGGATATGCTGGATTGTATTGAATGCGGCAGCTGCGCCTATGTGTGTCCTGCAGGTGTGCCGCTGGTATTGGGCTTCCGTGCTGGCAAACAGCAAATTCGGGATGCCCAGAACAAAGCAAAAAAATAAGGAGGAGCAGATATGGCACAAATGAAATATTTCTATGAGCTGACCATTTCCAGCTCCCCCCATGTACATGCCAAACTTACTACCCAGACCATTATGCGTGATGTGCTGATCGCCTTGTGTCCTGCGCTGATCGGCAGTGTGTATTTCTTTGGATTTCGGGCATTGCTGGTGACTTTGGTCAGCGTGGCATCCTGTGTGTATTTTGAGTGGCTGTGCAGCCGTATCATGAAATTCACCTGCAGGGTCTATGACTTAAGCGCCATGGTCACCGGTGTGCTTTTGGCATTTGTATGCCCTGTGACCGTGCCTCTGTGGGGTGTGGTGATCGGTGGATTCTTTGCCATTGTGGTGGTCAAACAGCTCTTTGGCGGCATTGGCAGAAATATTGTGAATCCTGCGCTGGCGGCTCGTGCGTTTATGATCAGCTGGCCCTTTATGACCCAATGGACAGCCCCCGGTTTTGACAAGGCTGTGAGCCTTGCTCCCACGGTGGATGCTGTCAGCAGCGCAACCCCTCTGGCGGCTATGAAAGAGGGTGCGATCTCCCATTCTGTGCTGGATATGTTCCTGGGCAGGGTAGGGGGCTGTATTGGCGAGACCTCTGTGGTGCTGTTGCTGTTGGGACTGGTGTACCTGATGGTGCGCCGGGTGATCACCCTGAGAATCCCTCTGAGCTTTGTGGGCACGGTGGCGGTGATCGCGCTGTTGTTCCCCCAGGGCAATGACCGGCTTACCTGGTGTGCTGCCCAGCTTTGCTCCGGCGGTTTGATGCTGGGCGCCATCTTTATGGCAACGGACTATGTGACCAGCCCGGTCACCAAACTGGGACAGATCGTATTTGGCATTGGCTGTGGTGTGCTGACCATGGTGATCCGCTATTTCGGCAGCTACCCGGAAGGTGTCAGCTATGCGATCCTGGTGATGAATTGCTGTGTGGTTCTGCTGGATCGGATCGGCAGACCGAAGAAATTCGGTGCGCCGAAGAAGGAGGCGAGCAAGGCATGAAACAGAAAGCGTCTATTTTGCGGCTGACCATTACCTTGTTGGTGATTACCTCTGTGGTGGCGGCAGCCCTGGCAGGTGTCAATGCCTTGACAAAAGATCGCATTGCGGCCATTCGGGCGGAGAAATCCAATGATGCGGTTTCTCAGGTGCTGAAGGGCGACGCCAAAAAGATGGAACTGACCGGTGATACGGGCATTGTGACCGGTGCTTATGAAAGCGAATACGGCTATGCGGTGCTGGTAGCCCCCCAGGGCTTTGCCGGGCCTATCAATATGATGGTGGGTGTGGACAGAAGCGGCCAGATCACCGGCTTGGTGATCGTCAGCAGCTCTGAAAGTCCCGGCTACGGCGCTATTGCCGGTGAGGATTCCGATGCAGGCCGTGCCTTCCGTGACCAGTTTATCGGCATGAGCGGCGAACTGGCTGTGAAACAGGATGGGGGAGCGGTGGACTCCATTACCGGTGCTACCGGATCTTCCCGAACCATCGTTTCCGGCATCAATGCGGCTTTGGAATTTGTGAAAAGTTTAGGGTAAGGAGGTCTTTTTGTGGATTTTAAGAAACAATTAAAAGAAGGCCTGCTGACCAAGAATCCGGTGCTGGTGCAGCTGTTGGGTATGTGCTCCGTGCTGGCAACCACCACCAGTTTATTCAACGGTGTGGGCATGGGTCTTTCCGTGACCGCCATTCTGATCTGCTCCAATGTGCTGATCTCGGCTCTGCGGAAGGTGATTCCCTCTCAGATTCGAATTGCGGCCTACATTGTGATCATTGCCGGTTTTGTGACGGTGGTGGATCTGCTGCTGCAGGCCTATATCCCCACCCTGTCAGAAAGCCTGGGCATGTTCATCCCCTTGATCGTGGTAAACTGTATTATCCTGGGTCGTGCGGAGGCCTTTGCTTCCAAAAACACCGTGGTGGCCTCTGCGGTGGACGGCCTGTGCCAGGGCATTGGCTATACGGTGGCGCTGGTGATCATGTGCGTGATCCGTGAGCTGTTGGGAGCAGGTACTTTGGGCAGCGGTCTGCTCAACGGTGGCGAAGGTTACCGCATCATTGCCGAGGGTTACCCTGCATCCCAGATGGTGCAGCCTGTGGGGGGATTCTTGACCCTGGGCTTTGTGATTGCCTTCTTCCAATGGTTTAACCGCCGTCGGAATCATCAGAAAAAGGAGGCTGGCGGAAAATGACATACGGACAAGTTTTGTTGGGTATTCTCATCTCCGCTGTGCTGTCGGAGAACTTTATCCTGGTGAAATTCTATGGCATTTGCCCATTTATGGGTGTTTCCAAGAAAATCGATACCGCATTGGGCATGGGCATGGCGGTGACCTTTGTAATGGCGCTGGCATCTGCGGCCTGTTATGCGGTAAATCTTCTGCTGATCCGCCTGGAACTGCAGTATATGCAGACCGTGGCCTTTATTCTGGTCATTGCCTCCATCGTGCAGGTGGTGGAAATGTTCCTTAAGAAGATGGTACCTGCTTTGTATAAGGCGCTGGGTATCTTCCTGCCCCTGATCACTACCAACTGCGCTGTGCTGGGTGTGGCATTGGTCAATGCCCAGCAGGAATACGATTTCCTGCAAAGCGTCATCAACGGTGCATGCGGCGGTCTGGGCTTTACCCTGGCCATCGTGCTGTTTGCATCCGTCCGTGAACGTGTGGATAAGGCGGATTGCCCCCAGTGCTTCAGGGGTTACCCCCTTGCGCTGATCGCGGCCGGTCTGATTGCCCTGGCATTTATGGGCTTCTCCGGTCTGAAGATCTTTTAAGGAGGGGCAAGTATGGAAATTTTAATTGCGGTAGGTATTTTGGGCGGCCTGGGTCTGATCTTCGGATTGGTGCTGGGTGCGGCATCCAAAATGTTCTATGTGGAAACCGATCCTCGGTTGGAGCTGCTGAGTGATGCTTTGCCCGGTGCAAACTGCGGCGGCTGTGGCTATGCCGGTTGCGCCGGCTACGCAGAAGCTGTGCTGGCAGGCGAGGCAGAGATCGGCCTGTGTGGCGCAGGCGGTAACGAAAGCGCCAAAGCTATGGCTGCGATCATGGGTGTAGAAATCGGTGAGCAGACCCGACGTGTGGCGCTGGTACGCTGCTCCGGCTATCTGGGTGTGGACGAGAGCGGTAAGGTCACCGGTGCCAGACGAAAGGCTGAGTACGAAGGTTTCAAGGATTGCCTGGCAGCCTCCAAGGTGGGCGGCAACGGCGTGCTGGCTTGTAAATTTGGCTGTCTGGGCTATGGCAACTGCGTCAAAGCCTGCCAGTACGATGCTATCACTGTGGTTGACGGTGTGGCAAAGGTGGACAGCGAAAAATGTGTGGGCTGTATGGCTTGCGCCACCGCTTGTCCCCGCAATCTGATTATCCCTGTGGCATACGATAAGCACGTGATCATCGCCTGCGCATCCCATGCCAAGGGTGCGGTCACCGTCCGTGGCTGTTCCCAGGGTTGTATCGGCTGTGGCATTTGCACCAAGATCTGCCCCCATGCTGCTATTACGGTGGAAAAGAATTTGGCGGTCATTGACTATGACAAATGTACGGAGTGCGGCCTGTGTGCGGCGGTCTGCCCCAAAAAGCTCATCGCCAGCCCCGTGGACACCCCCGAGGAAATTCTGGCCATCGTCCGCGCATCCATGAAGAATAAATAAACAAAACCTGTGCTGTCAACCGATAGCACAGGTTTTGTTTTAATTGAGAATTGAGAATGTAGGGGAAGGTTTATACCTTCTCCCGGGGAGAAGGTGGCACGGCGCAAGCCGTGCCGGATGAGGATAAACGGTGCTGTCATCGCGAGGACGCAATGCGGCCGTGGCGATCTCCGGGGTGAGATGGTTGTTGTGCATGGGAGATTCCCACGCCAGTGTGCGCACTGGCTCGGAATGACACCTTGCTGGTTGATTCACATTTTCGAAGAAAATATATCGCAGGCGCAGCCTATATCGCAATCGCAGATTATATCGCAAGGCGCAGCCTATATCGCAATCGCAGATTATATCGCAAGGCGCAGCCTTATATCGCGTTTTGCGAAGCAAATACCTTCACTGTCCACCGTCAACTGTCAGCTGTCAACTTCTTTGTCATCGCGAGGACGCAATGCGGCCGTGGCGATCTCCGGGGTGAGATGGTTGTTGTGCATGGGAGATTCCCACGCCAGTGTGCGCACTGGCTCGGAATGACACCTTGCTGGTTGATTCACATTTTCGAAGAAAATATATTGCAGGCGCAGCCTTATATGGCGTTTTGCTTCGCAAAACATAATAGAAAAAAGCAGGGCGCTGGCTTTCACCAGCGCCCTTTGGATTATAAGAAAGAGAAAATGCGATTATTTGTAGAATTTTAAATAGTCAACCTTGCCGGTTGCACTACCGACGGAAATCTTGATCTGTCCGGTGAGTCCGGTCAAATCATAGGTGGTGACACCGTTTGTGGTTGTGCCAGTTACAGTTTTACCACCTACAGTTACGGTGAATGTACCTGCAGTAACCTTCAGTTCCAGTTTGGTAAATACATTGGAGTCAATGGTAATATAACCCTTGCTCTTTTGCCACTGCATTACACTAGACTGATTCATAACCTGGTAGGATGTATAGCTATATCCATTTTCGGTTTTTGTGTTGTTGTTTGCAACATAGCTCGTTGTGTTGAAGTCGCCCACGGTGATCTCCAGTACAACCTTGGGCTCTGCAGGAGTTGTGCCGCCGATTGTCTGGCCACAGTTGCCGCAAGTGCCGTTTTCGGTGGTGTGGCCAAGAGCAGCAACATTGGTAGTGCTGATGGTTTTGCCACAATCGTTACAGGTGACGGTTGCGACACCGTCCTCGGTACAAGTAGCGGTAGAGGTGGTAGTGGTGTTAATATGCTGACAACTACTGATTTCGCCATTTACAGGAATCAAATACAGATCATTGACCTGGGTGCCAGTATAGAATGCAAAATAGTTGTTACTAGCTGTATTGTTTAGAGAAAGATTTCTGTCGTCAAACTTAATTTGATATGCTCCATTTGCGGAAGGTGTGATCGTAACAACCTTTGCACTTGTCTTGGCTACCAGCGCACCAGAGTTGCCAGAACTCCAACCCAGATAGTTATTGGTAGCAACACCTTGTGCATAAATAATGTAGCCGCCGTCAACTTTCTCAATAACAAATACCTTGTCAGCATCTGCATTTGTAATTTCGGCAGGCAAGGTGGTCAAGCCGGTATCTTCGGCTTGATAACGCTTTGTGCTTGCAGTGCCGAGATCGCAGGTCATGTACCAGTAGTTGCCGGAGCTGCGCTTTGCGGCAATGTAATAAGTACCTGCCAGAGATTCCTCTGTCTTACCGCAACCGGTACAAGTGCCATTGTTATATACATGGTTGCCGGTTGCAGGGATTTCGGTGTTGCTGATTACTGCTTTACATACAGAACAGGAAACGATGGTAGAACCAGCGTTTGCACAGGTTGCATCAATAGTAGCAGTGATTTCAGTATGGCCGATAGCTTCGATGATTTCAGTTTCGGTCTTACCACAAACAGTACAGGTGGTGGTCTTTTCACCAGCCTCGGTACAGGTTGCTTCAACGGTTACTGTGCCGTTGTCCCAGGTATGGGCGGCCTTGATGGTTTCTGTCTTGACCTTGTTACATACGGTACAATGATAGATGTTTTTGCCGTTTTCGGTACAAGAAGCGGGCTTGGTGGTGGGATCACCCCAAGAGTGACCCATTGCGTCGATCAATTCACCGCCGCTGATATAGCTGTCGCAATCCAGACAGTAGCTACCTGCAGCGTGACCGGCTTCGATACAGGTTGCTGCGATCTCACTACGATCTTCCTTGTTAGTGTGATCGCAGGAGGTCTTCAGTACATAGAATGCCAGAGTTTCGCCCTTGATATTATCGTGAAGAGTAGTATAACTGCGCCAATCTTTACCATTATAAACACCGATATACCGCTTCTGACCAATGTTATACAAATAACCTTCGCTAGAGATGTTGAATGTGTTATTTTGATCACTATTGCCATATTGACCAACGCGAATGCCTGTAGTGTCGTTTATACAGTACAGGTACTTGGTGTTATCTGCATTGGTATAAATAGTCAAAGTGTCGTTTTCGTTGATAATATTCCACTCCAGGGCTTCAGGAATATCGCTGATAATGGTGCCATCCTTCACGGTGACTTCAATAGCATCAGGCGTACCAGATGTGCCATTGGCGCTGGTCAGCGCATAAGTGGTGCCGTCCTTGGTCATGGTGATCACGACCACATCGGTGGACTTGATGTTCGCCAGGTCGGTCTCCACATAGGAGGTACTAAAACCACAGGTGGTGCATGCACCGTTTTCAAATTCGTGCTCATGCAGGTTGGTGTAGTAGCCGTTCTCCTTAACCAGGCCGTAGCCGGTGGGCAGATCGATCTTGCCGTGGCCGGTCTTGGTGTTCAGGTACAGCTTGTCAAAGCCAGCGGTTTCGTTCAGCTTTACAGCGCCTTCTGCCAGGATGCCGCCGGTGATGTTGCCGCCGGTGATTTCGGCAGAGCCGGTGATCTTGTACTGGCAATCCTGGTAGTATTCGTCGTCTTCACCCCAGTTCCAGATGCAGACAGCCTGCTCACCCTCGGAGGGGTTCTTTACGCTGACATTGACATTGTCCAGAATAACCTTGCCGTAAGCACCGATGGCCACATGCTCGTCAGCGATGATGGAGCCGTTCTGGATGGTCAGGGTCTGGTTGATGCCAACGAACACCAGGGGATAGTACTTGTAGGTGTAATCTGCAGTGGGGACAATGGTGTTGCCGTTCAGATTCAGAGTAATGGAACGCTCTTCCTCACCGTTGTTAGCGGTGAAGATATCTACATATTCCGTAGCGAGGACATCAGCCAGCAGCTCGATGGTGTCGCCATCTTTAGCATTGTTCAGAGCATCCTGGACAGTAGCATATTCGCACTCGCCGATCTGTGCGGCCTTGGCGACAACATTCACATAGATAGTGGTGGGCTGGCAGTAATAGTAGTCGCTAATGGTGACCTTTGCCAGACCGGTGCCGGTGAACTGGATGGTCAGATCCTGCCAGTTGCAGCCTGCGTAGGGAGTAGCGGTAGTGCCACGGACAGATGCATTAGCATCATCAGGGGAAGCAAAGCCGTAGACATAAGCGTCCTGGATTGCCACACCATCAACAGCCTGGAACAGATCGCCCAGAGTGACAGTAGTGTCAGTCACAATGGTATCAATGCCGGTGGCCTGGAACTTGGTGGTGGGAACAACAGCGTTGCCGTTCTGGCCAATGACAGTGACACCCAGTTCTTGTTCTACATGGGTATTGCCGCCGTAGCAGCCCTGGCCGCCGCCGTACAGCTGGTTGAATACGATGAGAACATCGTGGCCGTCGCCGTCTACATGGCAACCGTCACCCAAAGTATGGGTTTCGGTGTTCAGGGTGTTGTTTGCGAAGGTGGGAACACCGTAACGGGGATTGGAGTAAGCGCCGTTAAATTCGCCGGCCTGCACTCTGACCCAAGGATAGCAGGCATTCAGACTGGTGGTGTTATTGAATTCGCAGTAGCGATAATTGACCCAGTCACCATACTGAACAGTACAGTTTACAGTGGTCAGGTAGGGAGCGGTAGCTTCGGTTCTGCCGTTGACAGACGTGCTTTCACCGGAGTAACCGATCAGCATACCGGCACGACGATAGGAGTACCACTGATAAGCAGAGGTCACGTCGTTGTAAACATCCAGCTTAGCAGCTACGTCGCAGTTTTCCATGTACACAGTGACTCTCTGCTTGCCGTCCTTGCCGTAAACTTCGTCGTAGGAGTGAGCCCACTTGCCGCCGATGATGCCGCCTACGGAAGCGTCGAAATCGCCCCACAGAGTGCCAACGGTGGTGGAAGCTTCCACATCAACGTTCTTCAGAATGTGGTGGCCGTTGCTGACTTCGCCGATGGCGCCGCCGGTGTAACGCTGGTAGTTGGCCAGGGTGGAATTCTTGACAATAATGTTCTCGAACACGCAGTTGCCCTGGGCGTAGCCTACCACAGTACCCATGTCAACGCACTCCATGACAATGTAAGCATTGTCCATGGTCAGGTTCTTAATGGTGGCATTTGCTACAGAAGCGAACAGACCGCCGCCCATAGCGCCATAGGTGTAATTCAGATCCCAACCGTTCTGGTAGAGGTTGGAAATGGTGTTGCCGTTGCCGTCAAAAGTACCCATGAAAACACGGCCGGTGGTAGCGGAATTAAACAAGTAGCCATAGCCAATGGGGTTGAAGGAAATGCGAACCTTCTCGCCATCTTCGTACATATAGTTGCCTTCTGCGTCCTTCTCGTAACCCATCAGGTCAATATCGTGGATCAAGGTGATGGTCTTGCCTTCGAAGGTGTTGCCATCATCAACCAGCTTACCAAAACCAGCCAACTGGTCAGCGTTGGCGATCTCCAAAACTGCCTTGTCGGCCCAAGAGGTATCGATCTCACCGTTCCATGCGTTCTCGTCATTAGAACGCAGGGTGATCTCGGAGAAGGAAGCCATGGCTACGGTGACGGAGCCGGTGGCAGGATCGTAATAGAATTCGTTGTGAGCATCCAGCTCAGCAACGGTGTAAACACGGGTCATGGAAACGGTCTGGCCGTTCTCCACGTGGAACAGATCGTAGTTACCGATGTTCAGACCCTTGGGCAGAATGTCGCCCAGGCAGATCACGATAGGAGCGGTGTTATCTGCGCTGATGCCGGAGATATGGACATCCAGGGGAATCAGAGTCTCGCCCTCGCCCTCGGTCACATCGGAGTCAGACTGAGCCTTCTCGGTGATGGTCAGAACCAGCTGCTTTACACCGTTTTCCAGCACTGCGCCCTGGGGCACGGTGGCGGAAATGTCACCATAGGTCATGGTAGCGTTCTCGGACAGAATGTTGTTCTCAGCGTTCACATCCACAACGATCTCTACCTTCAGACCGTCGCCCTCGGTGTCGTTGCCGGAGCCGAAGATGTTCTCAGTAGCCCAACCCATCATCCAAGCGGAGTAGGTGGTGATCATCTCACGGACAGAGGCCAGCTGCGCCTCGCCATACTGGCTTGCGGTAGCATTGACAGCCTCAACGACCTGGCGCAGGGTGGTTTCCTGCTGAGTGCCGTACAGGGTGACCTGCTCATTGCCCAGATCCAGGGTAATGAAAGCGTTGCCGCCGATGGTAGCGGTAGAACCCATGGCATTGAGCGCATCGTTGCCTTCCCGCAGAATGTTGCTCAGACGCAGAGTCATGCTGGTTTTTTCCAGAGCGTCGGTACGGGAGTAAGTCTTATGTGCGTTGTCGTTTGCCCACAGCTCATAGCCGTAGCTGACCACAGCGTTCTTCACAGCCTCGTCGCCACGGAACTCGGCTCTGTAGCCCAGGGAAACCTTAGAGGGCTGCAGGCTGATAGCTGCGATGGAAGCATAGTAACGGTGGAAAGAGTAGCTGCCGTTCTCGCTGATGGCCACATAGCTCTTAGGCTCTGCGGTCTTAACGGTAGCGGCTACATTGCCATCGGTGGTCACAGAGCCGTAATTGCCCTCATAATCATCGGTGGCAGAGTCGATCGCAGTCAGGGTTACGCCCTCGGCTACGGTCACGTTGGTCAGGTCGCAACCGTTCAGGTCCACAATGACGCCTGCGTTGTTATACACAACGTTCTCGGCATCAGCCAGGACACGGACGATCTGACCGGCCTGTGCCGTTGCGATCGCTTCGTTCAAGTCGGCATACTGTGCGCCGGTGGTGGTGTTCTCTGCAGCGTAGGCCACAGAGTCGGAGGTTTCTGCTGCCAAAGCTGCGGGGATCATGGACAGAACCATGATCACAACCAGGAGCAGACTCAAAACGCGGTTGATCTTGTTTTGCATGTTCTCCATTTCCTTTCTGTTTTTTATCCATGCGAAGAATATATCTTCACACTATATTATGGATAGGAAAATCATACCACCAACCCCTCAGAATTGCAATATATAATTAAGGTATAATCGGCAAAATGGAAAATTTTTCGGCAAAAAGGGGAGAGAATCAAATGTGTCCATAGTTGACGCACACGTGTCTGCACGAATGTGATAAAATGCCCATAAAACCCTGCAATATCACAGCTTAGACCGTGGTTAGCCAAATGCAAGGAAATTTTGGTCAAAATAAATAAAAACCAGCGGCTTTTTGTGCAACTTGCAAAAAATTGGTAAACTGATTTTGTGCGTAATGCTATGTTGTTTTTCTTGTGAATTCGTTGTAAAATAAATGCGTACAATTATGCGGTTGTATGCCCTCAGCAAACGACCGCATGTGTACCTGCAGGAGATCATTTTGCAGGTGTTAAAATGTAATTTATATTTTTTAGGAGGAAAAACATGAAGAGAATTATTGCATTGCTGCTGTGTGTCGTAAGCGTGATGTCTCTGTTTGCCGCTTGTGGCGGTAAAGCTGAGAAGACCAGCAACAAGGGCAGTGATGGCCCTGTCACTTTGACCATTGGTATTCCCAAGAGCTCCATGGTTAGTGACTACTACAACAACTACTACACCCAGTGGCTGGAAGAGAAGACCGGCTACAAGCTGGAGTTCCAGTTCTTCGCCACCGGCGCACAGGACTATAAGACTCAGCTGTCTACCATGATCGCCGGTAACCGTACCCTGCCCGATATCCTGTTGGGCTTCGATCTGGGCACTGACCTGTACGAGCGTTATGGCCGTGACGGTGTGTTCGTAGACCTGGCTCCCTACTTCAACGACGAAGAGGCTTCCGCTATTTGGTGGGAGCGTTTCAGACTGACCGACGAGTACTCTCAGGAGAACAACTGGCGTCGTATGCAGGCTGCTGACGGTTCCGGTGCTATCTATGCTTTCCCCGAACTGCAGGACTCCATGATCGATATCATGGACTACCAGGTTTGGATCAACCAGGCATGGCTGGACAAGCTGGGTCTGCCCATGCCCACCAACCCCGATGAGCTGTACGATGTTCTGGTCGCTTTCAAGACCAAGGACCCCAACGGCAACGGTTTGCCCGATGAGATTCCTCTGACCGGTACTTCCGGCGCTCTGTCTGGTCAGACCATGAGCTGGCTGATCAATATGTTCATTTACTGGGACCGCAACATTCACTTCAACGTGGATGAGTCCGGTAAGCTGTACTCTCCCTACCGTGCCGATGAGTACCGTGAGGCTCTGAAGTATGTTCGTAAGCTGATCAAGGAAGGTCTGTTGGCTTCTCAGGTTCTGACCTCCTCCTCCGCTAACGAAATGAAGCAGCTGGTTACTCCCGCTGAAGGCGGCGCTCAGCTGGCCGGCGTGGTTTGCGGCCACTTGACCCTGTGCTTCGTGCAGGACGACCCCGGCATCTTGAACTATGAAGCTCTGCCCATGTGGGGCAACTGCATCTTCCACGAGAACACCCACAACTTCACCACCTTCGTTACCCGTGACTGCCAGAACGTGGACGCTGCATGGAATCTGCTGATGACCATGACCACTGAGGAGTCCGCTGTTATCCAGCGTTACGGTAAGCAGGGCACTCCCGAAGAGGGCGGCACCTGGACTTGGGCTCCCGAGGGCACTGAGTCCATCATGAGCACCGCTGAAAAGCCCCATTCTGCTCAGATTCGTCTGTACAAGGATACCTGGTCCACCATCGGTAACGACAACTGGAGAAACGTTGAGGCTACCATCCTGCTGAACGCTGAGGGCGAAGGCAACCAGGCTGTTCCCGAGGAGGAGACCGAGGTTCGTCAGCATAAGTATGACCTGTTCAACCAGGCTCTGGCTAACTACAACAAGCAGATCGCTGAGCACAATCCTAAGGATGAGCTGATCTGCCCCCTGCTGGTATGGTCCGCTGAGTATAAGGAAGAGGGCAAGGCCGCTGCTGACGATTGCAAGACCATCGTAAGCAGATATCGTACCGACTTCTGCCTGGGCACCAAGGATATCAATGATGATAAGGCTTGGTCTGAGTACCTGGCTGAGTTGGATGCTAAGGGCTTCGATATGTGGCTGTTCTACTCTCAGGCAACCTACGATGAGACCATGGCTGCTAAGAACGGCTAATACATAACCGTTTATTAAACAGTTTTTATCGGCACTCCGGCATTTTTGCCGGAGTGCCTTCCCCACAGTTTCCCTTTGTGTAAGTGCTGAAAAAGCCGTTTCCGAAGGGTTTTCAGTATTTACCCAAGGGGAGGCTATGGCGAGTCTCTCGAATCTCCCAACAATACCAAAAGAAAGGGATAACGTCCATGAATGCAAATGGCATGACATTGAATCAGCCTGTTAAATTGACTCGTAACCAGAAGTTCTGGCTGCGTGTCAGACGGAACTGGATTCTCCATCTGATGATGGCGCTGCCCATGTTCTACTATGTGCTCTTCGAAGCACTGCCCCTGTACGGTCTGCAGATCGCATTCCGTGACTACTCTGCCGCCGACGGTATCTTTGATTCCGCCTGGATCGGTCTGAAGCACTATATTGAATTCTTTAGCGACTGGGAATGGAAGAACATCGTGTCCAATACGGTGGCTATCTCCTTCTACCAGATCTGCGCCGGCTTCCCCATCCCCATCATTCTGGCTCTGGTTATCCACATCAACCAGAAGAAGTTCCTGAAGAAGCTGACCCAGAACGTGGCTTACATTCCCCACTTCATTTCCGTGATCGTTATGGTCGGTATGCTCAACCAGATCTTCCATCCCCAGTTCGGTGTGTTGGCTGCTATCTATCATGAGTTGGGTATCTATACCGTGCCCGATATCCGTTACATGGACACCACCTTCCGTCATCTGTACGTTTGGTCCGGTGTCTGGCAGAACATGGGTTGGAGTACCATTATTTATGTGGCTGCTTTGACCGGTGTTTCCCATGAGCTGCATGAGGCAGCAAAGATCGACGGCGCAAGCCGCTGGAAGCGTGTGCTCAGCGTTGACCTGCCCGCCATTATGCCCACCATTTCCATCATGCTGATCATGCGATTCGGCTCTATCATGTCCGTTGGCTACGAGAAGGTTTACCTGATGCAGAAGTCCACGAACATTGAGGTGTCCGAGGTTATTTCTACATACGTTTACAAGGTTGGTATTGCAGGCGGCAGACAGTCCTTTGGTACTGCCATCGGCTTGCTGAACTCTGCTATCAACTCCGCTATGGTCATCTTGGTGAACAAGATCGCCGGTTGGCTCACCGACGGCGAAGCTGGTCTATTCTAAGAAAGGGAGGAATTTTGCATGTCTAATATTGATGAAATCCAGATTGAAGCAGAAAATCCTTCCAATGAGATCGCAGCTCCCGTTGCACCCGTTAAGCGCATGAGAAAGGCCAACAAGATCCAGGATACCCGTGGTGATAAGGTGCTGGAAGGCATTACCACTGCGATTCTGGTGTTCCTGCTGATCATCGTGGCTTACCCTGTTATCTATGTGTGCTCCGCTTCTATCTCCTCTGCCGGTGCATTGACCTCCGGTCGTGTTGTGCTGTGGCCTGTTGAGCCCACCCTGTCTGCTTATAAGGTCGTTCTGAGCATGGATGACGTTCTGCTGGGTTATAAGAACACCCTGTTCTATACCGTTGTGGGTACTATTTTCCAGATGTTCATGCAGATCATCTGCGCATACCCCATTTCCAAGCGGAATTTCCAGGGTCGCAGTGTTTACACCAAGGTCATTGTTGTGACCATGCTGGTTAGCGCCGGTATGATCCCCATGTACCTGGTTAAGCAGTCTCTGGGTCTGATCGATAACGTTTGGGCAGTTCTGGTTTCCGGTCTGATCGGTTCCAGCAACGTGTTCATTCTGCGTACCAACTTCAGAAACTCCATTCCCGGCGAATTGTTTGATGCCGCTGCTATCGACGGCGCAAACGAATTCCAGTGCCTGGTGAAGATCGCTCTGCCTCTGTCCAAGGCTACCTTGAGTGTTATCACTCTGTACGCGATCGTTGGTCACTGGAATAGCTACATGACCGCTATGATCTACCTGCCTGCCAGACAGGATCTGTGGCCCTTGCAGCTGTTCTTGAGAAACCTGCTGATCTCCTCCAGCAACATCGGCGCCAGCGCCCAGGAAGGCGGCGGCAATGCCAACGCAAGCAATGTGGCTGAGGCTACCGAGCAGCTGCGTTATGCGCTGATCGTGATCTCCACCGTGCCGATTCTGGCAGTTTACGGTGTGGTTCAGAAGTACTTCAAGACCGGCGTTATGGTCGGCTCCGTCAAGGGCTGATTCCTACACAATCGTGTTATTTGCCCGGGGTGCGTCCAACGCACCCCGGCTTTTTGGTATTTGCTCGAATTACAATTGATCCGTATGTAGGAAATGCCGTCCCCGGCGTTCTCTACAACCGGGGAATATTGGAGGAACGCTGAGGACAGCGTTCCCTACGTTGGTATTGACAGAAACTATTACCGCATTGAGAAAAAAACAACTTGCGTTACTCTGGGAGTTATAGTACAATAACCTTGAAGTATAATGATCTTTAAGTAAGAAAGGGATCAATCATGAAGCGAATTTTAGCATGTTTAATCGTATTGATTATGATACTGGGTATGGTTGGCTGCCAGGAAGAGCAGGAAAAAGCACCTTCTGCTCAGACCGGTAAAACCTATCGCCTGGATCATGATACCTTCAGTGTAGGCTATTCCCGTGTGGATATTTCTCCGGAACTGTCCGTGCCTATGGCCGGTTTCGGTAACACCACCGATCGTATGTCTCAGAATATCCAGGACTACCTGTTTGCCACCGCCACCGCTGTGAATGATGGTTGCGGCAATACGGTTGTGTTCATGTCTCTGGATCTGCAGAGAGCTTCTGATGTGATCGTGGAGGCTATGCGCCCCTGGTTTGTGGAGGAGACCGGCTTGCCGGAGAGTTCCTTGCAGATCATCGGTACTCACACCCACTCCGGCCCCGATGTGCAGGCAAAACATGATGCGTCCCTTGAGTATCTGAATAATATTATCCCCAAGATGCAGCAGGCTATCCTGGGTGCTTTGGCAGATCTGCGTCCTGCAACTATGTCTGTGGGTTCTATTGAAGCTGAGGGCTTGAACTTTGTCCGTCACTACGGTCATAAGGAAGCCGATGGCACTACCACTTGGTTTGGCGATAACTTCGGTACTGTGGTGCTGGATGAGAATACCATCCATGCATCCATTGCTGATCCCACTATGTATGTGGTGAAGTTTGATCGCCAGGATGCCAAGGATGTGTGTATGGTCAACTGGCGTGCCCACCCCCACTGGACAGGCAGCGGCAGCAAGTATGACATTTCTTCCGACCTGATTGGTCCTTTCCGTGAGTGCTTCGAGGCTCAGACCGATATGTATTTTGCATACTATCAGGGCGCAGCGGGCAATATCAACGAGAAATCCAGAATCACCTCTGAAAATCTGGTCAGCGACTATCAGGAGCATGGTGCGCGTCTGGCGGACTATGCGGTTAAGTGCTTGAACGAGAACATGGAAGAACTGGAAACGGGCGCGGTTGTGGTTCGCGAGCAAACGCTGGAAATGAAGATCAATAAGACCCATGATGCCGGTTTGATCAATGCTGCTACCGTTTATCGTAGTGTGTATAATAATACCAATAGCCGCGATGAGGCCAAGAAGGCAGCGGAGGAACTGGGCTATACCATTTCCAGCCAGTATGCAGCAGGTGCGATCATTACCAATTCCAAAAGAGAAGATACAGAGACACGTACCTATACGGCGATTGCCATTGGCAAGGAACTGGTAATCACTCTGGCACCCCACGAGATGTTCGATCGTACCATGGCCGGTGTGGAGGAAGCCTCTCCCTATAAGTACACTCTGCATTTCAGCTATTCCAACGGCACAAATACCTATATGCCCGATCTGCAGACCTGGGCAACCGGCTCTTATGAGGTGGATACCGCTGTCTTTGTGGAAGGCTCTGCAGAGCTGGTGGCAGAAACCATGCTGAACATGATCAACGAAATGTATAAAGCCTAACAAAAAGGTCGCCATCCGGCGACCTTTTTTGACCGCAGCACGGTCAGGCAATACGCGTATTGGGATAAAACGCCCATGCGTTTCAAATTGGAATTTAGGGTTTGAAGGCAGAAACGATACCGGGCGGGTTTGGGCAAAAACGATTATCACCCAGGGTTAACGCGTATTGGGATAAAACGCCCATGCGTTTTTTTAGGTTGAGTTTTCTTGCAGAATGCGTTACAATATAGGAAAATGGGAAAGGAGCGGTTATTATGTGGCTGGAAATCAGTATTCAAACAGAATCCGGACAGATTCAACAGGTGGCATCGGCATTGACAGCCGGTGGCTTTGCGGATCTGGTCATTGAGGATCAGGCGGAATTTGAGGGTTTTTTGGACGAAAACCGCGCTTATTGGGATTATATTGACGAAGACCTGCAGCAGAAGCTGGAGGGACTTTCCCGGATTGTGCTGTACTTAGAGCAGGAAGATACAGCTGCAATGGCGGACTTGGAGAATTTGCTTGCCCAGATGCGGCAAAATGGCCTGGGCGCATTGGAGACTACCGTAACCCCCATGGCAGAGACCAACTGGGAGGAAAGCTGGAAGGACAGCTATCCGCCCCAGGAAGTGGGCGAGCGCCTGGTGGTGTTGCCTTACTGGCTGGCAGAGGGCTATGATGAGAATCGTTTGCCTGTGATCTTAGATCCCGGTCTGACCTTTGGTACTGGCGCCCATCCCTCTACCCAAATGGTCATGGAGACCATGGAGCAGCTTCCCTTGACCGGCGCATCCTGCCTGGATCTGGGCAGCGGCAGCGGTATTTTGTCCATTGCGGCTCTGCGCCTGGGTGCAAAAACCGCTGTGGGAATTGATATTGACCCCAAAGCGGAGAACATCTCCCGGGAGAATGCGGCCTATAACGGCTTTGCAGATCCTCAGTTTACCGCCCTCACCGGCAATGTAACTGCCGATAAAAAGCTTATGGAGCGTCTGCGCCAGAGTCATTACGATCTGGTGCTGGTGAACATTGTGGCAGATGTGATTATTGGACTTGCGCCCATCCTGCCGGGCTTTTTGGATGAGAATAGCACCTTGATCCTGTCCGGCATTCTGGACACCCGTCTGGAGGATGTGCTGGAGGCTCTGGATCAGGCAGGCCTGGTGGCTGAGAAAATTTGCGCCAAAGAGGATTGGCGCTGCGTTCGCGCAAAAAGGAGAATTCTATGACGATTCCATATAGAACTAGACGTGCCTTGCGCCGTGTGGGCATGGGACTTCTGGTGACGTTGATCCTGTCACTGGTGGTGTGGCTGTGCTGGCTGCTGTGGCTGGGTCGGTTTGTGGTGTATACACGGGATCATGGAGCCCGGTTTGATTTGAAGCAATCCTCCCTGGACATCAACGGTCAGGTGGCGGAAGCACCGCCTCCGGCAGATAAGGTGAAGGTGTATTACAACGAAGGCGAAAGTGCCTTGAATGTGGCCAAAGAACTGACCAAGATCGGCGGCTATTATATCACCGAAGCGGAATTGGCGGAGGATATTGCCGGTGTGAAGGCCAAGCTTTTGACCCTGGAAAAGGGTACGGCGGTCATGCTGGATATGAAAAATATTCAAGGCGGCTTCCTGTACGATTCCCAAGTGGGAACGTCTCGTTCCAAGCAGGTGGATGTGGAGGCTATGGAGGATCTGCTGAATTTTATTCGGCTCAGTGACCTGTATGCCATTGCCCGTGTGCCTGCCTTCCGTGACTATTATTACGGTCTGAATCATGTCCCCCATGGTTTGGCGGCTGCCGGTGGCTACCTGTGGATGGACGATGAACGCTGTTACTGGCTGAATCCTTCCAGCTCCGGAACACTGTCGTATCTGGTAGAAATTGTGGCGGAGTTGCAGAGTCTGGGCTTTGACGAGGTGGTATTCTCGGAATTCCGCTTCCCGGATACTTCGGATATTGTCTTTGATGGCGATCGGGCAGAGAGCCTTGCCAATGCAGCGGATTTCCTGGTCAGCACTTGCGCTACCGAGTATTTTACGGTATCCTTTGAGGGCAATTCCGGCTTTGTTCTGCCGGAGGGCAGATGCCGTTTGTTCATCCGTGGCGCATTGGCTGCGGACGCTGCCACCATTGCTGAAACCATGGCTTTGGATAAGCCTGCGGAACGATTGGTATTCTTAACGGATCTGCATGATACCCGTTTCGATGAATATAGCGTCCTGCGTCCCATCTCCACCGCACATTAAATTCCAATTTTCCGCTTTGCCTCCCCTGTAGGGGAGGTGCCCCGAAGGGGCGGAGGGGTTTACGGAGATTGAGATCTGCTAACCCCTC
>JAFYVL010000001.1 GCA_017549125.1 Oscillospiraceae bacterium | reverse complement strand
GCACTGTAGGGCGGGGGCTTGCTCCCGCCATGCCGCACCCCAATACGGCATCGGTGCTGGTCTTGACCTTTTAGGCGGGAGCAAGCCCCCGCCCTACCGGATTGTGCGATAAATTGAAATTTGCAGAGCATATAAAAAAGCCGCGAGCATTGCTCGCGGCATTTTTTATACCTCTTTGTACATGGCTCCGGCATCATCCTTACGGACATTATCTGCCACTTGAACCACTTCTACAGCCACGGTTCTAGGTCCCATGGCGATCTCGATCCGATCACCGACTTTCACTTCGTAGCTAGCCTTGACGACTCGGCCGTTCACACTGATACGACCATTGTCACAAGCTTCATTGGCTACGGTGCGCCGCTTGATCAATCGGGAAACTTTGAGATATTTGTCCAGGCGCATTCTTACTTAGCGACAGCGTCCTTCAGAGCCTTAGCAGCCTTGAAAGCGGGCAGCTTGGAAGCAGCGATCTGGATGGTCTCACCAGTCTGGGGGTTACGGCCGGTACGAGCCTCACGGGTCTTAACCTCGAAGCTACCCAGGCCAGCGATCTGCACCTTGTCACCCTGTGCCAGAGCAGCAGCGATGGTGTCGATGGTGGCGTTCAGAGCGCGCTCAGCGTCCTTCTTGGTCAGGCCTGCCTTCTCAGCGATGGCGGAAATGATTTCAGTCTTGTTCATAATTTTTATTACCTCTTTTCCAAAGATTGGTACTTTACATTAACACAAATTTATAAAAAATGCAAGTGTTTTTCGCATTTTTTCTTAAAATTTTTACAAACGCAGAAGCTTTGCGATCTTATCTCCCTTAGGCAGCAGCAAACAATCCTCTTTTTTGATGGCCTTGAACACAATTACGCACACAAAATACACGATTGCACCCACAGCAATGGGAGCGCCGCAGAGGATCACAGCGTGCAGACGAGAAGCCGCAGTAAAGAACTGACCTAACAGGAAATACGTTCCGTACACAGCCACACCCATGATCACTGCGCTGAGCAAGGGGCGCAGAAGGTTGCGCAACAGCGCAGGCTTCTGGGGTACCATGCGACGAATAGCCAGCATATTCAGCGTACCAATGGCCAGGAAGCACAAGCCCGTACCGATGGGTGCTGCCAGGATGCCAATATAGGGATTGCCGGACAGAATATACACAATCAACAAACGGGCTGCGCCGCAGATCAAGGTATGGATCACAGGGATGTGTGCCTTGCCGTGAGCCTGCATCACCGCAGCGGTGTACTGGATCATGGCATAGAAAAATACATTGATACCCATAATGGTCATCAACTGACCGCCCAGGGTCAGGAAGCGACCCTCATGACCTGCCAGCAGAGACATGACCGGCACAGACAACACAGACAGGCCCACAGCGCAAGGCATGCTCAAAAGACCGGTAATACGGGCGGCAGATTCCTCGGTCTGCTTTACATCCTGATCCTTCTGCAAGGTCAGATTGGCGGTAATGGCCGGGATCACGCTGACGGTAATGGGAATGATAAAGGCACAGGGCATATTGTAGATGGTCTTTGCCATATCATAAATACCCTTTAAATAGGTAGCGGAAACCGCCTCACCCTCCGGGGTCAGCACATGGTTCATATACTGGCCGGCATCGATCATATCCTTCAGCTGACCCATGTACAAACCGGTTTCCAGCACGGTCAGCAGCTGCAGACCGGCAGTACCGATGGTAATGGGAACGGCAATGGACAACAACTGCTTGGCAGTCTTGCCAAAGCTGGTCACCTGCTCGTCGGTACGGGGCATCTGGCTCAGATCTGCGCCCTGCTTTGCACGCAGGTAGATCACAGAGATCACACAGCCGATAGTAACGCCCAAGATAGCACCACCGGCAGCCAGAGCGATATCGTCGGTGATATACATGATCAGCAGAGCCGCGGCCAAGCCGACTACCAGCTTCAGCACAGCTTCGATCATCTGGGAATTGGATGTGGGACGCATATTGCCCTGACCCTGGAAGAAGCCACGATAAGTGGAGATCAGACCCATGAACAGAGCGCAAGGTGCCAGGCAGATAATAGAGAACCAGGCATCGGGCTGGCTCATACTGTTAGCCAATGCTTTGCAACCAATGGCCATGAATGCGGTACTGAACACACCCAAAACCAGGAAGATCACACGGGCTACATTGTAAATTCTGCGAACCTGGTTGTAATGACCCTTGGTGCTGGCCTCAGAGATCATACGGCTCATTGCCACAGGCAGACCTGCGGTGGAGATCAGCAGCAAGACGGTGTAAATATCATAAGCGGTGGTAAAATAGGCATAACCCTTGGGGGTCAGCACCTCGTTCAGCGGCAGCTTATAGAATGCGCCGATGATCTTGACCACGGCGGTGGCGATGGCCAGCAGCGCCGCGCCGTGTAAGAATGTTTGTTTCTTGGATGTATCTGACATAATTACTCCTTCTCCCCGAAGAGTTTGGGGATTGCATAACCGGTCAGCTCCTCCACAACGGCCTTTAAGTCAATGGTGGGGAATTGTCCGTTTTGATATAAGATCTTACCGTTGACCATAGTCATAGCCACATCGCCGCCCTTGGCGCTGAACACCAGCGCATTGGGTACGTTATGACAGGGCATCAGATGGGGCGCAGAGAAATCCACCAGCACAATATCCGCATCCATGCCTTCTTTGAGCATACCGCAGGTCTCTCCACGACCCTGGGCTCTTGCGCCGCAGACCGTAGCCATCATCAGCGCCGCTGCCGCAGGCAATGCGTCCGCATCCCCACGGGCATTGCGTTCCTGCAAGGCACTATAACGCATAACCTCAAACAGATCCAGGTTGCCGCACTCCAATGCACCGCCTGTACCCAGCGCCACATTCAAGCCAGCCTTCACACTCTCACCGATAAGTGCCGGTGTCAAGCCGGATTTGGCATCCGCCATAGGGGTGATGACCATGGAGGCCTTCTTCTTGCCCAGCAAGGCCTTATCACTTTCAGACAGGCCGTTGCCACCGGCAAAGGTAGTGGGATTGTTAAACACACGATGGCAAGCCAGCAACTCACCAGGCTCTAAGCCTGTACGATCCAGGCAGGAGTCCACCTCCTGCTGGCTGGCAGCCAGATGCAACTGGAAGCCCAGACCTTCCTCAGCAGCATAATCCGCCATGGCCTCCCACAGCAGATAGTTACTGGTATATTCTGCATAGATACCGGCATCGATCCGAATGCGGCCGTTATCGTGACCATGCCACTTTTCCTTTACACGGCACAGTTCCCGGCATTGCTCGTCGGTTTCAAAATCGAACTCCTCGTTCTGGTCAATAAACCGATAGGCAGACAAGGCAATGTTGGCTTTAATACCGGTTTCTGCCACCGCCTCTGCGGTCACATCGGGATAATAGTACAGATCGGACACAGAGGTAATACCAAAGCGCAAACATTCCGCAATACCCATCAGCACAGATGCCTTAGCACTGCGGTTGTCCATCTTGGCCTCACGCACCAGCTGTTCGGTAAGAGCATCCCGACGGGAGCTGTCGTCCAAATAGCTGCGCAAAGCGGTGGTTGCCAGATGGGTATGGCAATTCACCAAACCGGGCATTGCCACCATGCCGGTACCGTCCACAATGGTAGCAGGCTGCTCCTGGGGGGCAGTATTGCCTATGTAAGCAATTTTACCGTCCTGTACACCAATATATGCACCAAACAGTACTTGCATTTTTTCATTCATGGTGACCACGGTCACATTGGAAATCAGAGTATCCAAATTATACGCTTCCTTTCAAACTCCAATTTCTCGCTTTGCCTCCCCTGTAGGGGAGGTGCCCCGAAGGGGCGGAGGGGTTTACGGAGATTGAGATCTGCTAACCCCTCAGTCGCTTCGCGACAGCTCGCTGAGGCGAGCCCGGTCGGCGGCTCTGACAGTCCACCGGACTGTCATTCACTACCGCCGACTGCGCTTCGCTTACCCCTACGAGGGGAGCCTTGTGTGCGAGAAATTTGAATTTATAGTAATTTAAACAATTCTTCTTTTTGCTGCAGTACGGAATCGATCTGTTCGATATACTGCTCCGGGAATTTGGGATTATGGAATCGCTGCAGGCTGCCATCGGGGAAGTTGACCTTATTCATGCCACCGCCACCCAAGGACAAAATGGTGTGCAGTTCCTCCATCATATAAATATTATACAGGCAATCCTTACCATCTTTACTCCAGCCAACATTTTCAAAGCTGCCGGACATATATTTCTGCCGATACAGATAATAGGGCTTGTATCCCAGCGCCGCCAGGGTCTCATTGGCATACTCCACCATGCGAGCCACCTCCGGGCCGCTGGGCAGATTTTCCCGTTTCTCAAACAAGTCTGCGCCTTTCTTCAAGGCCAGGGTATGTACGGTAATGTTGGCAGGCTGTAAGGCCGCCACCGTATCCAGACTACGGCAGAAGCCCGCATAGTCATCCATGGGCAAGCCTGCGATCAGGTCCATATTGATGGCATCAAAACCGGCATCCACCGCTTCCTGATACCGCTGCAATACATCTTCCGGGCTATGGGGTCTGCCGGATGCACGCAGCACAGCCGCCTCCATGGTCTGAGGATTGATGCTCATACGGTCTGCGCCGTGCTGCCGAATGGCACGAAGTTTCTGGGCATCCAGAGTATCCGGTCTGCCGCCTTCCACCGTAAATTCCAGACAGCGGCTTAAATCCATGCTGTCGTGGATGCTATCCAGCAGATCCGCCATCTGCTGGGTGGACAAGGTGGTAGGTGTACCGCCGCCAATATACACGGAACGGACGGTTTTTCCCGATTGCGCCAATAATTTTCCGGTGATTTCCAGTTCCTTTTTCAGCGCATCCAGATAGGGATTTAATAATTCTGTCCGCTTGCCCACACTACGGCTTACAAAGCTGCAGTAGGCACAGCGAGTGGGACAAAAAGGAATGCCCACATACAGAGAAATGTCATTTTGATCTAAAAGATTCGCGGCCTTCACCGTAGAAACGGAGCAATCGATCGCCAGCTTCTGCCGCTTGGGTGTCACATAATAGATCTCCGCCAATTCCTTGGCCGCAGATTCTGCTGTGCCACCTTCCAAAATATGTTTTGTGGAAATCTTCGTAGGCCGCACACCGGACAATGCACCCCAAGCAGGCACTTGCTCCAAATGGGGCAATGCCGCTTGATAATAGCATTGCTGCAAAGCCCGACGGCGCAAACGAACCGTTTCCTCGCAGGTACGGATTCGCTTCATGGCACGGCTGGTTTTGCCGTTCATGGTGATTCTCGTCACCGCTGTCAGCCATGTCTCTCCCCGGTATAGCCGAGAAACCGCTTCTCCCTCCGCCAGGGTGGAGAACAGCGCCATTTGCAATTGTTCCACAGCATAACGGTCATCATGACCAACCAATGTAAGCTTCATAAAAAACCTTCAAATTCAAATTTATCGGGCCGTAGCACGGCCAGGCAATACGCACAAACTCTGGGCAATCATCTTTATTTCCCTAACCCGCCCGGTGTCGTTTCTGCCTCAAGCCCTTATGGTTATTGATATATAGCGTTACCGGGCGGG
>JAFYVL010000032.1 GCA_017549125.1 Oscillospiraceae bacterium | reverse complement strand
TGAGGCTTCTGACTATGCCGGTGTGACTACCGAGGTTTTGACTGACGGTTATGTGCGTGTCACCATCAACATTGCTGATGTGACCCAGCACACATCTACCGTACCGGATACTACTGCTAATATCCAGGTCTATAAGACCACTACAGGCGCAGGCTATCTGGAGATCATTGAATTGATCGAAGCCTAAATATTGATTCCCCAAGCGGTGGCAGAGCAATCTGTCACCGCCCAGGGGATTCCTGTCAGGGACGGTAATGACGGTGTAAAAATCGGTGAGGACTGGAGCTTTGATGCAGCAGATCCCACAGATAAGCCCTATGGTTATGAGACCCGAGCAAACGCTGCTAATAAGCCCGTGTTTGCAACAGGTGCGAAGATCACGGTTTCCAACAAAACCGCTACATCTGCAACCATTTCCTTCCCTGCAGCAACCGTCACTGCGCCTGCCGGGTTCAGTGATATGGTGCAAGGCTATCGTGTAGTGATTGTGGATAAGGCTACTGGGGAGACGGTGAGTGAGCAAATCATCACCACGGCTTATCATATTGACGGCAACCCCGACCGGATCAAGAATAGTTATTCCTTGCAAATTTCTGGTTTGACTTCCAATACGGAATATGAAATTCAGGTATATGCAATCGAATTCTATCAAGTCGAAAGTGATCCGCTGACCTTAGCGATGAAGCTATCATAAGGGGAAAATGGTGGCGGCAGGAAATTGCCGCCACCAAAGAGGCAAATAAGACACCGCTAAAAGCCAATTATAAAAGTTGGTTTTTAGCGTTGCCTTATTACACGCATTTTCATACAGTCACCGTGTGATTTTTAAGAGGATATTCATGTTTACAGTAGAAATTAATAACGGAAGCATTGAAAGAATACTGGATAAACGCTATGATTTTCCTGTGGATATTACGGACGGAACAGGCCGTTTTGGATATTTGGCTTATACATTAAAAAATGAGGATATCAACGCGCAGGAGCATCCCGGTTGTGTACCCTTTGAAGAAAAATATGCAGGCTATGACAAGAAGCTTCGAAATGCAGAATTTGGAACGGAATTGCTGATCGAAAAATCCAATGATGGCATTTGTTTGGATATTTCCTGCGATGGCGAGAATGTAGATGGTGCAGGCCTTTTTTTGCCCTTCAATTTTGTGGGCAGAAAAAACGGATATTGGAAGGAACAATTTACGATTTCCTCACCCTATCATTCCAAAGATTATCGGTATCATATGTTCTATCTGGCAAGGCCGGATGGCAAGGGTATTGCCTGTATCGTGGAGAATGAGATCGATTGCTTTATGATCAATTATTCTCCCTATCAAGGCGGACATTGGATTCGGGGCATTACTTTCTGGTCACAGCTGGATAAAGCATACGGTAGGCCCAAGCGGAAAGAAAAGCGGATTCGCCTGCATATTTTGCCGGTTTCTTCCTATATGGAAACTATGGAACGAGCCTGCCGTATTTGGGGCTGTACAGCGCTGTATTATGACAATGCTACAGGGTTTATCAATCAGCCGTTTTCTCTGCGCACTATGGGACAAGAGGATGAGATCCGTGTGGTTTCTCCCTCCGGTACAGAACAGCCGGTGAGCGATGGTAGTTTTGTGCCCCGGGAGTACGGATTCTATACTGCGACTCCTTATTCTCAAGGAAAGCCCGGTATGGATTGCACCGTGTTCGCCATGGATAGCGTAAAGAAGATGCAGGAACGCGCTGCAAAAATTATTCGGCAAGATACCGGCAATGTCATTGGACATACGGCAGATGGGTTGCCTGTTTATGAGCCTGCCCACCTGTCATACCGTGGTTGTAAAGATTTTAATCTTTGTGAGCACAGCATGTGGGTATGGGGTGCGCTGAAATATTTGCGTAGAAATAGTACCCATAAGCGGCTGAACGAAGATGTGTTGAATCTTTTGCGTATTGTAGACCCCAGCAATCATGTGAATTTGTATCGCTGCTCGTACGATCCTGCAGATCATTACAACACTATCGGTGATTACCGTATCCAGGAGGCGTTTCAAGGCGTTAATATTTTGCTGGATGCATACCACCTTTACCAAGAGCCAAGATATTTGGAATTAGCAAAAACCGCGCTGCGGGAAAAACTCCTGGTTGACCAATTATCCGACGGCGGTATTTACCGTTGGGCAGGTGAGGGCGCTGCCCGTCACAGAGAGGATTATACGACTGTGACATTCATGGCGCTGCCTGTTGTGGATATGGCGCTAATCCTGCGCCAGAAGAACGATCCCGATTGGGCGTTCTTTGCAAAAGCTGCCATAGCCATGGCAGACCACATGGTTGCACGAGGCTTGTCCTTCCCCACAGAGGGCGGAACAGATCCTGAGGTAAACGGGGAAGAAGTGGAAGATGGTTCTATTAGCTGTACCGCCTTGACGTTATTGTACGTATATGATAAAATTGTTAAAAAGCAGGAATATTTGGATCTTGCTACGGAAATTCTAAAGATTCACGATGCTTATTCTGTCTACACACACCATCCGTGTATGTACCGGTCCAGCTTGCGCTGGTGGGAAACGATCTGGGAAGGCGATTCTGATGGCCCTGCCATTTGCTTTGGTCATGCATGGACCATCTGGCGGGCAGAGGCGGAATACTGGTATGGTATGGTCATGCACGACGATGCTCGTTTGCTGGATAGCTACAATGGATTTATGACCAACCTGAGCAAGACGGATATAGATGGCAATATGTATGCCATTTATCAGTATGAGCAGATTGCGTCCCCCTGTTTAGAATGGCGAGGATGGTTAACAGATCGCTCGAATCGGGAAGGTTTCCCTAAACGAACCGATGTCACCTTGTCTCGTTATGCATGGGCAAGAGCAGATGATACCTGGTTCCAAACGGTAGCCATCCTGCCCGATCAACTGTTGATGGCAAAATATGAAAATGGCATGATTGTTCCGGAGTATTCCGATTTTACAAAGCTTTATATGGGCAATGTAACCGGTGAATATTTTATCCGGGCAGAACACAGTTTTGAGGTCATTTCTAAAAAGCAGGTATCCGTAGAAGGTACGGGCATTGTAAAAATTACGATTACAGATTAAACAAAAGAAGGAATCTGCAATGACAGATCAGATATTGACGAATTATCCCTACCGTATCGAATTACATAGCCATACCAATCCCGGCAGCGGCTGTAGCAGTTTAAAGCCGGAAGAATTGGTGCGCCTTTATGCGCAAAAGGGCTATCATGGCGTGGTACTTACCAATCATCTGGAGCCGGATAAGCTGCTGTTTGGCAAGGAAGAAGCGGTTGCTATGCATATCCGGGATTATGTTGCTGCAATGGATGCAGCAAAGCGATATAATATTGCGGTGTATTTGGGTGTGGAGCTTCGTTTCAAAGAAAATATCAACGATTATCTGATCTATGGTGTGGATGAAGCATTGTTGAATGTATTTTATGACTATATCCCCGCCGATTTAGCTACCTTCCGCAAGGAGGTACAGTTGCCGAACAGCGTGCTGTTGCAGGCACATCCCTTCCGCGCTAATATGGTGCTGGCAGACCCGGCATTATTGGACGGTATGGAATGTCTGAATCTGCACCCCCGGCACAATAGTGCTGTTGGTCTTGCTACACAGTATGCCTATGAAAAGAATTTGAAGATCAAAATTGCCGGCGGTGATTGTCATGACCGGGGCGATGAAGGCACAGCGGCCTTGAGAACCAAGTGTTTGCCCAAGGATTCCTTTGAAATTGCGAAGATTCTGAAATCCGGAGATTATGTGTTTGAAATTGGCGGTAACTCGCTGTGGTTGCCCTAAAAGGTGAAGAATATGAATCTTGCGTTACATTACTACGATATATTTCCAAAGGTCTTTCTCATTCAGCGGGAAACGAAAATTACCATAAAGCCTTTAAATATGGCATTTTTCGGGGATTATCAGCTGCAGATCATCTCTATGGCACAGGGAAGACCCGGTTGTTATCCTGTCCATGAAAATATAGCCTGCTTGAATGCTGCTACCCAAGCTAACGGCACGTTATGCCTTTCCCATACTTTCCCGGAAGAGGGACAATATATCATCCGACTATTAAAAGCGGGCGAGTATGTGGTGGATCTGCCGGTCTATGCCTTGGGTATGGATATGGAAGGCAGATATCCCTATCGGGGTGACCTGCATGTGCATACCAACCGTTCTGACGGACAACAAGCACCGGCCGTTGTGGCTGCCAATTATCGCAAAAACGGCTATGATTTCATGACCATTAGCGACCATGAGCGCTATTATCCCTCCCTGGAAGCACAAAAGGCCTATGCAGGTGTTCCCATCGGTCTGAATATTGTTGAAGGCGAGGAAGTGCATCTGCCGGATAACGATGTACATATGGTGAATTTCGGTGGACAGTATAGCGTCAACGGTTTGTTGCGAGATAGCTGGCAGAACAAGCAAAGCACCCAGAGAGCCTTGGTGGACAACCCTCCCGATATCATTACAAAAGAGGAATATATCCACCAGGTGCAGGAATTGATTCCTACGCTCAATATTCCGTCTCACATTGAACCCTTTGCCTATGCATCCTGTATTTGGATCATTAACCATATCCGCAAGGCGGACGGTCTGAGTATTTTCTGCCACCCCTATTGGAAAATTGGCGGCCCTTATCAAGTGCCGGAAGCCTTTACGGAATATATGACACAGCAGCACCCCTTTGATGCCTTTGAGGTGCTGGGCGGCGAACTGTATTACGAGCAAAACGGATTCCAAACCGCACGCTACCATGAAGATCGTGCCAAGGGCATTTTCTATCCCATCGTAGGCTCTACGGACAGCCACAATTCGCTTCCTGACCATTCCAATATGGCGCTGATGGCCTCCACCTTGGTGTTTGCCAAGGAAAACAGCCGAAAGGCTTTGATTTCTGCTATTAAAGAAGAATATACCATTGCTGTGGATACCATTTCTGCAGAATATCGTCTGGTAGGCGATTTCCGTTTGATGAAATATGCCCGATTCTTGTTGGATGAGGTCACACCTATCCATGACGAGCTTTGTTTTGAGGAAGGGCGGCTTATGAAAGCCCATGCCACCGGTGATCCGGAGGCCGCAGAGGGGCTGCGCTTCCTGTCCGGTAGAATGAATCGATTCTACCAAAAGTATTTCTACCTGTAAGGGGGATTTTCTATGAAAGAATATGAGCAGTATCATCGCATTGGCACAATGCCCCATAGAAGCTACTACATTCCATTTGCGGAAGCAGACCAACCCGGTGTTGCCTATGGTATTATTGACCGTGCTACCAGCTCCCGGTTTCTGTCTCTGGATGGCATCTGGCAAATCAAACAGCATGCCCATGTGGAAGATTTTGATATTCACGAAGAACTGACCGAGACCATCCCTGTGCCTTCTTGCGTGCAGATGCATGGTTATGACCATATCCAGTACATTAACCAGCGTGTGCCGTTCCCGGTGATTCCTCCCTATGTGCCCTATGAAAATCCTTGCTGGCACTATCGCCGTAGCTTTACGCTGAACAAGCAGGCAGGGGAAAAGTACTACCTGAATTTTGAGGGTGTGGACAGCGCATTCTACCTGTATATTAACGGCACATTCAAGGGCTTTTCTCAGATCTCCCACGCAACCAGCGAGTTCGATGTAACGCAATTGGTTGTCAGTGGTGAAAATACCATTGATGTCTATGTGCTGAAATGGAGTGCCGCTACTTATCTGGAAGTACAGGATAAGTTCCGCTTCTCCGGTATTTTCCGCAATGTGTATTTGCTTACCAGACCGGAAAACCATCTGACGGACTATAAGATCGAGACCCGATTGGAAGATAACAAGGGTATTTTGGCATTCAAAAACGAGAGTGCCATTGCTATTGATTTGAGCTTTGAAAATCAAAAATATACCGTAAATGCACAGGAAACTGCCGAAATCGTCTTGGCAAATGTAGACCTTTGGACAGCGGAAACACCCCATCTGTACGATTTGGTGCTGTCTGCCAATGGAGAAGTGATCTATGAAAAGGTTGGCTTCCGGCAGATCACCATTGAGGGTAAGGTCTTTAAGCTGAATGGCAAGCATATTAAGCTGAAGGGCGTGAACCGTCACGACTTCAACTGCGAAACAGCCGCCACCGTCACCATGGAAAATATGGTGGAGGATCTGCTTTTGATGAAGCAGCTGAATGTGAATGCCATCCGTACCTCCCACTATCCCAACCGTCCGGAATTCTACCAGCTTTGCGATGTGTACGGCTTCTATGTGATGGACGAGGCGGACTTGGAAATGCACGCTTTTGTGGCATGCACCGGCCAGTTCGACCAAGAAACATGGTCTCGCTTTGCCGAGGATATGATGTTTGCGCCCGGTATTACCGACCGTCACCATGCTCTGGTGGAGCGTGATAAGAACAGACCCTGTGTGATTATTTGGTCTATCGGCAATGAAGCTTCCTTTGGACAGGCATTCTTTGAGGGCTGTGCGTATCTCAAGACCCGGGATAGCCGCCCTGTCCATTATGAGGATCTGCAATATGCTGATCCGAAATATTACTATACTGACTATGTGGATATGGTCAGTATGATGTATCCGTCCATCGAAAAGATCAAAGTGGATGTGCTGGAAAATCCCAAGGAAACCAGACCCTTTGTGCTGTGTGAATATACCCATGCCATGGGTAACAGCTGCGGTGACATTTGGGACTACTGGCAGCTGATCAACAGCAACGACCAGCTTATGGGCGGTTTTGTTTGGGAATGGGCAGACCATGCCATTAAGACCGAAAAGGGCTTTTTGTACGGCGGTGACTTTGGGGAAACCGAGCACGACGGCAATTTCTGCGCCGACGGTCTGTTGACCCCGGATCGCAAGATCAAGTCCAATGCCCTGGAAATGCAGGCGGTCTACGGCGGTAAAGAAAAGGGAGAAATCATCCCTGTGGAGATCCCCGAAAAGCCCCAAACCAAGACCAAGGAAATTACCATTGCCATCAACGAAAAGACCGGTGAATTGACTTCCATTCTGGCAGACGGTAAGGAGATCCTCCGGATGCCCATGCATTTTAATATTACCCGGTATACGGATAATGAACGATTCTTCATGGACTACTGGATCGGCAAGTACCACATGGATGCCTGCAAGCCCATCGCTCTGTCCTGTGAAAAGCTGGATAATGGCTATCGTGTGAAGGGTTGCCTAGCCGCAAACTGTTTGCTGCCTGCCTTGGAATACACCGCTACCTATACGGTCCAGGGTAACGAACTGACCGTGGATGTGGACTACAAAGCCGCTGACTATATCGAAGGCTTCCCCAGAGTGGGTCTGGAATTTGCTGTGGATAAAGCTTACCAGAACTTTGCCTATGTGGGATTTGGCCCTATGGAAAGCTATGTGGATAAGCATACTGCGGCTAGCTACGGCTATTTCGAATCCACCGCCAAGGAGAATTATCATTACGATTATATCCGTCCCCAGGAGTCCGGCAGCCACTATGCCTGCCAGTATCTGGCGGTGAAGGATCTGTTTACGGTAACTGCAGAAAAGCATTTCTCTTGCTCCGTAAATCCTTATACCACTGCACAGCTGCGGGATACACTCCATAATTTTGACCTGCCTGAAAACGACTTTGTCAATGTGTGTATTGATCTTGCCCACCGTGGTGTAGGTTCCAGCTCCTGCGGCCCGGCTCTGCTGGATCAATACCAGATCCAACGCACCGGAAAAAATACCTTCAAATTTATTATGCTTTGAAATAAGAAGCAACAAAATATCCCCTAACTGAGCCATGGTGTATACTTGGCGTGGTTAGGGGATTTTTCGTTCTCTTTCCGCCGTTTGCATCTGTTTGCAACCATTTCTACCCATTTCCGTCGCCCCGGTCGCCCAGCCGTCGCCCGGAACATAGTAAATATGAAAATACCCCTTGGTTTCCTAAATGGATTCCAAGGGGTATTGCTTTACAGATTGATTTCCAGGGGAATACCGCCCTTAAGGCGGCTTTCCTCGGCTTTGAAGCCCATCAGGTGACATTCAATAGAGTCTGCGATGGTGGTACGGGTGAAGCTGGGGGAGTCTTTGGTAATGTAGTCGATAAAGTCCTTATAGAGGAAATAGTCGCCACCACCGTGACCATCGTCCAGATTCCGGTCGGTCATTTTATTCACATCAATGACCTGCTGAGGCTTGCCGTACTCTGTCAGATATAGGATGCCATCTTCCGCATCTCCATAAATCTCGCCCTTGGTGCCGTGGACTTTGATATAACGGTAGCAACGCTCGGAGAAAGCAGTCATGGTCAAATGGGCGGTTGCACCGCTGTCAAAAAGCATGTTGACCACCTGGTTGTCAATGGCATCGTTCCCACCACGGAACACACACTTGCCAATGACCTCAGTTTTGGAGTCCAATACTGCACAGATGTCCTTGCCTTTTAAGTGCGCAGTACCGCCGATTACAGAGGTGTTCATACGCTCCGGATAAATACTATAAGCATTGTAGATGCACGATTCTCTGACCTTGGGATCACAATCGGCACAATGATCTGCGCTGCCTTCCGGGGCGTGCGCCCGGTTAAAGTAATACAGGTTGCCGTAAGAGCTGACACTGGTGCATTTGGCGGGGATCAGCCAGTTGATGATGTCTATATCATGGCAGCATTTTGCGATAATTGTAGGACTGCTGTTAGCCATGTTTCGCCATGCGCCACGGACATATGCCAGAGCGAAATGCCAGTAGGCAATATTCTCGGTCTGATTCAAGGTAACGACCTCGCCCAAAATGCCGTTGTCAATGGCTTTTTTGATCTGCTGATAGAAGGGCGCATAGCGCAGCACATGGGTCAGCATGACCTTTCTGCCCAGCTTGTTGGCGGTGTCACGGATGGCGATGCAATCCTCAATATTTACAGCGGCAGGTTTCTCCAGGCAAATGTCATAACCCAATTCCATGGCCTTGAGTGCCATATCGATATGCTGTGCATCCTGGGTACAGATAAAGACTGCATCACAGATCTTTCCCTGGGCAAAAAAGCTATCTGCACTGTCGAAACACATATTTTCCGGAATTCCGCATTGCCTGCCGTATGCACGGCAGGATTCTTCTGTATCCGCAATAGCAATCAGTTCAACATCCGAATCTTCTTTGATCAGGTTGCCGAACATTCTGCCACGGCTGCCAAAGCCGATAATTGCAACTTTTGTCATATATATGCTCCTTTTAAGTTAATTCGAAGTTATCAAAAAAGATGTAAGCCACTTCGTCGGTTATATTGTGGGCGAAATCCACGGTAATCCGGAAGCCTACCACTCGCGATAAATGCTCCGGCTTTGCGGACTCGCCGTCCTGGGTCTGGAACCATTCAAAGGGAGCATTTGTAGTAAGCCAATGGTTGAATACGGTGTCGTTGTACATGCTCAGAGTGCGCTGTTTTCCGTCCTCGTCCAGATACAGGATTTCAAAATGCATCCAGTAATGGGCATTGACCTGATGGGTTTCGAAGGTCAGAACACTATAATCGGACCAATCCTGCTCGGTGTCATAGTAGAATGTGGCGCTGGGGTAGCCGCAGGCACTGTTTGCCCAAAGCAAAACAGAGCAGTTGCTTTTTACCAATCCGGTTTCGTCGGTTGCCACCTTAACCACACCGCAGGTGTTGGGATCCACATTGGACACATACACAGGTGCGCTGAGAATATCGTTGTCTTCCACCAAAGCAGGTGCCATCTGGGGTTCATCGTTGGGGTAGGTGTAAAGAGAAACATTGTCAAAATACAGACAGTTAAAGCGGTTACTTACAAACTTGCTGTCCATATGGATCGTAAACTGGATACCAACTGCCTTGGATAAATCCGCATCGGTCAAGGAGTGAAGATTCAGATACAGGGTTCTCCATTGATCGACTTTAAAGTCATAGGAAACGCCTTTCTTTTGGATATTTCCATCACCATCTAAATAACGAATGGCGACACTGACCCAGGGGTAGGCATCCTTGGCGAATACATCAAACTTCAAATAATCAAAACCACGAATATCTGTAGTTTGGGGAAAATCAATGTAGAAAGAGGGGTAGCCTGCTGCCTGGTCTGCGCCAAAGCGATAGGCATTCTGACTGCCGTTGCCATTGGTGGAAGGGGAGAGCTTGGTAATGGTATCGTCTGTATAAACTTTTTGATTCTTTAAAAGTTGGGAGAAATCGCCTGCAGGCAGCTGTGCGGGAGTGTAGCCGGTCTTTAGCTCAGGCAAGGTGTCGGCATGAACAATGTCAACACCGTCTATGTAGAGCGTACAGGAGCCTTCTGCGGCAGATCGTGCCATGATTTTTAGATAATCGGATTTGCTTTTATCAGGATTCTGGAACAGGGGTTGGGTGATATTCATGTCGTACAGAGAGAACGACAGTTGTGTCCACTGCCCGGGAAGTGCGATCTGCGACTGGACATTATCTGCACTTTTCCACCCAAGGGTTTGTCCATTGCTGGAATTGTGAGAAGCGAGCTTAAAGGTTATCTCCTGGTCGCAGGGATTATATATCCAGCATGTAACGGCGGCATTGCGCCAGACTTGTGCTGTGTAGTAAGCCTGCAGTTCGTATTGGCTAAGTGTCAATAGATTGACACCCTCGCTGGGGCTGGTGGGATTAGAAAAGGTGATCTCAATGGCAGATGTGGAAGGGGAGGCTTGCAGATGTGCAGGATCCTTTGTGATAGATTTTTGCACACCGGGATCTGCTTCGCCCTTCACTAGTGATTTATCTATAATATCTGCGGAAATGCTGATGGGAACAGTAAAATCAACGGTTTTCTCAATTTTGCCCTGCTTGGCGGTGACGGTAATTTCGATATTGGTTTCTGCTTTGGGAGTGATCTTGTTGTTTCTTACATTCAGCTGCTTCGTTTCGCAGGAATCAGGGTCAGTATACTGTGCAGTGAAGGTGTATTCGGTTTCGTCTTCAACCTGGATCAAGGCGGACAAATCATAGGAAACACCCACTTGCGCAGCGGGAATTTGATCCTTTATCTGAATAGATAAGCTGGTGCCTTCTATGCTGTGGTTAGATGTTTTTTGGGAACAACCGGAACATATACATAAACATAATATAGATATTATGATAAAAAATAGACAATATCTGCTGCGTTTCACAACGAATCCTCCTTGATTTTATACTCTTTATAAATGACATAAAAAAGACGTTTTGTCAATGGATATTATCGAAAATTTATAAAAAGGAGCAGCATTAAAATCGCTGCTCCATTGGTGACTTATAGTACGGTATTTAAGGTCGAGTCGAACTTCTTTCGGTATTGTAAAGGTGTCATATTATACTGTTGTAGGAAAACACGGTTAAAAGTACGCATAGTGGGGAAACCGGATTGCATGGCGATATCCAGGCAGGTTTTCTTTGTCGTCTTCAATAATGTTTCAGCATGCTCAAGGCGCAGAGTGTTGATGTATTGGGGAAAGCTGCAACCCAGCACATTGCTGAAGATATGGCCTATATGGCTTTCGCTGAGCTTCAGATCAGAGGCTACCCGGGAAACGGAGAGGTCCTCGGTATAGTGGTTGCGGCAATACTGCAAGATTCGATTTTCGGTTTTGGCTTTTTTGGTGTGATCGATCAGCGTCATATTTCCCACGATCAAAGACAGGATGAAAGAAATCAGTAACATCAGATCGTCATTGTTGAGCTTATTTTTGTTTTTTAAAGCGTAATCCAGCAGTGACCAGACCATATGATCCTTTTTGGGGTTGTGCCAAATAGGGGAGGTGGGGGTTTTGGAGAGCAGTTGTGCGGCTGAGCCCGAAAGGGCTTTGGGGTGTACGATCAAAATGATGCTATTGGATTTGATAGTGTGGTTGGTGGAATAATGAACCGAATTGGATCCTGCAAGGAAAACACTTCCACCGGTTACAGCATAATCCACACCGTTATAGTGGGTCTCAAATGTTCCGTCCAGCACAAAAACGATTTCGATTTCGTCGTGAAAATGGGGCAGATGCGTAAAGTGGTCCTTGGGTTCGAATACAAAGGAAGTCCAATATTCATGCTGGGCTACAGGTATGTTTGTGGATAGTTGTGCCATAATAACACCTCATAAGCGGAAAATGTCTATAATTTTAGCGGATTATCACGAGAATTCTAACAGATAGTTTGCTATAATTCAAGTGTGAAATTGTAAATTCGAAAAAATCTTTTCCACACCATGCTCAAAAACGGAATCAAGACGGGGCAGAATTGGGTAAAAATGCCAGTTTTCTGACCACAAGTTCCGTAAAATGCACAGTTTGTATTACGTATGCATGAAAATTCAGGTAAAAACGGCTAACATATGCAGAAAAAGTCTGTTATGTAATACACCCCGGAGGATACCGGGTAATAAATATTTAGGAGGAAACCGAAATGCAAAAGAATTTGAAAAAAATCTTGTGCCTGATGCTGACCATGGTCATGGTTCTGGGGATGATTCCCTTTAGTGCCATTGCCAGCGAAGCACAGCCGGCAAGTGATCTGCCTACCTCTATGGCGGGTCTTAGCATCGCGTACCCCTACAATACGGAGACGGTTCAGTTGACCGGCACACCTGCCGATCGCTTTGATGCGCTGACCTTTGAAAGCGCACGGGGCGAGGTAGAGTCTGCCCAGCTGATTCTGACTCCCAATTTTGCTGTTGATTCCTTTGAGCTGACCATGAACAGCCTGAAGAATGAAAATGGCAACATCATTCCCTCCTGGGCATTCGAGGTCTACACACAGCACTATGTAACTGTGTCCGGTTCCGGCAATGCCGCAAACTATTCAAGCTCCCATGATATGTATAACCCCACCTACAATACCAAGGGTTATGATGGCACCTTCCCCGATGCGCTGATCCCCCAGGACGTAGCAATTGCAAAGGGTGAAAACAAAATTGCTGCCGGCAACAACCAGGGCATTTGGGTAAACCTGAATGTGCAGAATGCAGCCCCCGGTACCTACACCGGCTCTGCAACCCTGACCGTCAACGGCTCTGACATGCAGATCCCCGTATCCGTCCATGTCTATGATGTGGCCATCACCGAGGAAGTCCATGCCACCAACTTTATCGCAATCTGGTGGGATATGGTTCAGGCTGCCGAAGGCGGTATTGACAGAGAACTGGCGGATGCATATTTTGACTATCTGCTGACCAAGCGTATCACTCCCATGGAAGCATGGAATGTGAACAGATGGGATAGCAGCATGGTGGAAGCAATCACCGGTTGGGCAAAAGATCCCCGAATCACATCCTATCTGATCCAGCATCAAAAGGGTGAGGACGGCATCTTCGACGCGGCTGCCATGAAGACCACATTGACAACCTTGATCAACAAGCAGCTGGAAGTAGGCGGCGATGTTGACCTGTTTGCCAAGGGTTACTTCTATATTTACGATGAGCCCCGTGACGACAAAGAGTATGCCATCAGCAACCAGATCACCGCACAGCTGGATGCCATTAAGGCAGAGCTGGCTCCCATGCTGGCAGCTTACCCCAGCATCCAGCAGAGCTTCCTGGACTTGAAGCAGGTCGTTACTGCTCCCAATCCTACCGACAAAACCTATTCTAAGGTTGGCAATTTCTGGAATTATTTTATTAACGACGATTACGGCAGTACGGTACTGACCGGTGACAGCTATGTCTATGTGCCCCAGTACCAGTGGTTCCAGAATGCTGATCAGCGTGCGCTGTATGCCAATGAGGAAGAGGTATGGTGGTACGGTTGCTGCCATCCCATTTCTCCCTATCCTACATACCATCTGAACACCCCTCTGGTTTCTGCCCGTGTGGAAAGCTGGATGCGCTATGCTTACGGCATCGACGGCTTCCTGTATTCCAGCGTAAACATCTGGGGTCAGTACACCGATAACGGAATCGAGATGTTCGATTTTTGGAACAGCTACAATAAGAACGGCACTCCCGGCGATCAGATTCTGCTGTATCCCGGTAGCGCATACGGTGTGGAAGGTCCTATCGGCTCCATTCGTACGGAGAACATCCGTGAAGGCCAGGAAGATTACGAGTACCTGTGGCAGCTGGAAAATGTCTACGGTGCTGACATTTCCGCCTACACCGCAAACCTGTATAGCGGTGTGATCCCCGATACCGACGCTTCCATTCACTACAATAACCGCAAGGCCCTGCTGACCAAGCTGGAACAGCTGAATGTTGCCGCCAACGGCGCAACCAATATTGCTCCCGGACAGGAAGGCTTTGTCCGTGGTGTAGCACTGACACCCGGCGTCAATCAACAGATCGATGTGAATGCAACCACTGAGTTTGATCTGCTGTCCTTCGAATACAAGGTCACCGGCGGTAACAAGATCGATCTGGCATTGCTGCCCGATTGGTCCAATTACTTCGGTTACTATCAGTTCGGTGCAAACGGCGCTATGGCTGCTTATCCCGGTATCGATGTGATTACCCTGGATGATGGCTACTACCGCGTGATTTTCGATATGGACGAGCTGACCTACAAGGCAGGCGAGCCCAGCACCTTGATCGATTTCTTCTTCCTGCGCAATACCTCTGATGCAGAGGGTTATGTGGACAATGTGCAGGTGGGTATGCACGGTGATCCGGAGTTTGACATTCCTGAGACTGAGCCCCCTGTGACCGAACCTACCGTTCCCGAGACCGAAGCACCTACCGAGCCTCCTGTGGTGGAGAAGCCCACTATCTTTGATGGCGGTGCGTTTACTGCCGCTAATGACCTTACTATTAATTTGGATAACGATCAGTCGGTTACCAAGGTGAGCTTTGATTATAAGATCGTCGGCAGCGGCCATATGCAGATCGCATTGTTGCCCGATTGGAGTGCTTATTTCGGCTATTTCAAGCTGGATACCAATGGTGAAGTTGGCGACTATGCCGGTGTTACCACAGAAAATCTGGGTGATGGCTATATCCGTGTGTTTGTTGACATGGCTGCAGTGACCCAAAAGACTGGCACACCCTCTGATGTGATCAAAATGTTGTTTATCCGCGGCGCTTGGACTACAGCTGACGGCGAGATCCGTAACATTCGCATCAATGAATCTGCCTGTGAGCCTTCCCGCGGCACAGCAGTGACTGCCGGTGTGAACCATTCCATTGATGTGGATGCCACCGAGGAAATTGCAATCCTGAACTTTGATTATAAGATCGTCGGCAGCGGCCATATGCAGATTGCATTGTTGCCCAACTGGAGTGCTTATTTCGGCTATTTCAAGCTGGATGCCAATGGTGAGGTGGGCGACTATGTGGGTGTGACCACAGAAAAACTGGAAGACGGTTATATCCGCGTTGCTATGAATCTGAATGATGTGACTGCTATGGCAGGCACACCTTCCAAGATCATTGACTTTATGTATATCCGTGGCGACTGGAGTACTGCTAACGGCTATATTGACAATGTGCAGTACACCTTGCAGAAGGATATGCCCCGTGGTCAGGCCTTTGAGCCCGGTACACAGACGCAGATCATGATCAATGCTACTGAGGAAGTCGGCCAGATTAGCTTTGATTACAAGATCACCAATGATGGCGACTTCGATTTGGCATTGTTGCCCGATTGGAGCAGCTACTTCGGCTACTTTGGCTTCCTGAAGGACGGCGCCGAGGGCGAATATGCGGGCGTTACCACCGAAAAGCTGGAGGACGGCTATGTCCATGTTACCATTGAAATGGACAAGCTGATCCAAATGGCAGGCACTCCCTCCAAGGTAATCTCTTCCCTGTACCTGCGTACAGATTGGGGCAATGGTGCAGGCTATATCGACAATGTGCAGTATACCCTGAAAAAGGATATGCCCCGTGGTCAGGCCTTTGAGCCCGGTACACAGACGCAGATCATGATCAATGCTACTGAGGAAGTCAGCCAGATTAGCTTTGATTACAAGATCACCAATGATGGCGACTTCGATCTGGCATTGCTGCCCGATTGGAGCAGCTACTTCGGCTACTTTGGTTTCCTGAAGGACTGCGCCGAGGGCGAATATGCGGGCGTTACCACCGAAAAGCTGGAGGACGGCTATGTCCATGTTACCATTGAAATGGACAAGCTGATCCAAATGGCAGGCACTCCCTCCAAGGTAATCTCCTTCCTGTACCTGCGTACAGATTGGGGCAATGGTGCAGGCTATATCGACAATGTGCAGTTTACCACCCATACCCATAAGTATGAAGCAGTTGTGACCGATCCCACTTGCTTGGACGCAGGCTTCACCACCCATACCTGTTCCTGCGGTGACAGCTATGTTGACACCCAGGTGGATGCATTGGGCCATAACTACGAAAGCGTTGTGACCGCACCTACACCTTCTGCACAGGGCTTTACCACCCATACCTGCAGCCGCTGCGGCGACAGCTATGTGGACAGCTATACGAACTACGAGGCAGAAGGCTATATCGTTCTGTCTGAGGATATGGTTGTGAATATGACCTTGAACCAGGATCTGTATATCGATCTGAATGGTCATACTATGTCCGGCACGATCAATACCAATGGATTCAAGGTCTACGGTATGGATGCTGCTACCAATGGCTACACCTGTGAGACCTTGGGTTACTTCTCCTGCGTGGATGCAGAGGGTAACGCAATCATTCCCGAAAATCATGTAAAGACCGATCTGAGTGGCGATGTGATGCGCTATATGACCATCGCAACCGAGAATGGTTATACCTTCCACCGTTTCTATGTGGGCATCACCAAGAGAAGCTTGGCTCCCGCTGTCACCGGTGTGGGCTATAAGGCCGAGTTCTATGCCGACGAAATGGTGCAGGCTCAGGTAAGCAATATCGGCTACAACCTGTGGTTGGAAGGCGGTAAGACCATCAGTCGTGAGGCTGCATTCAAGAATACGCTTACCCTGCGTGTTAAGAATTTTGACGCTGAAAACTATGGCGAAACCAACCTGTACGCAACCGTGTGGATGACCATCGGTGAGGAAACCATCACCTCCAGCGACTATAGCTTGACCCTGCGCCAGGTTGTCGAAGCTGTCAATGCAGATGTGAGCGCATACTCTGAGACTCAGCTGCAGGCTTGCCGTGACATGATCGCTGCCAACCCCATTATGGAATCCTGGCAGGTAGAAAACATTCTGAAGCAAGAAGTAATCCGTGGCGAAGCCTTTACGGCCGCTACAAATAAGACGATTGCTCTTGATAATACTGAGGTACTGGAGAGCATCAGCTTTGAGTATAAGATCACAGATGGTAGTCATTTCCAGATCGCCTTGCTGCCCGATTGGAACAATTTCTATGGGTACTTCAAGATGATGGCAGATGGCCCTGAGGGCGCATACGATGGTATGACCTGGGAGACTCTGGAAGACGGCTATATCCGTGTGAACTTTGATATTTCGGCTTTGACTCGCATGACCGGCACACCTGCCGCCACCATCAGCATGCTGTTTATCAACGGCAGTTACTCCACAGCAAACGGCTATATTGACAATGTGCAGTATACCGTAAAGGAGCCTGTTTATATTGAACAGGTATTCGCTGGTGCGGATTTCGCTGCAGGTATCAGTCAGAATATCAGCTTTACCGCAGGCAACTATGACATCGTGACCTTCGATTACAAGTGGGAAAGCGGTACCAAGCTGTGGCTTGCCCTGTCTGAGAATACCTCTGTGACCAAGTTCTATGGTCTGTATAAGTTTGACGGCAATGGCGAGGCAGAAGATTATCAGGGCATTACCTCTGAAAAATTGGATAACGGCTCTGTCCGCATTACTCTGAACATTGCAGAACTGAACAGAACCAATAATGGCTGGAATACGGATAACGCTCCCGCAACTGTTTCCAATATTTTCATTCGTGGTGACTGGAGCGACGCAAACGGCACAATTGAGAATATCCGCGGATTGACCTTGTGTGAGGAAGAGAGTTTTAACGGTGCTGATTTTGTGGCCGGTGTCAGTCAGAATATTAGCTTTAAAGCAGGCGACTATGACATCGTGACCTTCGATTATAAGTGGGAAAGTGGTACCAAGCTGTGGCTTGCCCTGTCTGAGAATACCTCTGTGACCAAGTTCTATGGTCTGTATCAGTTTAACGGCAATGGCGAGGCAGAAGATTATCAGGGCATTACCTCTGAAAAATTGGATAACGGCTCTGTCCGTATTACTCTGAACCTTGCAGAACTGAACAGAACCAATAATGGCTGGAATACGGATAATGCTCCCGCAACTGTTTCCAACTTCTTCATTCGTGGCGATTGGTCTGATGCAGCCGGTGAGATCACCAATATTCGCTGCTTGAGCCTTATAAAGTAAGTAAATAATTGGAACCCTTTGCTGAAGACAGCAAAGGTCAGTGTGCGGCAGGGGAATATATTCTCTGTCGCACATCTTGAGAGGAATATATAATGAAAATTACAGTGAAAAGAATTCTGACCCTGCTTTTAGCAACGGTTATGCTGGGCTCCGTCCTGGTTGGCTGCAGCGGCGATGGCGCAAAAGAGGGGAAGAGTCCTGCCAAATCGGTGAAGCTTTGGTACGCTTACAACACCGAAAATCTTATGCAGGATCTGGAATATCCGGAGTTGATGGAATCCAGAGATGCTACCCTGCGTATGCAATGCCTGCGTAACGATGTGGAATCCATTCAGCTGATGATTACCCCTGCCGATAATGTGGTGGAGTTCGATTTTCAGATGAAGGATCTGAAGAATGCCAATGGCGATGTGCTGGCGGCAGATACATTTGAATTTTTCGCTGAGTACTACACAGAAATTACCGAGTCCTATAATATGGATTCCTACTACGGCTTCTATCCTGATGCGTTGGTGCCTTTGGACAAGTACATTGAGTCCAATTACAACACCATTGCCGCAGGTATGAACCAGGGCTTGTGGGTTCATGCCAATGTTCCTACAGATCAGCCTGCCGGTCTTTATACCGGTAGTGGCGAACTGATCCTGGATGGGCAGAGCTACAATATTCCCTTTGAAGTGACCGTTTATGAAGCAGCGATCCCCCAGGAAAATAATATTCGTACGGCGATTGCTATTTGGTACGAGTATATTGCCCGTGGTGAGGGACATTATTCCCAGGAATTGGGCGAAGCTTACTACGATTTCCTGGTCAGCAAGCGCATTTCTCCTCTGAAGGCAGAGGATTCCCTGTGGACCATGTCCAATGTGGATGGCTATGTAGATTGGGTGGTAGAACAGACCAAGGATCCCATGGTTTCCAACTATACCTTGCCCTACCGATCTGAGACTTATGAGTTGGGTACCATTGTAAGCCGGGACGGCATTGTCGAGTTGTTATCTGCCATGGCAGAAAAGAATATCGAGCTACGCAAGGCAGGGGATGAGAGTATTGACCTGTTCAAGAAAGCATCCTACTACCTGGGCGCTATCTGTGATGAGCCCTCCGGTCAGCGTGTGCAGGTTGCCAAGGATTGCGACCTGATCATCTACCAGTGCAAGCGTGAGGTCGCAGAAAAGTATTTTAAGGATCAGTATCCGGATCTGTACGAGTCTTGTATGAAGGTTCCTCACATCGTAACCTCTGCCTACAACCCCGAGGTGGCAGGTGACGATACCACCGGCGGTGTGCAGACCTGGTGCGGTCAGTTCCAAACCTGGCACACAGAGGCGCAACGGCAGAACTACTATAATCGTCGTGACAATTCCGGTCGTGAATACGGAGAAGGTCTGTGGTGGTACGGTTGTGAAAGTCCCCATTCTCCTTTCCCCAACTACCACATGGATGACGATACCATTGCCGCCCGCATCATCCCCTGGATGATGTTTGACTACGATGTGAAGGGCATGATTTACTGGTGCGTGGACTATTATCAAACAACCGATATCTATAAATATCCTTCCGTATACTTAAATGCGGTAGGTGACGGTCATTTGGTTTACCCCGGTGCTAAGTTCGGTATTTTCGGACCCATCTCTTCCCGCCGTTTGGAGAACATCCGGGAAGGCTTTGAGGATTACGAGTGCCTGCTGATGATCGAAAAGAACATCCTGGCTTACAATGAAGCCAATGGCACTGATCACGATCCTAAGGAGATCATGAGCTGGATTTATGCGGATCTGTACGAGGGAACAATTCCCGAGCGTGACAACGCAGCTGGCTTTGCTGAGCAGAGAGCCGCCATGTTGGAAATTTTAGGACTATTCACCACCGATGCAGAGGCTGCTATGGATGCCCTACTGAATGGCTAATGAAATACGTAGGAGGAAAATATAATGAAGGCATTAAAAAAGATTATGTCCTTGGGTCTGGCAACCATTATGACTCTGAGCCTGCTTGCGGGCTGTGGTGGCGAGAAGGAAGTCAAGATGAACGAGGACGGCACTTATGCCCAGGGCAAAACCGCCGTTGTCAGCTATAACTCTTCCGGTTACGGTAACTCTTGGCTGCAGAAGGCTGCTGAGGAGTTTGAAAAGATGTATGCTGCAGAGGGCTATAAGATCGATCTGAAGATTTCCTACAACAACGAAAACAACGCTGCTCTGGAAATTGGTAAAGGACCTGCCAAGAACGATGTAGACCTGTATCTGGATGCCCAAAATCTGGAATCCGTGCTGGACGCTTCCGATAAGACCATGCGTGGCGAGGGCGCTGTGTTGGTTGATCTGAAGGAAACTGTTTGGAATCAGCCTGCTATCGGTAAGGATAAGCAGGAAGAGGAAAAGACCATTGCAGAGCGTTTCCTGCTGGATTCTGAGTACTTGTTTTATGACGGTGTGAAGGAAGAGTACCATGGTGGCCTTTATTGCCTGCCCATGGGTATCAACTCCTGCGGTATCGTGCTCAACCCCAAGGTGACCGAGCAGTACGGCTATGGCAAGGACAACCTGCCCAAGACTACCGACGAATTTAACGCCATGTGCGCTAAGATCGCTGCGGACAGCAGTAAGACCGGTGTCTATGCTTACGCATGGCCCGGTGCAAACGCTTCCGGTTATATTACCTATTTGTTCTTCGAGTACTTTGCACAGTACTCCGGTAAGGAAGCTTTCATGAACTTCGTTCAGACCAAGCCCACCTCTGACGCAACCCTGGAACAGATTGTTGCAGATGGCTGGAAGGTCTATGAGGACAAGGGCATTCTGGAAGGCTTTAAGGCCCTGGAGCCCATTATGAAGCCTGAGTATTCCCCCAAGGGTTCCGGCTCTATGACCCACCTGCAGGCACAGCACCAGGTGCTTACCGGTAATGCAGCATTCATTATGAATGGTGACTGGGTGCTCAACGAAATGAAGGATGAGTATTTCGACGAGGTTAAGGATTGTGTCATGATGAACACGCCCGTTCTGTCTGTGATTGGTACGGAGAGTGGTATCACCGACGCAGAACTGAGTAAGGCTGTTGGCATGATTGACGAGGGCAAGACCGATGCTGAGATCATGGCCGCTATTTCCGGCCTGGATCAGGCTGAGACCACTCGTATCCGTGAGGCTCGTAATATCTACGGTTGTGGTGAGATCGTGGTTCGTAGCGGTGCAGCGATTCCTGCATATGCAGACGGACGCGATGTGGCAATCCTGTTCCTGCGCTTCCTGTGTTCTGAGGATGGCTGCCAGATCATCCGTGATGAGGCATACCATATCAGCGCATTTGCTTGCGACACCTATGCTTCTGCCGGCAACACCCCCTATATGGACTCTGTGATTGCCAACATCAACCCCGGTCACGGTGAGTACATCTCCATGGACGCATCTCTGTCCATTGTTCGTGCCAACTCCGGCATGCTATACTTCAACCACCCGAACCTGATTCAGCCTGTTACCTTCCGTAATATGATCCTGGATACCACCGGTGAGCTGACTGCTGAAAAGATGTATGCAATGGAGCTGGAATACGCTAAGCAGAACTGGAACACCTGGACTGCATACATCGATTGATCCCTAGGAGGCATGTAATATGCTGAAAACACAAGAAATTGCCACCCGGAAGGGTGGCAAGCTGAAGCAACGCAGAAAGAATTTAATATTCGTTCTGTGTATGCTGGCGATTCCCTTCGCAAACTTCCTGGTGTTCTGGCTGTGGCCTAATTTCCGGTCCATCTTGATCGCCTTCGAAGTGCCGACCATTGAAGGCTATACGCTGTTTAACTTTGAGCGTTTCTTTAAGGAACTCAGTAGCGATGTGATGGGCCCTCGTATCTGGAAGATGATCGACAACAGCTTTTTGATGTTCTTCGTCAACACCTTCGTGAGCCTGCCCATGGTGCTGTTCATGTCCTATGTGCTGTTCAAGAAGGTGGCCGGCTATAAGGTCTATCGTGTGCTGTTCTATCTGCCCTCCATTCTGGGCGGTACGGTCATGACCCAGATCTTTAAGTCCATGCTGATGACCGGCGGTCCTATTGAGCAGATTTTGGATATGATGCATATCCCCCTGGATGATATTACCCGATACACAGGCCTTCTGGGTTCTCCGGAGACCGGTATCTGGATGATGGTGATTTACACCCTGTGGACAGGCGTAGGTATCAATATGATCATGTTCACCGGTGCTATGAACCGTGTGCCCCAGGATCTGTTTGAGTCTGCCCGTCTGGACGGTGTTGGCTTCTTCCGGGAGTTCTTCAATATCATCATGCCCCTGGTGTGGCCCACCGTTACCACCATGGTGGTGTTCTCCATGGTTGGTATCTTCTCCAATGCAGGCCTGGTCATGCTGCTTGCCCCGGATAACGATTCCACCTGGAATATCGGTTATTACATACTGAAATACACCTTAGGTGCAAATACCACCGTTACCAAGATCGACGGCTTCAGCTATCCGGCTGCCATTGGTCTGATCTTCACATTCGTGAACTTGCCCCTGGTCTTCGGCATGAAGGCTCTGTGCGACAAGGTCAGCAAGAATGTAGAGTATTAAGGAGGGGAGAAGTATGAGAAGAAATCGTATGTTAAAAGCCTCCTCCGGTCCGAACCTGCGCACCAGAACCGAGAAGATCATTTTGTCCATCTTCTTTGTGCTGTTCTTTGCTTATGCATTGACCCTGATCGCGCCTATGTTCTGGACACTGTATAACTCCCTGAAGACCATGCGTACCTATAACGAAGACCCCTTCTTCATTCCTTCTTTCAAGGAAATGATGTGGGAGAACTATGAGAAGATCTTCGATGAGGACTTTATCACCGTTTCCATTCCCTTCGCTATCTTTAATACAGTATGGCGTACAGTGGGTAGTGTGAGTCTGAGTATGTTCTTTACGGCTTGTACCTCCTACGTGGTTGCCAAGTATGCCCATGAGTTCAAGTGGCTCAACTGGGTGTATGCTTTCGTAGTGACCATTATGATCGTTCCCGTGCTGGGTTCTACCGCAGCGGCCTACGAAATCAACCACAACATTCTGCAAATTGCCAATAAGCCCTGGTTGTACTGGATCGGTTGGACAACCGGTATCGGCTTTAGCTTTTTGATGCTGTACTCCGCCTGGCAGAGCCTGAGCTGGAGCTATGCAGAAGCCGCCTTTATGGACGGCGCATCCAATTTCCGTGTATTTTTCAATATTATGCTGCCCATGATCAAGCCCGTGCTGTCTGCGCTGTTCGTGGTGAACTTCATTGGTGGCTGGAGTGAGTACATGGAAACCATTATGTACATGGACGAGTGGCCTACCTTGGGCTACATGGTCTATTCGCTCCAATCCCAATCCCAGTATTTTGGTATGCCTATGTATTTGTCGGTGATCGTGATCTCCATGATCCCCACCACCATCGTATTCATTGCATTCCAAGAGACAATTATGAAAAACGTAACCACCGG
>JAFYVL010000031.1 GCA_017549125.1 Oscillospiraceae bacterium | reverse complement strand
GAATCCACCACCCTAAATACCCATACCAAAACAAAAAACACCATCCAATGGATGGTGTTGTTGTTTTGGTGGGGGATGGTGGATTCGAACCACCGAAGGCATAGCCAGCAGATTTACAGTCTGTCCCCTTTGGCCACTCGGGAAATCCCCCATATTCATCTGTATCCGTCTGTCTGGAGCCGGTAGACGGACTCGAACCCCCGACCTGCTGATTACAAATCAGCTGCTCTACCAACTGAGCTATACCGGCGGCTCAAACAGAACACGCTTATTATATCCATCGACATATATTTTGTCAAGCCTTTTTTTATAAAAAACTAAAAATATAGAAAACTATTTTCACTGCATCCACCACATCCCTGTTCATATGCTTCGGGATATCTGGAATAAGGATCGATATGTTGCCTTGGGCAACAAGTGCCATACAAACACCTTGCACTTTTTGCGTTTTCTGTTATACTAATGAATGAGGTGATGGCTATGAGACGATGGAGTTTGATGATATTGATTTTCGGCATAATCTTAGCCATGGCAGGCTGTGGGCGCATCCAGCTACGGGTAACCCTTAGAGACCATTCCCCCGGTAATCACCAGTCCCCTACCGAGATCCTGCTCACAGAGCCTGCAACAGAGCAAACCATCCCGCCCATCACACAGCCCCACATTACCGTGCCAACCGCACCGCTGCATTCCCAATGGTATATTTCGGGGATTTCTGCATATGATGTGATTACCTATTTCAACGAGGTAGCCTTGGATACAGAATTTGCCTCCGGCACAGGAGATGCCAAGCTGGTACAAAAATGGGATCAGCCTATCTACTATATGCTGGAAGGTAATTACACCCAGGACGATAGGGGAACGATCCGTGAGTTTGCTAACTTTTTTAACAACATGACCGGCTCTCCCGGTATGTACGAAACCACCAACCCCGGTGAGCGAAATCTACGGATCTGCTTTACGGACTCCCAGGGCATCGTGGATATTCTGGGTAATAATCTTGAAGGCGCAGATGGCGGTGTCACCTACTGGTATGAGGATGACCGCATTTATGACAGCACCATCTGTATTGCCACCTATCTGGAGGGCGCACAGCGTTGTTCTGTGATTCTGGAGGAGTTATACAACGGAAGTGGTCTTTCCCAGGACACCATCTTGCGCACAGATAGTCTCATTTATTCCTACTCCGATGATGCCCAATGGATGACCCCGGTGGATCAGCTGCTTTTGATGCTGCTGTATCATCCCCAGATCCAGCCGGGTATGAATGCCACCCAGTGCGAACAAGTGATTCGCAGCCTATACTATTGACAAAAGGATCACCCTTTATGAACAATCTCTATTCCTCAGAACAATTCGAAAAACAATACACCTACACAGGGAGCGATCTGGGTGCTAACTGGACACCGGATCGGACCGTATTTCGTGTTTGGGCGCCCACTGCCCAAGCAGTTTGGGTGAATTTATATCAAGGTGGAACGCCCAACACCAATGACCGTTTGGAGCAACTGCCCATGACCCAGGCTGAAAACGGCACTTGGGTAGCCGAAAAGCAAGGGGATCTGAACGGTGTGTATTACACCTATGTAGTACAGGTGAACGATAAACTGCGAGAAGCCTGTGACCCCTATGCACGCACCACCGGTGTGAACGGTCACCGTGCCATGGTCATAGATCTGGATGCTACCAACCCGGAGGGCTGGGCATTGGACAAAGATCCCCACGGCGGCAATCCCATTACCGATGCGGTGATCTATGAATTGCACATCCGGGACTTGAGCATTGATCCGGATTCCGGCATTAAAAACAAGGGTAAATATCTGGGACTCACCGAAACCGGCACTGCCAATTCCAAGGGTATGCCCACCGGTCTGGATCATATTAAGTCCATGGGTATCACCCATTTGCATTTGCTGCCTATTTACGATTACGGCTCTGTGGACGAAGCGCACCCGGAGCTTCCCCAATTCAACTGGGGCTACGATCCTGTCAATTACAATGTGCCGGAAGGCTCTTATGCCACCGATCCCTTCCAGGGTCAGGTGCGTGTAAAAGAATTGAAGCAGATGATCCACGCTCTGCACCAAAACGGGATCAGCGTGGTCATGGACGTGGTCTACAATCACGTTTACAAAACAGAAGAATTCTGCTTCAATCAGATCGTACCGGGCTATTTCAGCCGTGGCGGCTCCAACGGCTCCGGTTGCGGCAACGACACCGCTTCTGAGCGTTCCATGGTACGCAAATATATTGTAGACTCGGTGCTGTACTGGGCAGATGAGTACCATATTGACGGCTTCCGCTTTGATCTGGTGGGTCTGATCGACACCGAGACCATCAACCAGATCATGCAGGCTGTTCATGCCAAGCGCCCCAACGTGATCTTCTACGGCGAAGGCTGGTCCATGCATTCGGCTGTGACCAAACGGGACACCATCTTGACCTGCCAGGCCAATGCCTATCGCACCCCCAAGTTCGCCTTCTTCTGCGACACCATGCGTGATGCCATTAAGGGCAGCGTGTTCCGTGGGGAAGATCCCGGCTATGTCTCCGGCAACGGAGATCTGGCCTATGCCATCCATCGCTGTTTCATGGGTCTGCCCGGTTGGACCAACCGTCCCGACCAGATCGTAAACTACGCATCCTGTCATGACAATCTATCTCTGTTTGACAAGCTGACCCTGGCTACCCCGGGACAAAGTCAGCAGAAGCGAATCCGGATGAACAACCTGGCCGCCGCCATTTATATGACCAGCCAGGGCATCCCTCTGCTGCAGGCCGGTGAGGAAATGCTCCGTTCCAAGCCTCTGGGACATGGTAAGTTCGAGCATAACAGCTACAATAGCCCCGATGCCATCAACAGCATCAAATGGGGTGTTCTGGGTAACGAAGAATATGACCGAGTGGTAGAATACTACCGGGGTCTGATCGCCTTCCGGAAAGCCCACCCTGCCCTGCGTATGACCCGTCCTGCGGATGTGACCAAGCACATGATCCCCATGGCAGAACCGGGCAATGCTCTGGCCTTCCACATCACCGCCGGCGCAGGCGGACAGATGCAGGATACGGTGGTGATCTTCAACCCCGGTCATGCAGATCTGACCACTGCCCTCCCCAGCGGCAAATGGACCTGCTACGTTGACCATGAACAGGCCGGTAACAAGCCATTGTTCACCGCAGAAAAGCAAGTCACCGTCGCGCCCATTAGTGCTATGGTATTGGTAAAAGAATAAAAATTAGCACAGAACGATTTCGTTCTGTGCTCCAGACTGTCGAAAAACTCTTTTCGACAGTCTGGCAGAGGTCAATAAAGCCGTCAAGACAAGCAACTCGAACCCGAAGTGTATGTGGATACTCGAGTGGTTCGAGCCTAAGCAGTAAGTCAAAACACCTTGCGTAGCAAGCATTTTTACGATTTTGCATATTGCGGAACGCTGAGGACAGCGTTCCCTACAATAGAAGAAACCGCCAATCATCAAAACCTGTGTTTTGACGATTGACGGCTTTTTTGACACTCTGTAGCGCAGAACGATTTCGTTCTGTGCTAATTTTATTGCAGATAGTTGCGGAAGGAAAAGCGGTCTTCAAACACCCACAGCCGATCCCATAGTTTACCGAAGAAGGCTATGAGGATGCCATAAATCAATGCGCAGATCACCGTACCAACGCCTACCCCCTCCAATGCGCCCAGCAGCACAAAGGACAGGATCACAGCCACCAGAACACTCACGCAGTCATAGGTGGTCTTCCAGCGGCTCACACCGCCTCCAAATCGCCGTTGCAAGGCAAGCACCATGAGTTCATAAGCCGCCGGGGGCAAGTAGGAACGGAACAGGAAGCTGATGGCCACTGTGCAGAACAGCATACCCAGCAGGTAAATAAGAACGCGCAACCAAAGCACACCTTCCAGCATACCCAACAGCCACAAAGAGCCATCCAACAGCACACCATACACCAGGGTCAGACCAAAAGACAGCAGGCAGGTGGCTGGTCTTTCTTTTAGAAACACCCAGATTGCCAACAGCACCGCACCCTGGAGTACATACTCCGCCACACCGAAGGTGAACCAACTCCATACCGCAGATAATTTCAAATGTAAAATATAGGCCGGGGCAACCACCATGGAAATACCGAAATTCCCGAATACCACCATAGCCGTTCCCATTGCCAAAAGAAATGTGCCAAGCAAATAGGCAATTTCCGTATAAAACACAGGCTTTTTCATATAAAATCCTCCGAAATGATAGTACATCATCTCGGAGGATTTTGCAAGCATTATTTCCTTAGGCGTTGAAATAACGGTCAATGCCGTTGGCAATGCCCTCTACCATTTTATACTGGTAAGCTTCCGTCGCCATATTCTTGTCCTCGGTGGGATTGGTCATGTAGCCCATCTCCACAATGGTCACAGGCACTTGACACCAGTTGATACCGCTCATGGTATCCGTCTCCCATACGTACTGCTTCCGGCAGCCGGTAGCCTTTACAAACTCATCCAGAACATAGGTGGACAAGGCCTTAGACTTGGCATACAAACTGCCGTTATATGGGTTAGACTTGGTCTGGCAAATGGTCATAGCACCATTGACGTCCGGATTATCAGAACCGTTGGCATGGATACGGATAAAGGCATCCGCATTGGCCGCATTGGCCACAGCCGCACGCTCAGAGTTACTCATGTTCACATCATGGCTGGTGCGGATCATGATCACCTTATAACCACGGCTTTCCAGCTCCTTCTGCAGCTTGAAAGATACCTGCAGATTCAGTTCGTACTCAGCCAAACCGGTAGTTGTACCCTGCGTACCACCGGAAACCTTCATTTTCATGGTGCTGGAACCGGGGCCCACAGGCTCTTTCGCTGTATTGGCCTTCCGCTGGTGACCTGCATCAATGACAATGACCCGTTTGCCGGAGGTTGTGGGTTTGGTAACCGCAGGCACGGTGGGTGCTGTGGTAGGTGCTGTGGTGGGTTCTGTAGGTTTGGTAGTAGGAGCTGTCGTAGGCGCAGTGGTGGGCGCCTGGGTGGACGGCTCTGTAGCTTCTGTTGTGATCTGGGTCGGTTCGGTCACAGAGGGCTGGGTATTCACGACCGGCAGCTCGGTGGGCTGGGTCACAGAAACAGAGGGTTCTGTGGTCTCCTGGGGATCTCGATGGATGGTCATTTTCACCGAGCACGCACCCAGGGACAACAACAGTCCCAGCAGCAGCAAACATACTACCAATTTTTTCATACTATCCAAACCGTTTCTCATAAGTAATCACCACATTCAAATTATGCAGCTGAACTGCATTCATCATAGAATTTGTAAAATTTTTAGGCTGAACTCTAGGATTGTACCAGGCATAGTAGCTGAAATAATTGGTCAGGTCGCTGGACGTAAAGATACGACCGCTCTTAGCATAAATGGCATTTCTGGCAATGCGGCACTCCGCCTCGGTCATACCATACAGATAAGTCTCATCCATATACAATGTGTCGCAATAAGTAATCCAGTACTCCAGATTGCTATAACCACCATCATAGTAGATATCCGTATTCGGCATAGCAGGAATCATAGGAACGGACGCATAAACATCCTGCTCAGGCTTCGTGACCGCAGGCACATACGTATTGGGCTGCTGCACATACTGCTGCTGGGGTTGTGTCTGCTGGGGCTGGTATTCCTGCTGCACAGACTGGTTATTGGATACCGCCTGGCTCTCGGGCTTCTCCCAGAAATCGGCACTGCCTTCTTCGGATCTGTCACGCACGTCCAGGGACAGGTCACAAGCGCACAGGCTCAAGCACAATGCCAGTAACAAACATACACTCAGGATTCTCTTCATTATTTTCGCCTCCTAAATTGATTGACATTAGAATTTGCCGCCTCCGCCGCCGTGAGAACGACCGGAGGAAGAACTATGCACGGAACTGCCGCTGCTTTGCTGGGGTTTTTCACGACGGCTGACCGTATGGTACAGGAAAAGGTCTCCGGACCCGGTCAGCTGCAAGCTGCCGGGACGGATGTAATTTCCGGCGGTATCCTGTCTGCGGACAGATTTTAGCTGCCGCCTCAGGCAAATGATCACGATCCACGCAATCACCAGACCTACTACCACCGCAAACAGAATGCTGCCACCTAAGGGAAAATCACCCTTGGGCAGATTGCCGGTATCATAGGGTTCACCGGTCTTGGCTTGGTTGAGAAAATCGTCACATTGGTCAATAAATTCCTCAAAAGCAGCTGCATACTTGCCATCGGAGAGATACGCGGTAATCTGCTCTCCAATGTATTCTATACCGGCATCCGTAAAGGCGGTAATGCCATAACCGCAGGTGGAGATGTACCAATCGTTGTCCTCCATGCTTACCAGCAGCAGAACACCGTCATCCCCATAGCCATGGGTATCGTAATAATCGTCTGCATAGACTCTGGGGCTTTTGCCATGCAAGGTATCTGTGGTTACGATCACCACATCCACCTGGTATTTTTCGCCCAGGTCTTCCAGCTGCGCTTCCAGGGATGCTTCCTGCTTCTCTGAAAGCAAATTGGCTTCATCTACCAGAGAATCCGTGGATGCGGCGGATACGGTCTGCACCAGCAACAGGCACAGTAATAAAAGGATACATATACGTCTCATATCCGCACCCCCTTACAGCCACCAGAAAAGGCTATAGATCGCCATGGCAGCTGCTGTGGCGATACCCATGACACCAAAGAACCATTTCCACATTTTGCCTTTATCCATAGGCAGGTCACCGGCCATTTTGCCGGTCTGCCCGTTCATGGCGAATATGTAGTTCTGATCCTTCCAACGGGTATTCAGCACCCATACCGGACACAAGGCATATATAGCGCCGCTGTCAGACAGGGACACACCCTGAGCCTGGGGAATGACCGTGTGGTAACCTACCACCGTTTCCCGAAAGGCCTGCTCGGTACTGGTACGGATACGGTCATTGGCACGGGTCTGGCTAGTCTTGGCATCCACATCGTACTTATCTGCCAGGAAGCCTGCCAGGTAAGCGCTTTGGAAGTCCACCGCATCTTCATAGTGGTAAGGCTCAATGGACTCCATCATAGCATCATCCATCTTGGAAGAACCGTCCACCGGCACACGTTCAAAATCCAGCGTGCCGGAACGGTGTACTGCAAAATAATCGGTTCTGGTATAAATGTAGCGGCTGTCGCTCCAGCTACGGGTACGGGTGGCCCGGTAACGCATCTGGGCATTGGCACGGGCAGTAAACAGCCAGAAAGGCACGTATACGCCCTTGATATCCTCCAAATGGTTTTGATCCTTGAAGGCATCCGGCAACAATTTCTTACCGGCATAGTGCTTCTTTAGGGCATCCATCGCCGCTTGTTTATCCAGTTTAAAGGGAATCACCCAGTCTGGTTTTAAATCACCTGCCAGCTGTCCCATGAGCACCACCGCATTGCCACAAAACGGGCAATGGGTCGCTGCTGTGGTATCATCGGCCATGATCTGACCGCCACAGCTTTGACAGGCATAGATACGCATCTTCTCTGCCTCAGCCTGCTCCCAGCTGCCACCGGCCGTGGAATCCCATTGCATATTTTCTTCCTTGTCCTCTTGCAGAACCGCATCGTAGGCACGGAGGGTCTCCATCTCAAATTCCGTGTCACAATAAGGACATTTCATCTTCTGCGCATTGGGATCAAAGGCGATGGCGCCGTCACAGCAGGGGCATTTATACTGCTGTACCGTATGCATAATTACGATCTCTGGCTGCCGCAGTTGGAGCAGAACTTGCCCTGGTTCACAGTACCACAGCTGCAAGTCCACTCACCCTCCGGCTTCTTTGCGCCACAATTGGAGCAGAAATTACCCTGGTTGGTCTGACCGCAGCTGCAGGTCCAGCCCAGCTGCGGCTTCTGTGCGCCGCAGTTGGAACAGAACTTACCGCTGGCGGTTGCGCCACAGCTGCACTTCCAGCCGTCGGCAGGCTGTTGCTGCACACCGGCATTATAGAATTGCTGGGCTGCCTGGAAGCCGCCGCCCATGGCATTGCCAGCCATACCCAGACCCATAAAGCCGGTCATGGCGCCGCCTTCGTTCTTGGCTGCTGCTTCCATAGCATTGGCGGTGGCATCGGTCATACGACCTGCCATCATGAAGGCATTCCCGCCCATGGTAGCGGCATCCTCCATCTGGTTGATCTTCTCCATATCCTCTTCGGTGAGGGTAATGGGATTCAAAGCAATCTTTTCAACCGTAATACCACGGCTTTCCACCCACTCTGCCTTTAGAGCCTCGTTCATGGCATCTTTCAGTTCATTGGCCTTGGCAGGAATCTGGGCGGGGCGCAGTTCCATAGCCGCCAATGCGCCAAAGGCAGGCTGCAAAGCGGAAACAAATTCGGTCTTTAACTGATCGTCGATCTGATCACGGGTATACTGATACTCCACATTGCCGCAGACCTTGGAATAGAACAGCAAGGGATTGGAAATGGTATAAGAATAGATGCCGTTGCAGCGAACCTGCACCGTACGGCTCATGCCGATACGCTTATTGACCACCTCAAACATAATGGGGCTGGGTGTACCAAAGCGATTGTTCAGGATCTCCTTGGTGTTGAAATAATACACACGCTGATCCTTGCCGGTGTCGCCACCATAGGTAAAACGCTTACCGATGGTCTTGAAGGTGTCCAAAATGGATCTACCCAGAGAACCGGCAAAAATGGAGGGCTCGCTGGAACTGTCATAGGTGAACTGACCGGGCTCTGCGCAGACCTCCACGATCTGTCCCTGTTCTACGATGATCATACACTGGCCGTCCGCCACCGCAATGCCGGAGCCGTTGGAAATGATATTATCCTCGCCCTTGGTATTGGAGCTGCGTCCGGAGGTCTTTTTCTCACCCTTACGCACCAATACATCGTTAGGCAGTGCATCACAATAGAAAAATTCCTTCCACTGATCTGCCAACACGCCACCAATGGCGCCAATACCTGCTTTAATAAGTCCCATAACGGAACCTCCTTCCATATATTTCTACACATATATTATACTTTAGAGTATTATTGAATGCAAGTATAAAATAACGGCTGTCTCAAATGCTGAGACAGCCGTTGGATTATTCGTAAAGTGCAACCAGCTTCTTGGCAGTTTCTGCCAGCTTCTGTACCCCTTCCAGCACATTGGAAACATCATAATCAGCCAGATACCGATCCGCCTCCAGGGTAAACCAGCCGCTATAGCCGATCTCCCGCAAAGCCTTCACCACCGCCACAAAGTCAATGTTCATGGAGAAGGGGATCTGATGGGAATCAAAACGACAATCATTGTCGTGGATATGGAGTGCCTGCAGCTTATTGCCCAGGGCATGGATCATATTCACCGCACCGGAACCGGAGCCCTGCATTTCCGCATGACCAAGATCCAGACAGGCTACCAGATAATCGTCATTCACCGCATCCAGGTGGGCGCAGAAGCTCTCAGAGGTGGAGCAGGCCGCCGGTGCAGAATAGCCCGTAGCATCATCCCAGTTCCACATATTCTCCGTGGCGATCTTCACACCGCAGCTTTTGGCAAAGGGCAAAAGCTGGAAATACATCTCCGCATTTTCTTCCGGGGATTTGTTGTTATCCGGATGGATGATGCAGATCTCGCCACCGGCCTCCGCGGTACATTCAATGGCTCTGGGCAGCAGATCCCAAATCTCCGGGCAACTCACAGGAAACGGTGCATGGGACTGGTTGCAACGAATGCCGTTATCCTCACCGATTTTACGTAATTCCCGGACAAATTTCAGATATTGGCTGCCACGCAAGGGATGGCCTGTATCCTCACAGGCGTTGGTTTTCCAGTTGTGCAGACCCATTTGGAACATGGAAAAATCCCAGCCGTCAAAACCGGCCTTTGCACACAATTCAACCGCTTTGTGTTCTCCCACATGTCTGGCAATGGAAGCGATCTCCGTTGAAATTTTCATAGCCATTCTCCTATCTGCCGTGAAATTGCCCCGGCTTTTAATTTGGTATCAGTATACTCCCCCAAGCCACGATTGTCAATGGAGTTTTATATTATGTAAACCTGCTTGCTTTTTTGACTCCCGGCGATTATAATAAGCAAAAAAGGGGGTGTTCCTATGCGGGAAATGGAGATTATTCAGCATCGACAGATCGATGGCTTAACGCTGTTTTTGAATACGGTGGATCACCGAACCACCCATGTCCATTCCGAATGGGAATTGATTTGGATCTTAGATCAGCCCCTGTCTGTCACCTGCGATTCCAAAAGCTTCCAGGCAGAGCCAGGACAAATGGTACTCTTCAGCCCCAACGAACCCCACGAATTGCACCGTGTGACCACCGGTTGTACCTTCTTGTGTCTGCAGATCTCCCCCAAGATCCTGCCGGCCAGGGCACAGATCGTGGTTACAGATCACCTGCCCCACCAATGGCTCAACGAACAGGACTACCGGCAGTTACAAAAAGCGGTGCTGGGGGTTACGGAACAATATCTCCAGCGGCAAGCGCAATACCCTCTGTACTGTGTCGGTCAAAGCTGTTTGATCATGCATCAGCTACTTTGCCACATGCCAATCAAGGAGCTATCCCGGGAAGAACTGGCCGCCATCAATAAACGAAATGCACGGCTGAAGCGGCTTTTGCAGTTTGTGGATGATAATTATATGGACAAGATCCGTTTGACGGATTTTGCCAAGCAGGAAAATTGTTCTTTAAGCTATTTGTCACGGTTCATCAAAGAAGTCTTAAATCAGAACTTCCAGGACTATGTGACCTCCGTACGCTTCCAGAATGCCTGCGCCATGATCAATGCCGGACGGAAGCGGCTTTTGGATGTATGTATGGAATCGGGTTTTTCCGATTATCGCTACTTTTCCCGGGAGTTTCAAAAGCATTTTGATATGACCCCGGATCAATATCGTCAAGCGGCCGTCACCCGGCAGCTGCAGATGAAGGCCAGCCGACGGAGTCTGCATTCGGTGGAACATTTCCATTCTGATGAGGAAAGTTTGGAAATCATTAGAAATCTATTAAAATAATGCTGTTTTCAAAGTGCTGTTCTACGGTTTAGAGCAGCACTTTGCCATTTCTTACAAAAAGGTCGTTGCATTTTTGTATAAAAAGCAGAATCTTCAGAAAGGTCAAATTAGTCTAATGATTTTGCAGATTTGTCAAAGAAAAGTACAGAGAATATGCTATACTGAATGTATGCTAGAAGCATTATGGCTAACAAATTATAAATTAGGAGGAAAATCATGAAACGCAACACTTTCACAAAATGGCTGTCAGCGATTCTGATCCTGACCGTTTTGTGCGCTTTACTGAGCGTACAGGTCATGGCCGCAGAATCCGCAGCCGTTGAGCAGATCCATTTTGATGGCGCAGAAGATGCCCAGAATTTCGATCTGTTCAGCAGCAGTAACGGCGGTTTCGCCGTACAGGATGGTCGTCTGACCCCCACCGGAGATGCCGGTGAGTTCAAGGCCATCTACAAGGACAATGGCCAGCCCATCCGGGCGGTCAGCGTGGAAATGCATCCCGTAGGCAATGACGGCATGTATGGCGGTCTGTATATCGATGCTGCCAATGCTGCGGGCGGCCAGGATGCCATTGACGCTCTGTACGTGGGCATTGAGTCCCACTTTAGCGGCTGGGATGATGCCATCAACCGTATTGACATCACCCTGGGCAAATTCAACCAGGGCTGGGGCGGTGAGCAAGGCCCGCGCTTTATTTCCGAGACCGGCAAGGGCAACAACCTGTTCTCCGGCAGCAAGCAGCCCATCAAGATTTTGGCTGAGATGAATGGCAACATTCTGACGGTCACCGTCAGCCTGGTCAGCAATCCTGCCCGTTGTATCTCCACCACATACACACTGCCCGAGGGCACGGATCTGAGCCTGGGCAATGTGGGTATCCGCAGCCAGTTCAACAATGCCATGTATGACAACTTCACCGTGGAATACCAGGTGGATCAGTCCAACCATGCACCGGCTAATGTATTGGATTTTGCAGAGGATGCCCAGCCTTTGGCATTGTACAGCACCGGTAACGGCGGCTTCGCTGTACAAAATGGCAAGCTGACACCTGCCGGTGATCCCGGTGAGTTCAAGGCCATCTATGATAATAACGGCAAGCCCTTTCACTCTGCCAGCGTGGAGATCCATCCCGTAGGCAATGACGGCCCTATTTACGGTGGTCTGTACATCAACGCCGCCAATGCTGCGGGCGGCCAGGATGCCATTGACGGTCTGTATGTGGGTATTGAGTCCAACTTCAGCGGCTGGGACGATGCACCCAACCGTGTGGATATTGTTCTGGGCAAGTTCGCTCAGGGCTGGGCCGGTGAAGTGGGTCAGCGTTACATTGCTGAGACCGGCAAGGGCAACGCCCTGTTTACCGGTGGTAAGAAAGAGCCCATTACCCTGCGAGCTGACATTCTGGGCAATGCTGTGACCGTGACGGTCAGCTTGGTATCCGATCCCTCCCGTTTTGTAACCACCACCTATGTGTTGGATGCCGGTCTGGATCTGACCGCCGGTTCTGTGGGTATCCGCAGCCACTACAACAATGCTATGTATGATAACTTTGCTGTGAATGTGGCATCTGTCTCCCCCGAACAGGCTAAGGCAACTGTGGGCGGTCAGTATTTTGCTTCTGTAAGTGAGGCAGTTACGGCTTCCAACGGCAGCTTGGTTAAGATTTTGGCAGATACCCAGGAGGCCATTGTGATCTCCGGTGATGCCACATTGGATTTGGCAGGTAAGACCCTGTCCAATGTGACGGTAGAAAACGGAAGTCTGTATCTGGCAGATTCCGTATCCGGCGGCAGCGCCTATGTCAACGGCAATGTGGAGCCGCTGACCAACGCACTTGGACAGCAGTATTTGGTTCTGGGTCAGGATAATGTGTACTCTGCTCATGCTTACGGCATCGCAATCAGTCACATTTCTTTGGATCCTACCAATGATGCCCTGGGTTATAAGGCTGCGGTTACCGGTGATGATACGGTAAAGGCTATGGTCGAGTCTATCGGCATCGATCTGTGGCTGGATGGTAATCCTGTGGTGAGCCGCACAAAGCCCAACAGCGACAAGATGACCTTACGTCTGAAGAGCATTCTGAAAAACAACGGTGGCGAGATGAATATTAACGCATCTGCCTTTGCGGTTCTGAATGTCAATGGCGAGACGTTGATGGTTACCAGCCAACAGCAGACCATTACCATGCGCCAAACCCTGGAGCTGGTCAATGGTGCATGGGCTAACTATTCCGATACACAGCGCACCGCTGTACGCAGCCTGTGTGATCAGTATTATGATCTGACCACCGGTTGGAATCTGTTCAACATTTTCCCGGAACTGTATCAGCCCGTGAGCAGCGACTTCACCACCATGACCCAGGAGCAGCTGCAGAGCATTTACACCATCGTAGATGCAGACGAGCCTGCCTACACCCTGGATGAAAACGGTCTGACCCTCACCAGCCAGAAAGGTGAGCTCTTTGGCGGCGACAACATGGAACACAACATCTTCCTGCAAAAGGGCGATGGCAACTGGGTGGCAGAAACCAAACTGTCCATCAGCAAGCCCTTGAATGGCAACTATCAGCAGGGCGGTCTGGTGATCTATGAAAATGCCGACAATTACATCAAGCTGGTTTACGGCTATGGTGACGGCGCAACCAAGGTACAGATGGTCTATGAGCTGGACGGTGTGATCGTGAAGGATGTTTCCTCCACCCTGACCACCGATCAGATCTGGCTGCGTATCAAGAAGCAGGACAACACCTACACCGTCTACTATGTGACGGATATGAACAATGACTATCAGCAGATGGGCGAATGCACCGTGGCTTTGGAGAACACCAAGCTAGGCTTCACCGCCTTCAACGGCCGTTGGTCCGATGCTGACGAGATCGGCTTCACCTTTGCCTATCTGGATATTCTGGATGTGAATACCCCCGCATGGCCCCAGCGTTTGTACGATGTACAGCTGAGTAACACCGAACTGCGTCTGAATCCCGGCAAGACCCTGCAGCTGGATGCCCAGGCCATTGCCCGTGATCCTCAGACCGGCGCAGCCAGCGCTGTTACCTTCACCAGCTCCGATGAGAACATCGTGACGGTGGACGCCAACGGTCTGGTCACCGCTGTGGGTGAAGGCTACGCACTGATCACCGCCAATGTGGAAAACGGCTATCCTGCCGCCTGCGCAGTATCCGTTATGCCTGAGGAGCTGTATGTATACGAAAGCGCCGGTAACCCCTACCTGCCCATTTGGGAGCATATCCCCGATGGCGAGCCCTATGTGTTCGAAGATCCGGACAACCCCGGCAAATACCGTGTGTATGTTTACGGTTCTCACGATACCAAGATCCTGCTGGGTCACCAGCACTACTGCGGCTTTGAATCCGTAGTCTGGTCCGCGCCTGTGGAAGATCTGACCCAGTGGACCTACCATGGCGAGATCTTCAAATCCACCGTCCAGGGTACTCAGGATACCATCTATGCCCCCGACATGGTGGAAGTCATCAACGAAGATGGCTCTAAGACCTATTATTACTACCCCAACAACCAGAGTGAGGGTCGCCGTGGCATGGTCACCAAGTCCAGCCGTCCCGACGGTCCTTTCGTGACCTGCAACTGGGCCACCGACAGCACCACCATGACCACCGGTATTCTGGGCTTCGACGTGGCTGTGCTCCGTGACGACGACGGTCGCGTGTATGGCTACTGGGGCTTTGAAAACAACGAGGATTGCTGCTGGGCAGAACTGAATCCCGAGGATATGTCCACCTTGAAGGAAGGCACCGAGATCCATCTGAACCTGCCGACCCGTAGCGACATCGACAATCCCAACTACGATCCCACATTGTATAACATTGTCCAGGACGAAAACGTGGACAAGTGGGGCTTCTTTGAAGCACCTTCCATCCGCAAGATCGGCAACAAGTACATGCTGCTGTTCTCCCGTCGTGGTCTGAGAAGCGAAGCCACCGGCTGTACCACCTCTCAGCTGGCCTACGGCTATTCCGATAGTCCTGCAGGTCCTTGGAAGTGGGGCGGCATCATTGTGGATGCCAACGGCGAGACCATCACCGATTCCAACGGCACAACCTATCGCAGCTTCCCCAGCGACAATACCCACGGCAGCGTCTGTGAGGTCAACGGTCAGTGGTACATCTTCTACCACCGTTCCAGCAACGCTTACAGCCGTCAGAGTATGCTCGATCCCATCACCGTCACTTGGGATGAGAAGTCCGTGGCTGAAGGCGGCGGTCTGTACATCTCCATGGCAGAGGTCACCTCTCAGGGCGCACATCTGAACGGTATGGATCCCTATGCGCTGTATCCGGCAAGCATCGTCAGCTATTTGACCGATGGCTTTACCCGTCGCGCAGACGGTCCTGTGATCGTTCCCGAGTACAACAAGGACACCTTCGATTACATCAAGATCAACACCACCGACACCATCGCCGGTGTGAAGTACTTTGATCTGGATCAGAACGCAGAAGATGGCAAGCAGACCAATCTGGCCATTTCCGTGACCCCCCTGGGTAAGGATGTGACCATTGATGTCTATCTGCGTCCCACCACGGCGGTCAAGGATCAGTTCCTGTCCACCGTAACCCGTGATGCAAATGGCAATATCATTGCCGTTGGTGAAGGCAGCTACAAGGTTGGTTCTTTCGCCATCACCGCCGATATGGCACAGCAGCCCACCACCATGCAGATTCCTCTGCATCAGATCGACGAACTGGACGGCCAGTGGGGTCTGTTCTTCGTGTTCAGCGCTCCCGGCTACACCGGTGAGCAGGATCTACTGTACTGGCACACCATGGAGCTGTTTACCGAGAAGCCTGCTGTGGTCGGCAACGGCAAAACCTATGACTTCACCACCATGACCCAGGCACAGCTGCTGGAGAAGTGGAGCATCCAGAACGAAGATGCAGAAAACTGGAGCTTCGTGGAAGGCGAAGGTCTGAAGATCAAGAGCCAGCGTGACGGTCTGTATGGCGGCGGCAGCCACATGGAAAATGTATTCCTGCTGCCTGCATCCGGCAATTACATTGCCGAAACCAAGATCACCCTGTCCCAGGAAGAACTGGAGAACTGGCAGCAGTTTGCTCTGCTGGTCTGCAACGATCAGGACAACTACATCAAGATGAAGTACGGCTACGACAACGGCTACGGCTTACAGCTGTTGGCTGAGCAGAATGGCAATCCCGGTGTAAGCCACGGTGCAGGTATGCCTGCAACAGCAGGTCCTGTGTGGCTGCAGATCAAGAAGATCGGCAACAGCTTCACCGGCTTCTACTCCACCGACGGTGTGAACTTCAGCAAGTTGGGCGAAACCATCACCCTGGACGGCTTCGAGCCTGCCTACATCGGTCTGGCTGCCTTCAACGACGGCGGCACAGACAATTCCATCGAATTTACTGTGGAATATGTTGACATTGCCCAGCTGAACACTTATGATTTCACTAACATGACCACCGAGCAGCTGCTCCGTGACTGGTCTATCGACCGTGAGGTCAGCGAGCACTGGCATCTGGAAGCCGGTCGCGGTCTGGTGATCAGCAGCCAGAGAAATGGCCTGTATGGCGGCGGTTCTAATTGCAAGAACATCTTCATGCTTCCCGCTTCTGACAGCTATACTGCAGAAGTCAAGATCACCATGAACAAAGCTCCCGACGAGAACTGGCAGCAGTTTGCTCTGCTGGCCATCTCCGACCAGGAGAACTACGTGAAGATGAAATACGGCAAGGACGGCGGTCTGGGCTGGCAGCTGCTGGCTGAATCCAACGGCAATCCCGGTGCCAGCCACGGCGGCGGTCTGGAAGCCGGTGCCGGTCCTGTGTGGCTGCGAATTGTCAAGAACGGCAACACCTACACCGGTTACATCTCCACCGACGGTATCAGTTATCACCAGGCCGGAGATCCTCTGACTGTGGACGGTCTGGACACCACGCACATTGGCTTGGCAGCTTACAATGACGGTGGCACAGACAGCCCCATCGAATTTGCTGTTGCGTACGTAAAAATCAATCCCTAATGTCAATGGGCGTGCCGTAAAAACGGCACGCCCACAGGAGAATTTACTATGATCTATCATGTGGCAAAACACGGAAACGACACCAACCCAGGCACAGAGCATGCGCCCTTTTTGACCATTCAGCGGGCCGCTGACATAGCCGCACCCGGAGATTCGGTCCTAGTGCACGGAGGCGAATACCGGGAATGGGTGCGCCCCCAAGCCGGCGGTACATCGGATACCTGCCGTATCACCTATGAAGCCGCAGAGGGCGAGCATGTAATCATCAAAGGCTCTGAACGGGTAAATTGGTGGGAACAGGAAACAGGCTCTGTCTGGAAGGCTGTGATCCCCAACAGCTTCTTCGGCACAGAAAATCCCTTTGCCGAGACCCTGTCCGGTGACTGGTTTGTTGCGCCCATGAATCCCTATGCCCATTTGGGTGAGGTGTATCTGAATGGACAGGCTTTCTATGAGTCGCTAACTTTGGAAGGAGTTTATCATCCAACTGTCCAGGAAGTAAGTAGCTATGAAACCTGGTTCTTCCGTCCGGAACGAAACCTGAAGCCAGAGCAGACCATTTACCGCTGGCATGCCCAGGTAGATGAGACCCATACCGTGATCTATGCCAATTTCCATGGGGCTGACCCCAACAAGGAACTGGTGGAGATCAACGTGCGCAGCGCCTGCTTCTATCCAGAGAAAACCAATCTGGACTATATCACCGTCCGTGGTTTTGAAATGGCCCATGCCGCATCCCCCTGGACACCGCCTACAGCGGTACAGCCGGGCTTGATCGGCTGTCATTGGAGCAAGGGCTGGATCATAGAAAACAACCATATTCACCATGCAAAATGCAGCGGTCTGAGCCTGGGTAAGGAGATTTCCACCGGCAACAATGCCTTTACCCATACAGGCAAAACACCCGGCTACCAAAACCAGATGGAAACCGTATTCCGGGGTCGTGCTGCAGGATGGTGCAAAGAAAACATCGGCTCTCATATTGTGCGGAACAATGTGATCCACGATTGTGGGCAAAATGCCATTGTGGGACACATGGGATGCGCATTTTGTGAAATTTACGGCAATGAGATCTACAACATTGCCATGAAGCATGAGTTTTACGGTCACGAGATCGCCGGCATCAAGTTCCACGGTGCTGTGGATACCCAGATCCACCACAATTACATCCATCATTGCAGTTTGGGTGTGTGGCTGGATTGGCAAGCCCAGGGCACACGGGTCAGCGGCAATGTGTTTACGGACAATTACCGGGATCTGATGATCGAAGTGACCCACGGTCCGCACTTGGTGGACAACAACATTTTCGGCTCTGATTTCTCATTGGTCAATGCAGCTCAGGGCGGCGCATATATCCACAATCTCTTTGGCGGATTTATGCAGCGTTATCCTGTGCTGAATCGGGCAACCCCCTATCATTTCCCCCACTGCACGGATGTATTGGGTGTCAGTGTGGTTTACGGTGGTGACGATCGTTGGTACGGCAACATTTTCGCTCCCCACACAGTAGACCCGGAACCCTATGCTCGTTACGGCACAGCGGACTATAATGGTGCGCCGGTGTCCTTGGAGGAATATTTGCAACAGGTCAAAAGCCACGGTGTGGGCGATATCGAGCATTATGAACGCACACCCCAGCCGGTCTACATTGCGGCCAATGTATACACCGGTCATGCGGAATCCTTTGATCGGGAGTCCTGTGCGGTCGTAGAGCAAGCTCCCCTGCCCTTTGCGGTTTTGGACGAGGGCAAGGCCGTGTATTTACAAATCGACCTACCTGCGTCCGTCACAGCCCTGTCTGTGCCTGAGATTTCCACCCAGACCCTACCCCAGGCCAGAATCGTCCAGCAGGATTTTGAAAATCCCGACGGCAGCTGCCTGTGCTGCGATCTGGATATGGTGGGTGTCAAACGGGAAGTTTCCGGCATCCCCGGACCTTTGCAAGCCCTAAAGCCCGGCCCGAACAAGGTGAAAGTTTGGGAACGAACGCTGCAGATCCAACCGTGAGAAACAGATAATAACCCCGAGGTGGTTGCGGAAAAGGATTTCCGCAATCACCTCGGGTACTTTATTTTGTCAAAAACCCTTGATGTTAGGGCTGTTTTGTGGTATTGTTGGGGTATCTTTTACGGAGGATAGAAATATGAACGTTCAAGGATTTCAAGTAAATTTTTTAGGTGACAGCATCACCGAAGGCGTGGGCATCACCGACCATGAAAACCGCCGATATGATCACCTGGCAGCCAAAATGTTAGGCTTGTCCAAAATCAACAGCTACGGCATTGGTGGTACACGTCTGGCACATCAGCCCTTCCCCAGCGCAACCCCCAGATATGATCTGTGCTTCTGCGGTCGTGCCTATGATATGGATCACAGCGCAGATATGGTAGTGGTATACGGTGGTGTGAATGACTATATCCACGGCAATGCTCCCTTCGGAGAAATTGGCGACACCACCCCTGCCACCTTCTGCGGTGCTGTGTTTTTCCTCATGAATTATCTGCGGGAGACCTATCCAAATAAGCCTATCATTTTCATGTCACCCTCCCGTTGCTTCCTGCGCCGTGAGGTGGATGATTTAGTCCCCTCTGTTCACGCAGCAAAGCGTGTGGAGGGCAAGCCTCTGAAGGCCTATGTGGAAGCCATCCAGGAAACTGCCAAGCAATTTGATATCCCTGTGCTGAATTTGTATGATGGCCTGGGTGTCGATCCCCACATCCCCGAGCATTTTGAAAAATATACAGTAGATGGCCTGCATCTGAACGAAGCGGGTCACCGCCTGCTGGCACAAAAGCTGACAGATTTGATTGAAAGTCTGTAATGGCAGGAAAGGAAGGGTTATTTATGGAGAAAAAATATAACCTTTGTTATGATTTTCTGACCATCCTGGCTTGCTTGATGGTAGTTTTCTTTCATACCAACGGCATTCTATATACTTACTCCGATTCTCTAAGCTGGAAAATCAGCGTAGCCGAACGATGCGTCGTGTATAGCGCAATCCCCATTTTCTTTATGCTGTCCGGTGCAAAGCTGATGGAATACCGCAAGCGGTACTCCACCAAAGAGTATGCCAAAAAGAGACTCCTGCGGATCGGTTTGCCTTTCTTGTTCTGGAATCTTTTCTATGTGATCTGGCAAAGAGTGTTCTCCCCGGATGCATCTTTCCACTCTGTAAAAGAATTCTTTTACATGCTGCTCAATTCCAAATTTCAGGAGCGGTACTGGTTCTTCTTCCCCCTGTTTTGCATTTATGCCGCTATTCCGGTGATTTCCCTGGTGCTGGAAGCCAAAAACCACAGAAAATACCTGTGGTTTGCCGTATATGTCGCTTTTGCTCTGAATTGGGTATTGAAGCCTGTGTGCGGTCTGCTGGAGATTCCTTTTAATAGTTATTTGACCATGCCGGTCAGCGGCGGATTTTTGATGTATGTGCTGTTTGGCTATCTGGTCAGCACCGAAACATGGTGCCGAACCAAGCGAGTACTCCTGTACCTGGCAGCCATTGCCAGCAGCATCTTTGCCGTATGGCATATCATCCACACTTCCGCTATCTATGGAGAAACCGCCCTGACTATGGCAAACTATCAGTACTTCCCTTCCGGTTTAACCGGTGCGGCCATATTTGTGTTTGTAAAGCACCTATTTGATAAGCCAGCCGTCACAGAAAGCCTTAACCGCCGCATCAAATTCGCCACGCTGGTGCGAACCGTGTCCGGTTGCTGCATGGGTGTTTGGCTCACCCACTCCCTGGGCATTTGGCTGGGCGCAGGAATTCTGGGTTTAGTCAACAGCGGCTTTGTTTATCGGTTTGTGTTGCCCTGGTTCGTCTTTGCCGCCTGTGTTGTGGGTGTCTGGATCGCCAAGAAAATCCCCGTGGTAAAGCATCTGGTCTGATATTGCCTATCAAAAACCGTCAAGCATCTATTTCTGATGCTTGACGGCTTTTTTACAACTTATGGAATATGGGTTTCCGGTTTTCAAACGTACAGGCATAGCCAAAAATATCTTTGGCAATTTCCAGCGCACCCCATATATACTGACCCACACGGGCAGCATTATGCGCATCCGAGCCAACCGTAATAATCTCGCCGCCCAGCTGTCGAAATCTTTTGATAAAATCGACAGCTGGCAAAAACGCACCTACACGATCCACACCGCTGGTGTTGATCTCCATGCCCTTGCCCTTTTGAACCAGGGTCTTCATGATCTCATCACAAATATCCCGGTAATCGTTATAGCAAAGCGGCTTGCCGGCGGGATTATGCTCCGATTTGCAAATATAATTTAAGTGCCCAAGCACATCGAAATCATTTTGGGTTTTCACACATTCCAGGGAATGTAACAGGTATTTTTCAAAGGCCGTATCCGGATCGTTATAGATCCAAAATTCTTTATAATAGGGGTCATATCCGCCCATATAATGCACAGAGCCGATCACAAAATCAAAATCGTAGGCATTGAGCATGCTGCTCAGTTCATCTTGATTCCAGGTGGTCATACCAAATTCCATACCACGGCGCACCTTCACCCTGGCAGAAGCAATCTCATCATAGGCTTCCCGGTAAGCCGCAAGAGCGAATGTATTGTGTTGGGTCTTATCTATGTCATTAAAATCATAGTGATCCGTAAAGCAAATTTCCTTAAGCCCAGCTTTTTCTGCTGCATGGATAATCTCCACAGGAGGACACTGCGAATCGTGAGAAACCCAACTATGTAAATGGTAATCAAACATTTCCGTACCTAAACTTTCTAAACTATCACTGCCGGCGGAAGGAGATATGGCCGGTTTCGGCATCCATGGATTCCACGATGGCCAGAGATTCCAGAGGATAGCCCATATCCCGGATGATCTTGCCGCCGTCCTGGAATCCCTTTTCAATGACGATGCCCAGACCCTCCACGGTAGCGCCGGCCTGTTCCACAATGCTGATCAAGCCCTTTAATGCGCAGCCATTGGCCAGGAAATCATCGATAATCAGCACATGATCCTCAGAATTCAAAAACTTTTTGGACACGATCACCTGGTTGGTGTTCTTGTGGGTAAAGGACTCCACCTGGGCAACATAGGTGTCAGCGTCAATGTTAACGGATTTGGATTTTTTGGCAAATACCATGGGTACACCAAATTCCTTCGCCACGAACACAGCCATACCGATGCCGGAGGCCTCGATGGTCAGCACCTTTGTAATGGGCTTTTGGGCAAACCGGCGATGAAATTCCCGTCCAATCTCCTCCATCAGACTCACATCCATCTGGTGATTCAGAAAACTATCCACTTTTAATACATTGCCCGACCTTACGATGCCGTCTTTTACAATGCGTTCCTCTAAAAAGTTCATGTGCCATCCCTCCAAATCATTTTTCCCATTATAGCACATAATTTGTCAGAATCCAAGGCTTTTTCTGGATGAGAATGGAAGAGCGAGTTACAACAAAAACTGCCACCCGTAGGTGGCAGTTCTGTGTTCGGAACGGAAAATTCAGATTCTTCTTGCGATTTTTTCCATGTATACTCCCTTGATTTTTCGCAAATATACCAGGAAGGTTTCTGCCTTCTGCAAATCTGCCAAAAGCATTTTTGCATTCCGAGGAACACCGGTATGGGGGTCATATGCTTCTGTGTAGCACACATGGCTCCAGAAATTTCTTCGTTCACGCAGCATATCCAGCTGTTGATATTCTTCATCTGAAAAGATTGTGATGTTCTTCTCTTTTTCTATCTTTTGAATCTCGCGCACAACACCACCGATGGAGTCTCTTTCTATTTCCCGAAGTGCCTCGTAAAACGGCTCGTCAGAAAGCGCCGCATATAGACCCTCTAAATCAAACTCAATCCATTGGTATTGTTCAATCAACATACTGTGTCTGATTCGGTACTCTTCAAGCGTCATATTCTCATCTCCTATGGTATTGGGTGCTATCCTTCACCTTTCAATATATTAACATTTAAGCTTTATCATTCTTGGCCCTTAAAACAGTATAGCATACTTTCCTTTCAAACAAAAGAGTTTTATACAAAAATCCCTCTGCCGATTTCTCAGCAGAGGGACAGTTAACGCAAAATCGATATCATTCTGTGTGGCAGAATTTCGATATGTTGCCATGAGGCAACGAGTTTAGAGTTATGAGAGCGCTTTGCGCTCGTTATGATATGATTGCCTGACAAAATTAACTGCACCGCAGGTGCATCATAACTTGGCGAAGCCAATCATAACGGGACGGGAAACCCGTCCCCTACAACTTGCCGAAGGCAATCATAGTTATCAAGGGCATTGCAACAAAAAATCGCCACTCGGTCGAGTGGCGATTTTATTGTTAGCAATTAGCCCTTGATAGCGGTCTGTGGTGCTATCCGCAAAAGAGGGAAACTTCCATCATAAAATTGCGTCCGTCGTCATGGCACTAGAAAAGTTGCAACAGATGTATTTGTATGATATAATAAATATAAAATATGATACGGAGAGTTTTATGAAACGAACTATAAGAGATGCTATAATAGAGGCTCGGCTAACCGATGAGATGATAAATACATTTATTGGTCAAATTGCAGTGTGTTCAATCCTTGGCGGACTATACTTTGGGTCGTGGATTGTGTTTGGCGTATTGCTACTATGCCCTCTCGCTATTTTTGTGCTATCCAAATGGCTTAAATGGTGTCGCATCGCTTCAATGATTTTGGGCGGTATTTACGCTTGTTTATGGGTAGTTACTGGTGTTTTGATTGGTTGTATTTTTTCTGTTAGCGCAAGTGTTGTTCTTGGAATAATTTTTTTAATACCAGGTGCGACATATAATTGGTGCGCTATTAACTATTTTAGAGAATAAGAAAAACCCTCGGAGCAATCCGTGGGTTTTCATTATTGGGGTTAAATCTTAGTCCTTGATTGCAGCCTGTCCTGCTATCCGCAAAAGAGGGAAACTCATCTCTTTTTATAAACAACAAGTTCTGGGTTTTCACCGTTTTCTTCGTATGTGCAGACGAGCAAAAAGTCCATATTTGCCACAATTCCGAAACAACGGTCACCGCCAAACGCACATTCTAACTGACTGCCGAGGTAAGTGG
>JAFYVL010000030.1 GCA_017549125.1 Oscillospiraceae bacterium | reverse complement strand
GTGGTTACCGTGGATCTGGCAGCAGCTGCTGACAGCTTTACTGTCGAGAATCTGCCCTACCAGACTCGTCTGCAGGAAATCACCGTTTATACCGGTGAGGGTGGCGGCAACGGCGGTGGCAGCACCGAACCCGAGCAGCCCAGCGAGCCCGAACAGCCCTCCGAGCCTGAGCAGCCTTCCGAACCCGAGCAGATTGAGGGTGTAACCCTTAACTTTGCCGATGTGGCAAACCGCACCTCCTACTCTGCTGAACAGCAGATTTGGAGCGCTAACGGTATCACCATGACCAACAATAAGGCTGATTCTATTACTGATGTTTTTGACAGTTCTGCTGCTACCCATGTGCGTATGTATACCGGCTCCGATGTCACCATTGCGTATTCCGGCATGACCCGTATCGTATTTGATGTGGCATTCGCAGAAAGAGTAACGCCTCTGGCAGATTCTCTGAGAGCGATTACCGGTGCTACTGTAACTGTGAACGACCTGCAGGTAGTTGTTGAGTTCGCACAGTGCGACAGCATCTCCTTTACCATGGTGGCACAGACTCGTGTGAACGCTATGACCGTCTACACCAACGCGGCTGAGTCCTAAGGCGTTCCCTAAACATAAAAAAATCGACCTCGAAAGAGGTCGATTTTTTTATGGATTCAGTTGTTGTAAGTCTGCGTATAATTCCAAATCTACCCGGTTGGTAGATAGGGGCATAATGGAAATATGACCGGACATAACGCTGTCCGTATCCAGAGTCAGATCGTTGCGGTTTTCATACACGCAGATGCCTTTGGGCATATACATATCGTTGCCAATATGGGGGAAATCGTCGGAATAGTACGGGCCGCCCTGTCGGGTGATCCGGATGGTTTGGGCATCGGCAGGGATGTTCACATTGTAATGGTTACCCTTCTCCATCAGTTTGTGGGTCTGGAAATATTCCCACACCCGATCCATCTGGGTCACAGCCCCTTCGTAGAAGCCGATGGTGGTGGAAAAGCTAATGCCGGGAATACCCAGATTGGCAGCTTCAAAAATAGCACCCACCGTACCGGAGTACATAATATCCGTTCCCACATTCAAGCCCCGGTTAATGCCGGAAATCACCAAATCAAATTGCAAATGCAGACCCATGACCGCAAACCGAACGCAATCGGCAGGGGTAGAATCCACCGCCCATGCGGTGATGCCGGGGGCTAACTCCACTTCCTTGGCCTCAAAAGCCTGTCTAAGCTCAATGCCGTGGCTTTTGCCGCTTTGCTCCACCTTGGGAACAACCACGGTGGTCTGACCTAACTTCTGACACCACCTAATCAGAGGTACTAATTGGGTGGCATGCATGCCATCGTCGTTTGTAATTAAAATTCTCATAGCCAGCCCTCATGGGTTTCCTTATATTCTTTTACCAGCGCATCGGTATCCCGGAGCAGAGCGTCCATTTCTTCCTGACCGTAGACCGTAGCACCGCTGGCGCAGGCGTGACCGCCACCGCGATACTTCTCAGCAATGGAGTTAATATGAACGAACCGGGAGCGCAGACGGACACGGATAGAGCCCTCTGCATCGCCGTTTTCAATAAATGCCATCCAAGCGATCACACCCCGGATAGAGTCCAGATTGCCCACACAGGCGCTGGCCATCTCCAGGGTCAGACCAAATTCTTCCTGCATGGCCTTGTCCACGAAAATATAGGCAACACCGTTTTCGGTGATCTGCATACGATTATAAATATGGGCCTTGAATTTCAGATACTCATAGGCTTCCAGATACAATCTGGCGAACAGGGTATCCGTATCCACACCTACGTCCAGCAATGTACCGGCGCAGCGCATGGCATCACCGCTGATACCGCTGTACTTGAAGCGGCCGGAGTCCGTTACCATGCCGGTGTACAGGTGGGTAGCGGCTTCGGAGTCGATCTTCAATTCGTCCTTGAAGGTTTCATAGAAATCTACCACCATTTCACAGCAGGAGGAACGCTCCTCTTCCACCCATGCCACAGAACCGTAGTTCTCCAAGGGGATGTGGTGGTCGATCTTGATCAGATCCTTGCAGAGGGTATATTTCTTGTTGGAAATGCGAGCCTCAGATGCGGTGTCCAGCACAATGCCCAGGGCATTTTCGTATACGATGTCTTCTACCTCCGGATCTTCCGGACCCATAAATTCCAGATATTTGGCGGTGTCGTGGTCAATCAGATAGATCTGCTTTTCCGGGAAGGTAAGCTGCAGAATCCGCTTCAGACCCTTGGTAGCACCTACACAGTCACCGTCGTTACGCACATGGCGGAACAGGCAGATGATTTGATTATCCTTAATTTTTTGCAGAATTTCCTGCTTAATGCTCTTGTTCATATTGTACTCCTATTTTAAATTCCAATTTATCGTTCTGTCATTTCGATGCATTGTAGGGGCCGATGACCACATCGGCCCTTCAATATGTCGGTTAATGGTGGGCCGATGTGGTCATCGGCCCCTACAAGAGGTGTGCGATAAATACGAATTTATTGGTTTTGCTCCATGATTTCATCCAGATCTGCCAGCATTGCCATGGCGGTTTCCCGGTCAGCAACGGTTGCGCCGCTGGCCTTCTGGTGACCGCCGCCGCCATACTTCACAGCGATGGGATTGATATTGTACTTGGAAGAGCGCAGCTCACACAGCACACCCTTTTCGGTTTCGGTGAAGTTCACCCAGATATCCACACCACGAATATCGGCCATGGTGTTGACCATTGCCCGGGAGACCGTAAAGGTGTCCGTGTTCAGTGCCTGGAATTCTTCCATGGTGGTGTAGATGTAGGCCACATTCTTGGGGCTGAACTGAATCTTCAAAATAAACTTTGCCTTCAACTGCTTGGAAGCAAAATCATCTGCATACAGATCCCGGAACAGGGCATTGGTGTCAAATTCCTGCTCCATGAGAGTAGATGCCAGACGGAAGGTACGAGCGGTAGTGCCGTCATAGCGGAAACGACCGGAGTCGGTGACCATGCCGGTGTACAGAGATTTGGCGGACAGGGGATTGTGCTTCCAGCCGGATTCCTGCGCCAGTTCAGCGATCATGCCGCAGCAGCTTTCAAAGCTGGTGTCCACCACTTCCACATCAGCGATCTGCTGGCAGAAAATATGATGGTCGATCCGGATGGTCTTTTCCGCCAGGGTGTAGCGGTCATCGCTGATCAGATGGGGAGCGGCACTGTCCAGAATGCAAGCCAACGCACCGTTATAAGCACTATCGGGGATCTCGTCCATCACAGCGCCTTCCATAAAACCGAAATAACCCGGGGCGTCGCCCACCACATAGACGGTCTTTTCGGGGTAGTTTTCCAAAATCAAATGCTTCAGACCCAGCTGGCTGCCCATAGCATCGCCATCGGGACGGTTGTGTCGATGGATGATAATGGTATCATAAGCCTGGATGGCCTGTAAAATCGCTTCAAACATAATCTTTCTCCGTTTCTAAAGTTATGGGGCAAGGACAGCACCCTGCATATAATCGCAGACAGAATTGATCTGTGCAGTAAAATCACTGCCAAATTTACCATAAAAGAATGCGCCGCCAATGGTAAACCATGCAGGATTGATGGCCAGCACCTGATCCAGCCGCTGATAGCTGTCGATACTGCCAGCCAGGCAAATGGGCAAGGATGCTTGGGAAATGACGGCCTTGCTGATGCCATAGCCGTCGGTTATATGTCGGTAGCCCAGAAGGTCTGCACCGTAAACACCCTTTTCGCTGTACGCAGCCAGCTGATCCAGCATTTGCTGGGCTGTGCCTTCTAGTACCGAGGGGCGGTTATAGACTTTTCCAATAAAGGGCATGTATTTTAAACCGTGATCCAGACAGAATTGATTGACAGAATCGAAAAAGCATGTACCTAACAGCACATCACAGCCGCACGCCTGGGCCAATTTTGCGCCCGCCATGCAGTCGTCCTCTTTGTAGGCTACCACTTCCATAAAGCTGGTTTTTCCATGGTTTTTGAAGGCGGCATACAATTCCTTTAAGGCTTTGGGAGGCAAACCGACCTCCTTTGCACCCCAGCATTGTGCCGCAGAATTTGCGCAGGTCTGAAAAACCTCACGGGCATTTGCTACCGTTTGGTCATTTTTAGTCAACATGACAATCAATTCGGGTTTTTTCATACCACTCTTCCTTACAGACAATTTGCATTTAGCAAGCGTATTATACCATTTCTCCCGAAAAAAAGCTAGCAGAAATTCTGAATTTGACATATTCGCCGATCTTTGTTACTATAGTCCGGAGAGGCGGTGAGGACAGTTGCTGAAACGTTATTATCCCGGCGGATATGCGTCAAGCGTATTTGCTATCGATTTTGAAAAACTATACCAACGGGGATACCGGGGGATCTTATTTGATGTGGATAATACCTTAGTCCATCATGGAGATGATTCTAACCCCCAGGTGGATGCGCTGTTCTGCAGATTGCACGAAATGGGGTTTAAGACTCTGTTGCTATCCAATAACAATGCCCGTCGCTTGGAGCGGTTCAATGAAAATATCCAGACCCGATACATTCCGCTGGCTAATAAGCCTGCGCCGGATGCCTACGAACAGGCTGTGGAAATGCTGGGGCTGACCAAGGGGGAGACCCTGTGTATTGGTGACCAACTATTTACGGATATTCTGGGTGCAAACCGTAGTGGAATTGATAGTATTTTGGTGCAATTTATTCAAGTTGATCCTAAGGCTAAGATCGGCATCCGTCGCCATGTGGAGCGATGGATCTTGCGGTTTTACCGCCGCAGCGCACGATGCCAGAGGCTGGGGGATATTCAACGGACAGGAGAAGAGTAATATGGCAAGAGAAGGCAGATGTTTTTGTGATATCAATCCCTTTTGTTATTTTCTTTCTAAGCAGAAGGAAGTAACCAAAAGAAAATTAAAGGATTTGTTTAGTAAGGAGAAGATCGCAAAAAAACACACCCAGGAAAAATTGCCGGTGGTGGTTTTCGATTTTCATTCCAATATGATCAAGCGTGCCCCCGGTGTGGATCTGGAATCCCAGCTCAATAAGGCGGTCAATATCCGCTTGGCTTGTGAAAAAATCAACGGCATTCTCATTCGTCCGGGGGAAACCTTTTCCTTCTGGCGCACTGTGGGAAAGACTACTCGCCGTAAAGGCTACAAGGATGGCCGGATCATCGTCCGTAATCAATTGCGGAAAGGTCTGGGTGGAGGCTTGTGTAATTTGGGCAATACCATTAATCGAATCGTACTGCACAGCCCTATGACGGTTACGGAATTTCATAAGCATTCCGATGCCTTAGCACCGGATGAAGGTCCTCGCATTCCTTTGAATGCCGGCACGGCAGTGTGCTACAATTATATTGATTATCGTTTCCGTAACGATTCGGATCAGACGGTGCAGCTGCTGTTGTGGTGCGATGGTGAGGATCTGCATGGTCAGCTCCGTGCGGAGCGGGAATTTCCCTATACATACAGTTTGACCGAGGAGGATCACCATTTCCGCAAGGAGGGTGAGAAATACTATCGTGTATCCAAGATCTACCGCACCGTCCGGGATCGGCAGACCCAGGATGTCACCGGACAGGAACTGATTTGGGATAATCACTCCCAGGTCTTGTTTGATCCTGCGCTGATTCCTCCCCAGTTACTGCGTACAGAGGAAGCCGCCCATTGACAATTGTCTACAAATATCATACAATAATGATATGTTTCAGAAAAAGGAGTTGTGACTATGTTTTGCGGAAATTGTGGTAAGCAATTAGCGGATAATGCCAAATTCTGCGGTGGTTGCGGTAAGAGTCTGGTGCCGGGAGTGCCGGCGAATCCTGCGGCGCAGGTGAATGTTCCTAACCAGCAGGTGAATATGCCGAAACCGACTAACGGCCAGCCCTATCAAGGTCAACCGTACCGTGGTCAGCAATATCCGGGTCAACAGCCCTATGGACAGGGTGCAGTTGCCCCTAAGAATAAGAAAAAATTGGTGATAACCCTGGTGTCCCTTGCCCTGGTGGCGGTGATCGCCGGTGTGCTGCTGTGGGTCTTTGTGTTCAGTAACCCCTTGGCCGGCACGTGCTGGGTATCCGAGGATGGTGCGATCATCACCTTTACCGATGACGAGAACGGCTATTATGAGGATGATGGCGGCAAGTTGAAATTTACATACACCGTGAAGGACGATCGTCTGTCTATCAGCCCCAAGGATGAAGAGGAAATTACCTATATTTTCCGGGAAGAGGGCGATTGGCTGGTGTTGACCATTGCCGATGCGGATGTGGAGATGGCATGGTGCAACGCAGAAAAGGCATTCTTCTGTGCCTATTGTGAAAATGCATACTATCGCAATAAGCATACCGGCACTATGGACGGCACAGAATATGATTTCTGCGAGAACTGCTGGGATGAGGTGCAGGGCTTCCTGAACTAAGATGCCTGATCCTGTGAAAGACAGAAAGGACTGATTACCATAGTTTGTGAAAAATGTGGCACTCCCAAGGGGGAAGGCCGGGCAACCTGTGCCAATTGTGGACATTGGTTTTTTATAGAAAAAGAGCCGGAGATCATTGCGCCCAGACCTACAGCCCCGGTTGCACAGAAGCCTGCGCCTGTGCGTACGACTGCGCCTCAGAGAAGAGAAGCAGCACGTCCTGTGCGCAGATCCAGCGTAAAAAATCCTACAGAAAGCATGATGAAAAAGATTTTTCTGTTTGGCGGTCTGGCCATCGCCGTGCTTGCCATTTTTATCTTTATTACTTGCTTTATGTCTGAAGGCGCACCGCTGTCTGGTTATGCATGGTCTTCCAACGGCAGTGCCAGTAAGCTGGTCTATGCCTTCATTGACGATGAGAAGGGTTATATAGAGCGCAGATCGGAATTTGTGGCATTTACCTATACCACCGACGGAGATAAGCTGATTATCCGCACCGAGGAAGAGGAGACTCTTCGCTATCGTTATAGCGTGAAGGGTACACAGTTGTTACTGGAAGATCTGGATGGCACGCAGGATAAGACCTTGTCCCGGGAGGGCAAGTCTGAGACCGGTGTTCCGTTCATTTGTGAGTCTTGTAACAAACGTACCGTAGGCAAGAAGAATAAGGCAAAGCAAGCCGGTGAAACCGTGGTTTGCTGTGCAGATTGCAAAGAACGGCTGACCCCCATCGAGGAAGCGCCTTAATTCGAAAAGGGCATTGACAGAACCTGAAAAATATGTTAACATATTGTTAACATCTGTCCGTTATATACAGACAGATAAAAAAGCCTACGGGCAAAGAAGATAGGAGACAATACATATGAAAAAGCTGATTTGTGTTATGCTGATGGTAGTCGTTCTGGGCTCCATGCTGGCCGGTTGCTTCACCTGTGACTTCTGTGAAGAGTCCAAGTTGATCACCAGCAAGAACTCCGAGACCTACGAGGGTCAGGAATTTGTGTACTGCGATGACTGTAAGGAAGAGTTGGAAGAGCTGGCTGACGCTCTGAATTCTCTGGGTGATTTGTACTAATTGAATTTTCGAAGGATACCGGGGAATCTTCCCCGGTATTTTTTAATTGTTTACAAAAAGGATTTATTTTTCTAAAAAAAGATGTTATACTGGTAGTAAGCAAAATCATTGATAGACAGGAGGGGTTCCAATGCCCTATTACTACGGTTATGGCTATGGCTACTATTCCCAGGAATATTTCTGGTTTCTAGGTGCCATTCTGCTGTGCATGCTGTTCTCCGGTATTGCCAGCTATAAGGTCAAATCTTCCTTTGAAAAATACGATAAGGTACGTACTCGTACCGGCACCACCGGCAGTACCGCTGTGCGCCGGCTGTTTCAGGCCAACGGTGTCTATGGCATCTCCATTGGCAAGGTGGCAGGCCAGCTGAGCGACCATTACCACCCCAAGAAGGCCGTGGTGAATTTGTCTGAATCCACCCATGATAGCTGCTCCGTGGCAGCTGTGGCTGTAGCTGCTCACGAGGTGGGTCATGTGATGCAGAAGCAGGAGCGTTATTGGTTCTATAATCTGCGTACCGCTTTGGTGCCTGTGGTGAATGTGGGTACATTCCTTGCCATTCCTTTGGTTCTGTTGGGTATTTTGATGGAGACTGTGATTCAGGTATCTGACCCGGATCTGGGCTTTAAGGTGGCTATGATCGGTGTGGTTCTGTATGGTGGCAGCATGGTTTTTGCGTTGGTCACTCTGCCTGTGGAGCTGGATGCCAGCCGCCGTGCCAAGCGTATGCTGGTGCAAGAGGGAATCCTATATGAGGATGAGTTGCCCGGCGCAAGCAAGGTGTTGTCTGCGGCCGCTATGACCTACCTGGCTTCCTTGGTTACCTCTATGGTATACTTCCTGCGTTTCCTGTTCTACGTTCTGCAGCTGTTTGGCAGATCCAGAGATTGATACAAATAACTCTAAAAGGGCTCGTCGTATTACACGACGAGCCCTTTTTGTGTATAGATTTTTCGTTTCTGGGTATCCTAATAGCTAGGATTAACCAGCCAGAACCTCGGCCTTGATCACGCCGTTTGCGCTGCGGATCTGGCGGAGCATCTCTTCCAGGGACACATTCAGTTCCATAGTCTCTGCGGAGATGGTCACAACAGCGCAGCCGTTGGTAGGCACGATGGAGTTAATGGTGATAATGTTGGCTTTGCACTGTGCGAACACAGACAAAATAGAGGACAACAGACCCTGCTCATCCTGCAGAAGCAGCTGGAAGGTAATGATCCGGCCGGTCATCATATTCTGGAAGGGCATAACAGCGTCCCGATATTTATAGAATGCGCTGCGGCTGATATCGGTCATCTGAGTTGCTTCGTTCACAGTAGAAGCTTCACCGGTGGAAAGCAGACGCTTTGCCTCTGCAACTTTCAAAAAAACGGTGGGCAGCGCAGAGGCTTCCACGATGTAATACTTAGGGTTTGTGGCCATAATAAGTCCCCCTGTCAAATTCAACAGAATCATGGGCTGATTGCCCGGAATTATTGTAACATATATTTTATAAAAAGCAAGAGTCCAAATAGGGAAATTTATGAAATTAAAGTGATAGAGCAGAAACTTGGGAAAGGATTGCATATGGAAAGGATCTTCAAAAACAAATGGGTGATGTTGGGGCTGTTTGGCCTGGGATTGTGGCTGGGGGTGAAATATTTATTGCCTCTGTTGTTGCCCTTTGTGATCGGCTCGTTGCTGGCGTTGGCGGCTGAGCCTGTGGTGCGGTTGGCATCCCGGAAGATGAAGCGACCCCTGGCCACCGGTGTGGGGATCGGTGCGACTCTGGTGCTGTTGGGATGTGTGGTGGTCCTGGTGGGGGCTTTTGCGGTGAAGGAATTGGAGGTACTGGTGGATGAACTGCCGGATATGCAGGCATCTGTCCAGGGAGGCATTCGCAAACTGAATCATTGGCTGGATGCGGCGGTGGAGCGGTCACCGGAGGGCATACGGGGCATCCTGCAGCAAACGGTGGATAGAACCTTCTCCAAGGAATCGGCGTTGGTCATGCCTGTGGCGGAGCAGATTCCCAAAACGATCGCCAATTTTCTTCTATGGATTCCCACCGGGGCGGTGACCATCTTTACCACCCTGGTATCGGCCTTTATGATCTCTGCCCGGTTGCCGGTTCTGCGGCAAAAGCTGCACAGCTGGCTGCCTGCCAGCTGGGAGGCAACCTATTTGCCGGCGGTGCGGCAGATCCGCCGGGGGATCTGGGGCTGGCTGAAAGCACAGACTAAACTGATGCTTATTACCGGTGGGGTACTCACCGCCGGATTTTTGCTGCTACGTGTGGAATATGCGGTATTCCGGGCGGCATTGATCGCCCTGGTAGATGCTGTGCCGGTGCTGGGAACAGGCACGGTGCTGATCCCCTGGGCATTGTTCAGCTTCTTGCGTGGAAACACCCCTCTGGGCATCGGTTTGCTGGGTATTTACGGTGTGGCGCTGACGGTGCGCACCGTATTAGAACCTCGGCTGGTGGGCAGACACCTGGGCTTAGATCCCCTGCTGACGCTGATCGCCTTCTATGTGGGTTTTACCCTGTGGGGCTTCCTGGGTATGCTGTTAGCCCCAGTCCTGGCCGTGGCCATCGGCACCGTTACCAAACAAAAGCAAATATAACTTCCAATTTGTCGCTTTGCCTCCCCTGTAGGGGAGGTGCCCCGAAGGGGCGGAGGGGTGTTGTTAAAATCCGCATAAATGTTGGCATTTACACCCCTCAGTCGCTTCGCGACAGCTCGCTGAGGCGAGCCCGGTCGGCGGCTCTGACAGTCCACCGGACTGTCATTCACTACCGCCGACTGCGCTTCGCTTACCCCTACGAGGGGAGCCTT
>JAFYVL010000029.1 GCA_017549125.1 Oscillospiraceae bacterium | reverse complement strand
CGTCAAAACACAGGTTTTGATGATTGGCGGTTCGTTTTGCACCGCAAGTATTTCGATGCGTCATTGCGAGCCAGTGCGCACACTGGCGTGGCAATCCGTTCTCCTAAAAAGCTTGCTACGCAAGGTGTTTTGACTTACTTCTTAGGCTCGAACCACTCGAGTATCCACATACACTTCGGGTTCGAGTTGCTTGTCTTGACGGCTTTATTGACCTCTGCCAGTCTGTCAAAAAAGAGTTTTTGACAGACTGAAAAACCGTATCGTTTCGTGAGAAACGATACGGTTTTTGTCATTTATGAGGGGAAGCTTCGTAGGCCTGCATAACCACAGGACCAATGACCTGTGCCATGCGGAAGAAGCCCAAATCGTTGGGGTGGACACTGTCGCTGGTGCAGGACTCAGCGCATTCACCGGAAAACAAGGTTTCTCCGTCAATGAAATATACATGCTTGTCCCCTAAATCCAGCGCCTTTTCATAGCTACTGCGAATGATCTCTCTCCGGCGACCGTTGGGCTCTGGATTATTGAAGAAATTCGGTCGTGAGATCATGATGAAGGGGGTATCCGGTTGTGCTTTCCGGAAGGTTTCATAGAAGGGGAAATGGGTTTGCGCCAAATACTGGGGTGTAGAGGCGTTATAGTCATAATCGCATACGAAAACACTCATGGGAATCCCAGCGATATACTGCGCCATGATCGGTTCGCCTTTGGCACTGCCGGCAAACCCAAGATTTACATAATTCAGATTATATTTCTGTGAAATAAAACCTTCATAGGTATTTCCCGGTCTGCCTGCGGCAGCACCATGGGTAATGGAAGAGCCGTAATAGACCACGGGCAGGGAATTACGATATGCCTTGCCTGGCCCAATCACACTGCCTGTTTCCACGCCAATCTGCAGATCCTCAATGGCACAGAAAATGGGGAAATTCAAGGTATATTCCTGCACTTTTCCGGCGTTGTGGGTATCTAGCTTGTATTCGGCATACTTATGATCAAATTCGTGGGTGGGGCGACCTGTGGATAGATAAACCTCCCGGTCATCCTGGCATCCATACAGATCAAAGCCATAGCTACCACAGTAATTCATAACCGTGGGAACAGAACCAGTGCCATAATGCACCTTGATGGCCACATAGGAAGAATTGGTGGAAAACCGAATCCGTCCGCCTGCGCCATAGTCGCTGTAGTTGCACACACCGTTATTAACCTGCTGGGCAATGTCCTTGGGCATTCTGCGAGAGAGCAATTCCTCATCGGGCATCACACCATATATCGTGAGATTTCTGGCATCGTACCATTGGGTGTCTGCATCCACAGCTTCCTGGTGTATAAAATTTTTATCGATACCTTTTTCGGTCATGGTTTATAGCACAGAATAGCCGAAGCTGTTGACCAGAGCATCAATGGGAATGCCCTTCTTGCAGTAGGGGCACTCACGGGAGTCGTAGCTCTCGTATTCGGGCAGGTCGCTGAGGGTGTAAACAGATGCCACGGGAAAACCGCCGGTGTTTTCCACAGCGCTGTATACAGCGGCGCAGCCTGCCACATAGCCACCGTAGTAGCTGATGGCTTCGATGCTGCGCTTTGCGGTGAAGCCGGTGGTCATGGAGGCCATCAGCACCAGAATGTGCTTGCCCTTAATCATGGGCTTGATATTGTCACGGAAGATGATCTGGGAGTTGGCATTGTACTCCGGCTCAACCACATAAATGGTCTTGTGGAGGTTAATATTGTGGAAACCGGTCTTGGTCAGCTCGTTGGCCAGACAAGTACCGATGACCGCAGTGCCATCCAGACACAGAACGGTATCTACCAGGGTGGTGGTGCTAAAACGCTTCACCAATTCCTTGGCAACGCTCTTAGCTTCGCTCAAGCGAGTCTTCTGGAAAGTAATATCCACATAGCAGTTAATATGGCTGTGGTTGGTGGCAAAGTGGCCACGGGCAAAGCGCATGGGCACGCCGCCTCTGGAAACCGGTAACTGTTCAAGTGTAATCATAGAAATACCTCCGTTTATTTTGTATTTTGCCGGGCCAGCAGCATAGATTCTTGCCGCCGGAACTGCCGGGCAATTACATGACACATTTTTTTGGTGCGGATCAGTTCGTGAACATCCTCAAAAGTTGCCCACATCACATCCACCGTTTCTCCGGGGAGAAGTACGATATCCTGTAAAGGAGTCTGCCGTTTCAGACAATAATAGTCAAAATGGGTGTTGCCGTCCATGCCGGAGTCGATCAATTCAAACTCCTCCGGTTTCGCCTCAATACCGGTTTCCTCTCTGAGTTCCCGGACAATGGCCTGGATGCTGGTTTCTCCGGCACGCACAGCGCCGCCGGAATTTTCCCAAGTGCCGGGGAAGGACTTCTCCGGGGCTCGTTGGGTCAGCAGGATCTTGCCCTGTCCGTCATACACCCAAACACAAACCACCAGACCAAATTCCCCACGTCGCCAGGGTGTGCCTCGCAGATGCTTGCGGCCGGTTCGCCGCCGGTTGCGATCGTATATGTCGTTGTACTCCACGGGCAAACCACCTCCAAGCAATATATTTTTTGTATTATAGCATATTACATTAGTAAAGTAAAGACAGCCGTTTGTGACAAGGTATACAAGATTTGAAAGTAAAATTTGGTCGAAATGCAGAAAAAAATCCACGGAATATGTATTGACAAAACATAATTTATGTGGCAATATATTGTGGGATTTGAAGCGACCCCACACAAGATATTGTGATTAAGAATATTACAAGAGAAAGATAGGTAAAAACACCATGATCCAAAGCATTATTAAGCGCGATGGCCGTGTCGTGCTTTATGATCAGAACAAAATTGCCTCTGCAATCCTGAGCGCATTGGAAGCTTCTAAGGAAGGCGATGCAGCAGATGCCGCCCGTGTGGCCAATGATGTCCAGGGCGAGCTGGAGAATCGTTTTGCTACGGAAGCACCCAATATTGAGGTGATCCAGGACGCAGTTGAGCGTCAGCTCATGAATCACGGCTTTAACAATGCTGCGAAAGCCTACATCTTGTACCGTGCCAACCGTACCCGTGCCCGTGAGGGCAATACGGCTTTGATGCGTACCATTGACGAGATCACCAAGATCGATGCCCGTGTCAGCGATATCAAGCGTGACAATGCCAACATCGACGGCAATACCGCCATGGGTACCATGCTGCAGATCGGTGCAGCCGGCGCAAAGTCCTATAATGAGATGTACCTGCTCCGTCCCGAGCATGCCAAGGCATACCGTGAAGGCGACATCCATATTCATGACTTTGATTTCTATTCTCTGACCACTACCTGCTGTCAGATCGATATTATCAAGCTGTTCCAGGGTGGTTTCTCCACCGGTCATGGCTACCTGCGTGAGCCCAACTCCATCCAGAGTTATGCGGCTTTGGCAGCCATCGCCATTCAGTCCAACCAGAACGATCAGCACGGCGGTCAGTCTATCCCCAACTTTGACTATGGCATGGCTTTGGGTGTTGCCAAGACTTACCGTAAAGCCTATATCCGTCGCATGAAGGAAGCTTTGGAGGATATCCTGGAGCTGGAAGACCAGATGGATGCGGTCAATGCATTGGTCAAGACCGCCGAGGAAGAGACCGGCGAAAAGGCATGCCTGGAAAGCACCGAGACCTTTGACGAGGCTGTTGCCAATATGCTGGTGGGCAAGTACCCCATGCTGAATCTGAGCCAGACCCGTCGCATTGTTGCCACCACTAAGAAGCGTGCATGGCAGAAGGCTGACCGGGATACCAAGCAGGCTATGGAGGGCTTTGTCCACAATCTGAACACCATGCACTCCCGTGCCGGCGCTCAGACACCCTTCTCCTCCATCAACTACGGTACGGATACCAGTCCCGAAGGCCGTATGGTCATCCGCAATGTGCTGATGGCGCTGGAAGCCGGTCTGGGTCATGGCGAGACCTGTATTTTCCCCATCCACATCTTCAAGGTTAAGGAAGGCGTGAACTACAACGAGGCAGACCCCAACTACGATCTGTTCCGTTACAGCTGCAAGGTCAGCGCAAAGCGTCTGTTCCCCAACTATACCTTCCTGGACTCTCCCTTTAATCTGCAGTATTATGTGCCCGGTCGTCCTGAGACCGAGGTGGCAACCATGGGTTGCCGTACCCGTGTTATGGGTAATACCTATGATCCCAGCCGTGAGATCTCCTATTCTCGTGGCAACCTGTCCTTTACCTCCATCAACCTGCCCCGTCTGGCATTGGAGAGCAAGGGCGATGAGGCTGTGTTCTATGAAAAGCTGCAGTACATGCTGGAGCTGGTAGCACAGCAGCTGTTGGATCGTTTCGAGATCCAGGCAAGCAAGCATATTTACAACTATCCCTTCCTGATGGGTCAGGGCGTATGGCTGGATTCCGACCGCCTGGGTCTGCAGGATGAGGTCCGTGAGGTGCTGAAGCACGGCACTCTGTCCATCGGCTTTATCGGTCTGGCAGAGACTCTGACCAGCCTGTACGGCAAGCACCATGGCCAGGCTGAGGAGATCCAGAAGAAGGGCTTGGAGATCATCGGCTTCATGCGTAAGTTCTGTGACGATAAGTCCCAGGCGCTGAAGATGAACTTCTCTCTGCTGGCAACCCCGGCAGAAGGCCTGTCCGGCCGCTTCATCCGTATGGACCAGAAGCGTTACGGCAAGGTGGAAGGCATCACCGACCGTGAGTATTATACCAACTCCTTCCATATTCCTGTTTGGTACGGCATCTCTGTCTATGACAAGATCCGTCTGGAAGCACCTTACCACGCTCTGTGTAATGCCGGTCATATCAGCTACGTGGAGCTGGACGGCGATACCGCCCACAATGTGGAAGCCTTTGAGGCAGTTGTCCGTTGCATGCATGACCATGGCATCGGCTATGGCTCTATCAACCACCCTGTGGATCGTGACCCTGTCTGTGGCTATGTGGGTATCATCGGTGACGTGTGCCCCCGTTGCGGCCGTCGTGAGGGTGAAGTGATTCCTCAGGAGCGTATGGAAGAAATGAAGAAAATGTACCCTGAAATGCCTGCATTCCAGGGCATCGAATAAACATCTAATGTAGGGAACGCTGTCCTCAGCGTTCCGTCCCCAATATGTAGGGAACGCTGTCCCCAGCGTTCCGTCCCCAATATGTAGGGAACGCTGTCCTCGGCGTTCCGTCCCCCAATATGTAGGGAACGCCGTCCTCGGCGTTCCGCAACACACCACATAGGAGGTAACGATATGACTATTAAAACCAACTCTGAAAAGCTGGGCGAAGGCGTAGGCTTTGAGCGCATCCGCCGTATCACCGGCTACTTGGTCGGTACTATGGACAAGTGGAATGACGCAAAGCGCGCAGAAGAGCGTGACCGTGTAAAGCACGGTATGAAGAATGAAGCTTAATCTATCGGATATTATTACAGACAGTATTGTGGATGGCCCTGGTATCAGGGCCACCATCTTTGCCCAGGGTTGTCCCCACCATTGCCCCGGATGCCATAATCCCCATACCTGGGAATTTGGCGCAGGTCATGATATTGATCCGGACGTGGTAGTTTCCATGATCCGTGCCAACCCCCTTTGCCGGGGTGTGACCCTGTCCGGTGGCGAACCCTTTGCCCAGCCGGAAGCCTTTGCCCAGCTGGCGCAGCTGTGTAAGGAGGCCGGGCTGGAGGTAGCATCCTATACAGGCTATACCTTTGAGCAGTTGCTGGAAGGTACACCCCAGCAGAAAAAACTGTTGGAATCTGTGGATGTGCTCATTGATGGGCCCTTCCTGCAGGCAGAGAAAAGTCTGGAAATTGCCTTCCGTGGCAGCCGCAACCAGCGGATCTTGAATGTACCCCAAAGCCTTGCCCAAGGCAAAGCGGTTTTGGAAACCTCTCCCCGCTGGAACGGAGAATACTAAACTGTAGGGAACGCTGTCCTCAGCGTTCCGAAAAACCTTCCCCTCTGGGGAAGGTGGCAAAACCCCGGCTCATAACGAGCCGGGGTTTTGACGGATGAGGTGTAGGGGAGGGTCATTGACCCTCCCTAAACCATTATTTCAATCTCATTTCACCGCACCGTAGGGAACGCTGTCCCCAGCGTTCCGCAAACCCTCATTTCATCGCACCGTAGGGGAGGGGTCACCCCTCCCTAAACCATTATTTTAACCCAATTTCGCTGCGCGTAGGGAACGCTGTCCCCAGCGTTCCGCAAAAACGCGGCATGATGATTGAAAAACCGACTCCCGGCATCATTTCCGGGAGTCGGTTTTTTTCGTGGGCAAGGAAGCAATGTTATGCACGAAGTATGTGCTGAATGACTTGCGGTATTGTGTAGGGGTATAGCCGGTTTTCTTCTTAAAGATATACATAAAATGCTTGGTATTTTCGTATCCAACCATTCGAGATATTGTGGAAATATCATAGTTTGTATTGGAAAGAAGATATTTACTGCGTATCAGCCTGCTTTGAATAACATCATTTCCAATGCTTTCACCAAAAAGTTTTTTATAACTATAGTGCAAATAGGAAGGACTGATAAATAGCTGGTTACTGATGAAGTCTATAGACCAATCTTTTTCCGGAACATTGTAGATGGCAGATCTGATAATTGTAAGACTCATTGCTAATTTGGTAGTGATTGGTGTTTTTTGCGAAATAAAATCAGCTAATTTAAAAAACAGTAATCGCAATAGGTGCGTTTTTGAATCTTCGGCATTGGGATAATTAGACCACCGTTCAATAAATAGCAGTTCGATATAACGGGATAAAAGAGAAATATCGGCAAATTCCAGAATGGTATTAAATGGGATTCCTAGCTTATTGACAAAATGCAGATCTTCGTCGTTCAAATCAAATTGTACCCAGTCGTTGATAAATTCGGCATTGTGAGCGCCAAAGTACTGGCCAGATCCCTTTTCGTAGACGATCACACAGTTTCCGTTGGTATAATGGTCTTGACCGTTGATCGTGATCCGTGCAGGAGAGCGTATGATCAGCATCAAATATTCACCCACGCCTTCCGGTCTTTCAACAAGAAAGTCATCGTTTTGGCGGTAATTATAGCCGGAATTGGAAACACGCATGAGCTACCTCCCAATAGTAGAAAATCGAACCTATGAGTATTATATATTGTTGAATTAAATATGTCAACAGATGTAAAATATTTCTAAATAAAGTTGGACTTATAGGAATAAAATTGTTAAATTGATAAAAATACTGTTTGGTTTTTTGATTTAAGATACGGTTCTGTTGTTCAACTTTAAAAGTACGAAATTGGTGGAATAAAAGAGCATTTTGCCGGCAGATGGTTTGCAGTACGGTGCAATACCGGAGGTCTGCAAGTGTTTTTTAACCACCTACATTCGAAGGGACTAGCAACTCACACACCCCAATGCCCTACAAAGGAGGAAAACACATGAAACTTCACAGATTATTAGCCCTTCTTCTGTCGCTGGCTATGGTTCTGCCTATGACAGTGACTATGCTCCCGGCCAGTGCGGAAGAATCCGCGGTTGCAGAGCTGCCCACGGAAACACAGACCGTTCCGGTTGAAACAGCCGGTTTAACCAAGACAAAAGCCTGGGATTTTTCTGACGCAAGTCAGCTGTCCGACTTTTCCTTGTATCAGTCTGCTACCAGTGCATTTGCGGTGGCTGACGGTGTCCTGGTTCCCAATGGTACGGACGGTGAAGTTAAGGCGATTTTAACGGATACTCCGGAGAAACTGCAATCCGTATCTGTGGATATTTTGCCCGGTGAGTCCGGCAACATCTATGGTGGCTTGTACTTTGGCGCATCCAATGCTGCCAATGAACAGGATGCTATCAATTCGCAGGTGTTTTTGATCAAGTCCGATTATGATCCTGCCGGTTGGTCCGATGCCATCAATCGTATTGATGTTGTCCAGGGTCAGTTTAACAATGGCTGGAAACATATCAATACAGTTGTTTCCGAAACCGGTAATAAAAATGCGCTGTTTAGCGGCAGCAAGCAGGCGTTGAATTTGAAGCTGGTATTTGGCGGCGAAGTTGTATTGCTGACCTTGAGTCTGGTTAGTAATTCTGCGAAGTATATTCAGCTGATGTATGAGATCGATGCAGAGCTGTTAGATGGACAGCTGGGGCTTCGTGCCCTTGGCAGCGATACGAAGTTCGATAATCTTAAGATCGCCTACTCTGAACCATTGTCGGAGGGAACGACTGCCTATGACTTTGAAAACTCTGCACAGCTGTCTGATTTTCAATTGTACCAGCCTGCGGTGCATAGTGGAAGGATGAATGCCAATAAGACAGGAAGCTCCTTGACTTTCTGGGAAGCGGTGTTGAATGAGAAATACACGGATATCCAGTCTGTATCCGTAAACATGTACAATGCGGAAACGGATCGCTTCTTTGGCGGCTTCTTCGTGGGCAGCACAGATAAGAATTTGGATATTGCTTTTGGCTGCAGACGCGGCGACAAGAGTCGAAATGAAATCAGAGTGCACACAGGAACCGGGCATATGACAGCCCGAACGGATGCGGCAGGTGCAGAGTATTCTGACGGAAAATTCTTTACAGCAAAATTTAATCCGGTAAATCTGACATTGCAATTTGAAAGTGATAAGATAGTTGCAACTGTTACAAATCTGGATGATACCAGTAAAACTTTTTCCTATAACTATTCCTTCGATTTCACCAAGTTTACCGGCGAGATCGGCTTGGTATCTGATAACTCTGCGCTCTCCTTTGATGATCTGCAGATTACCTATGGTGATGGACAGACAGTGAGTTGGAACTTTGACGATCGTTCTCAGGAGGAAGATTTCACAGTATATGCACCGCTGAATAGTAATGTTCATGTTGCTGATGGAAATGCAGTATTCCCCAATACAAAAAGCGATAATCTTGGTGGGGAATTGGTATTACAAAAGCAATTTGAGAATGTCAAATCTCTGTATGTGGAGATCTCTCAGATACAGAATAAAATGATCGGTGGCTTTTATCTGGGCGGCTTGGATATGGTAATTATGGCAGGTGGCGCACAGAATAATAGTTTGGGATTTTTCGTCACATCTTCCTATACAAATCATACGATCAACAAACCGGTTTATGACAAGAGAGGTGCATTTTTCTCCGGTGGCAACACCCGTGAGACGATTAGCTTGACTCTGGAATTTGAGACCGACAAGATCATTGCCACAATGGCGCGCCTGGATGGTCAAGTGACCCCTCTGGTAAAAGAAATTGCTGTGGATATGTCTCAGTTTAACGGTGAAATTGCCTTGGTAAACCAAAACGGATCGTTAAAAATGGACAATTTGAAGATAACTGAGAATGTCTCCGTGCCTGACGGACCGGTGTCCTATGACTTTGAGGCTGCTGAGCAGTTATCTGACTTTACCATATACGATCCCAGCGAATTCGGCATATCTCTTGCTGATGGAAATGCAGTATTCCCCAATACAAAAAGCGATAATCTTGGTGGAGAATTGGTATTACAAAAGCAATTTGAGAATGTCAAATCTCTGTATGTGGAGATCTCTCAGATACAGCTTAAAATGATTGGTGGCTTTTATCTGGGCGGCTTGGATATGGTAATTATGGCAGGTGGCGCACAGGGAAATAGTTTGGGATTTTTCGTCACATCTTCCTATACAAATCATACGATCAACAAACCGGTTTATGACAAGAGAGGTGCATTTTTCTCCGGTGCCAACACCCGTGAGACGATTAGCTTGACTCTGGAATTTGAGACCGACAAGATCATTGCCACAATGGCGCGCCTGGATGGTCAGGTGACCCCTCTGGTAAAAGAAATTGCTGTGGATATGTCTCAGTTTAACGGTGTGATTGGCTTGGTAAACCAAAACGGATCATTAAAAATGGATAACCTTGTAATCACATGCGATACGGAAACCGAAGTAACTCCGAATACGGAAACGATTTACCATAACAAAGGATATAACTTCCTGGAAACCGATAGATGGAGTTGGGAACTTACGAAGCCTCTGTACACAGGTATCTACACCATGGAAGCCTGGGTCAAGGTTCCGAAGGGTATTGCGGATTCTAAGATGGGATATATCATCTCCAATAATACGTATCATCAAGTACCACCCTATGCAGTTCTCAAAATGAATACCTACGGTCGTCCCAGTTTGATGTGTGCGTATGAGGGTGAAACTGGCACGGAATATATCGCAGATGTAGATCTTCGTACCGGCCAATGGACACACCTGGCATACACCTATGATATAGAAAAAGATGTTGTTAAGTGCTATATAAATGGCGAAGTTGTAGAGACCTGGACAGGTAAAGACCTGCGTCCTATGGAGTACAATCAAACAATAACTCCCTTTAACCCCCATGTAATCGGCGCTTTCAGAAATAATGAAGCCATTCCCATTGCTCAAAAATTCCCCGGCTGGATCGCAGATGTGAGACTTTGGAATCGGGCATTGTCTGATACAGAAATCAATGACAGTATGATGACTCAGTACACCCAACCCAGAGACGGCTTGCTCTTTAACGCTCCGCTGGATGAATTGGTGAACGATCAGTTCCTGGACTATTCCGGAAATGATATTGCAGTTGCAGAGACGAAATATAAGCAATACAATTGGGTGGAGGATACATCCACACCCGGCGCTTATTCCATGATCGTTGTACCTGATCCTCAAATCATGGCTCAGTACTATCCGGATAAACTCGATGCTATGTATCAATGGATTGCGGATAATCGTGAAAAGGAAAACATTCAGGCCGTTATGACAGTGGGTGACATGGCAAATCATTGCGGTAGCGAAAATGAGTGGGTGCAGGCAAGAGAAGCGGTGGATCACTTGCCTGCGGATCTGCCCTTTATTGCTGCTCCCGGAAATCACGATTACGATAATAATTCTACACAGGGTGTTCGTGATGCCCTGACCCTAATGAACCAATATTTCCCCATGTCCTATTTTGAAAGATATCCCACAGAGTTTGGCGCAATGTCCAGAGATTTGGGTTTAGAGGACAATGTGGCAAATACCTGGCAGGCATTTGAGGTAAATGGGAATAAGTATTTGATTCTTGCCTTGGAATTCAAACCTGCAAATGATGCGCTTGCATGGGCAAGCGAAGTGGTAGAAAGTCATCCCGATCATCAGGTAATCGTTATTACCCACTCTCTCGTAGAGAGATGGGGCACCTTGCCCGGTGTAAGAACAAATAATAATGATCCCGACTACAAAAATACACCGATTGAACTCTGGGATAAATTTGTCAGCCAGCATGAGAATATCATTATGACATTTAGCGGACATGCATACAATAAGTATATCGTTCGTCGTGTGGATGTGGGTGTAAACGGAAATAATGTTCATCAATTTTTGGTGGATGCACAGATGGTTGACGCATGGATTGGGGCTGTCGGTATGTTGTGCATGCTGCGATTTAACGAGGATGGAACATTGTGCAACATATCCTACTATTCTCCCTTGAAGGATATGTGCCTGGAAGAAGAGAGTATTTTCACTATTGAGTTGCCCAAGCAGGAAAAGAGCGATGTGGCACAGGTAGGGGAGCAGACTTATACCACGGTTACCGAAGCTGTTGCCAATGGCAATATGGTAAAGTTGTTGGCAAGCACCGATGAAGCGATCACCGTTTCTTCTGATGTGACCATCGACCTGGCAGGCAACAACCTGTCCAACGTGACCGTTTCTGAGGGTGCAAAGCTGAATCTGATCGATTCTACTGCTACCTATAATGGCACTAAGGGCTCTGCAACCGTTACAGGCAATGTAGAGAAGCTGGTAGAGCATGACGGCAAGAAATACATGGTCATCGGTGAAAACGGTGTGTACGCACCCCACCGCTACTATGTGGGTATCACCCATGTGAGCCTGGATACTGCAACTACCGGCTTCGGCTATAAGGCGCAGTTCCGTGGTGATGAAGCTGTGCAGGCACAGATTGCGGATATCGGCTATGACCTGTGGCTCACCG
>JAFYVL010000028.1 GCA_017549125.1 Oscillospiraceae bacterium | reverse complement strand
GGAGGAAATAAATATGTCTATGATCAATAAGGAAATCTCTGAATTTCGCACCTATGCCTATCATGAAAACGAATTTAAGTTTGTAAGCAAGGAAGACATTCTTGGCAAATGGAGCGTGTTCTTCTTCTATCCTGCGGACTTCACCTTTGTGTGTCCTACGGAACTGGAGGATCTGGCAGATAAGTACGAACAGTTCAAGGCTATCGGCTGTGAGGTATATTCCGTGTCTACGGATACCCATTTTGTCCACAAAGCGTGGCACGATGCATCTGAGCGTATCAAGAAGATCAATTATCCCATGTTGGCTGATCCCACCCACTGTATCTCCAAAGATTTCCAGGTTCTCATTGAGTCAGACGGTCTGGCGGAGCGCGGGACATTTATTGTGAACCCTGAGGGTAAGATTGTAGGCTATGAGGTAACTGCCGGAAATGTGGGCAGAAACGCTGAAGAACTGCTTCGTAAGGTACAGGCCTGTCAGTTTGTTCATGCCCATGGCGATCAGGTTTGTCCTGCTAACTGGAAGCCGGGCGGTGAGACGTTGAAGCCTAGCTTGGATCTGGTGGGTCAGCTATAATGAAAAATCTCTACGATGTGATTATTGTCGGCGGTGGCCCTGCGGGGCTGACTGCCGCCCTGTATCTGGCTCGGGCGAGATACCGGGTACTGGTGTTGGAGAAGGAACAGTTCGGTGGGCAGATATCCATTACCCATGAGGTTGTCAATTATCCCGGTATTGCCAAAACCAGCGGAAGATCTCTTACGGATGCTATGTTGCAACAGGCTGAAAGTTTTGGTGCAGAATTTTTGATGACAGAAGCAACTGGGTTTGACTTGGACGGGGATATTAAAGTTGTGCATACCGGGAAAGGGGATTACCGCTGTTTCGGTATTTTGCTGGCCACCGGAGCACATCCACGATCGGTGGGATTTCAAGGGGAGGAAGCATATAAAGGTCGTGGTGTTGCTTACTGCGCCACCTGTGACGGAGAGTTTTTCACAGGGAAAGAGATCTTTGTGGTTGGCGGTGGTTATGCCGCGGCAGAAGAAAGCGTATTTTTAACGAAATTTGCTAAGCATGTAACAATACTGGTGCGTAAAGATGATTTTTCCTGTGCTGCATCCGTGGCAGACCAGGCAAAAAATCACGAAAAAATCACCGTACTGACCAATACGGTGCTGGAAGAAGTGTCCGGTGAGAATGGGCTGACCTATGCCCGTTACAAAAATACTACCACCGGAGAAGTGACGGAGTACAAAAATCAAGAGGGCTTCGGTGTTTTTGTATTTGCAGGCTACGACCCGGCTACACAGGTAGCAAGAGGTCTTGTGGAATTAAATGAACAGGGATATATCATGACAGATTCGTCCCAGAAGACCAGTGTAGAAGGCGTATACGCAGCAGGCGATGTGTGCATCAAGCCTTTGCGGCAGGTAGTGACAGCTACCAGTGACGGTGCATTGGCGGCAACGGAATTGGAAAAATATGTTGCTGATGTTCATCGAAAGACCGGAATGCGTGCAGATGTACCGACTCCAAAGAAAAGTAGCGCACCTAATTCCCTGGAAACTCAGCAACCAACAGATGAAAACGAACTGTTCACAAAGGAAGTGCGCCAGCAGCTGAATGCGGTATTTACCCGGATGGATCGACCACTTTTGCTCAAACTTTCCTTGGATAGCCGTCCGGTTTCAGATGAACTGGAACGGTTTGTTACAGGGCTTGTAGCACTTTCTGATAAGCTGACATTGGATGTTGTAGATAGAAAAGCGGATGAAACATTTGCACCTTGTGTAGAGATTTGCCTGGGAGATGGCACACCAACCGGTCTGGCCTTTCATGGTGTTCCCGGTGGTCACGAGTTTACTTCGTTTGTATTGGGTATTTATAATGCGGCTGGCCCTGGGCAAGCATTGGATGATGCCGCCAAACAGAAAATTGCAAATATCCAGGAAAAAATAGATCTGAAGATTCTGGTGACCCTATCGTGTACCATGTGTCCGGATATGGTCGTTGCAGCCCAACGAATTGCAGCGGAAAATGCCAATGTTATAGCACATGTCTATGACATCCGTCATTTTGAGAATCTTAGGAAACAATATAATGTTATGAGTGTTCCGTGTATGGTTATCAATGATAACAAGGTGTTATTTGGCAAGAAAAATATTTCGCAGATTTTAGAGATACTGCTTTGAGTAATAAAACATGCCATGATGTAAAGAAACTACATCATGGCATGTTTTTATTGATATGAAGATTATTCTACCAGACCGTATTTGGATTTGATTCGATCTAGCTTTTCCAGCATAGGTTCGGCAGCAATGAGCAGGAAGACCACAGTTGCGGCGGCGTGAACCAGATCCATGGGTAAGCCAGAGACATAGTATGCCAATAGGATCTTGCCGTTCAGACCTTCAGAATGATACATAATTGCAGAGGCCGGATTCATAATACCACCATATATGATAACTGCTGCAAATGCACCGAAGGTAGCCAGGCTTCCACGACTGCGACGCAAAAGACCCTTGCGGAATAGAATACCAGCCAGAAAACCGATGATACCCATACTAAACATTTGCCAAGGAGTCCAAGGCCCTTGGGAGAGAGCATCACCTGCATTGACTGTGTAGTCGTGGGTGTAGTTATCGTTTTCGTCATCAAATAGGTGGAAACCGCCTTGTTGATCCCAAAGGAATTGATAGCAGTTGAAGCTGGCACTAAGAAAATGCAAATGTCAATGTAAAAACTATACCAAGCATGCGGTTGTTATAAAATTTTATGAGTAATAAAAAAATCATTGACAATGGTGCATACATGTACTATACTGGGAGAAAATCTATCAAGAAGGAGGCAGCTTTTATGATGAATAACAAGTTTTATTATTACTTTTTTATTAAGGGCTGCTCGTCTATGTGATCTTCGAAGCATATAAGCTTTGAGATATAGGAAACGGACAGTCCGCATTCGTCGTGCTTTTAGCAGAACGAAAGGCGGGCTTTTTTATTTACTATTTTTAAGATTATGAAATAGAAATGAGGTATATGCCATGCAAATGAATTTCCATAGAAAACTTCCCATTCCTAAGGAAGTAAAGGCTGAATTTCCACTAACAGAGAGCATGGTACAGCTGAAGGCAGAAAGAGATGCGAGTATTAAGGGAATCTTTGACGGCAATATAGATAAATTCATTTTGATCATTGGCCCTTGCTCTGCTGACCATAGCGAACCTGTGCTGGAATATATTTCCAGACTTCGCAGAATCCAGGAACAAGTCGAGGACAAAATTTTTATCATTCCCCGAATCTACACCAATAAGCCTAGAACCACCGGCCAGGGCTACAAGGGTATGTTGCATCAGCCAGACCCGGAAGCGAAACCGGATATGTACAAGGGCATTATCGCCATTCGTGAATTGCATCTTGCGGCATTGCGAGACTATGACTTCTCTTGTGCCGATGAAATGCTATACCCCGAAAATTACCGTTATTTATCTGATTTGCTGTCCTATGTGGCTGTTGGCGCACGTTCTGTAGAGAACCAGCAGCATAGATTGACCGCCAGCGGCATTGAAGTGCCTGTGGGCATGAAAAATCCCACCGGTGGTGACTTGACGGTCATGATGAATTCTATCGTGGCGGCACAGGCCGGCCATACATTCCTGTATAGAGGCTGGGAGGTTACCAGCGAGGGCAATCCTTATGCCCATGCGATTCTGCGTGGTTATGTGGATTTTGCCGGTAGAAGCACATCCAATTACCATTATGAGGATCTGCTGAGAGTGGAAGAGTTATACCAAAAATCCAATCTCACCAATCCGTCTATTATTGTGGACACGAACCATAACAATTCCGGTAAGAAATATTTGGAACAAATCCGAATTGCTAAGGATATTGTCCACAGCCGCAATCAAAATGCCGACATCAAGCGTCTGGTGAAGGGCTTGATGATCGAAAGTTATATTGAGGACGGAACCCAGGGTGTAGGAGAACACACCTTTGGCAAGTCCATCACAGATCCCTGTTTGGGCTGGGAGAAAACGGAACGCTTGATCTTTGATCTGGCAGAGAAGCTTTGAAAGGAACATATCATATGTCCAATAAGTTAGAAGAAGCAAGAAAGATCATAAATGAAGTGGATGCGCAAATGGCAAAGCTGTTTGTTAAGCGTATGAGAGCGGCAGAGATGGTTTATGCGCATAAAAAGGAATTTGGCCTGCCAATCCTGGATCAAAAAAGAGAAGATGCGGTGATTGCAAATAATTCTGCGTATATTGAAGATGATGGACTTAAGGGATATTACATGGACTATTTGAAGAATCTCATGTCCCTGTCCCGTGCTTATCAATACCGCATGCAAAATGGTTTCAAGGTCGCCTATAGCGGTGTGGCCGGTGCGTTTGCCCATATTGCGACAGGTAGAATCTTCCCGGAAAGCGATCGTATATCCCACAGAGATTTCAAAGCAGCCTATGATTCTGTAGTCAATGGCTCATGTGATGTGGCGGTGTTGCCCATTGAGAACAGCTATGCCGGTGAAGTGGGACAAACTATGGATCTGATTTTTTCAGGAAGTCTGTATATTAACGGAATTTACGAATTGGAAATCCATCAAAATCTGCTGGGCATTCCCGGTGCAACGACAGAAGATATCAAGAAGGTTACCAGCCATCCACAAGCATTGAGCCAATGTCATGACTATATTAAGAACAAAGGCTATGATACGGAGGAGGCCAGCAATACAGCGGTGGCCGCAAAGCTGGTAGCAGATTCCAACAATAAGTCTTTGGGTGCAATTGCCAGCGTGGAGACCGCAGAAATTTATGGTCTTAAGGTTCTGGAAACCAATATTAATAAAAGTGGAGAAAATACCACACGATTCGTTGTACTCTCTAAGGTGCAGGTAACAGACCCGGTCATGTCCAGCTCTGTGCTGATGTTTACGGTTAAGCATGAAGCCGGTTCTCTGGCCAATGCCATTAGTATCATTGGTAAATATGGGTATAACATGACTGCTCTACGCAGCAGACCCTTGAAGAAACATTCCTGGCAGTATTATTTCTATATTGAAATTGACGGCGCTGTGGATAATGAAAACCGTTCTAAAATGATAGATGAGTTGAGTAAGGTGTGCGACAGCCTGAAAGTGGCAGGTTCCTTTACTCCTCATCGAGAGATTTGAGGTTATTTAATATGACCATTCACATGAACTTAGGGCAGGACAGTTACGATATCCTTGTGGAGCGTGGCATTCTTGCAAGAGCAAAGGATTACCTAAATCTGAATCGACGGGTATTGGTTGTGACGGATACACAAGTTCCTGCTATATATGCACAAACCCTTGCGGCGCAGTGTCAATCCGCTGTAATCTGCACAGTAGAGACAGGCGAAAATTCTAAAAGCCTTGGGGGGTTCGGTCATCTGTTACAGACTATGCTGGATCATGGCTTTTCCAGAAAGGATTGCGTGGTTGCCGTTGGCGGGGGTGTGGTAGGAGACCTTTCCGGCTTTGCTGCATCGGCCTATATGCGTGGCATTGATTTTTATAATATTCCCACAACGCTGTTATCTCAGATCGATTCCTCCATCGGTGGTAAAACGGCAATCAATTTTGGCGGTGTTAAAAATATTGTGGGTGCATTTTATCAGCCTAAGAAGGTGCTGATCGATCCCAAACTTCTGGAAACGCTACCTGCAAGACAGATATCCAACGGTTTGGCCGAAGCCATTAAAATGTCGCTAACATCGGATAAAAAACTCTTTGAATTGTTTGAAAATGGTGATATTGAAAGCAAATTGGAAGAAATTATTATCCGCTGCCTAAATATCAAAAAGTATGTTGTAGAACAGGATGAGAAAGAAGCCGGTCTGCGGAAGATTCTCAATTTTGGACACACCGTGGGTCATGGCATTGAAAGTAGCCGGGAAATGGAATTGTACCATGGGGAATGTGTTGCGCTGGGTATGCTGCCCATGTGTGCCGATTCTATTCGTCCTCGTGTGATGAAGGTACTACAGAAATGTAATCTCTATCGTCAGCTGGACTATGATTGGGAGCAGATCGCTGAGGCGGCTTTCCATGATAAGAAGGCGGACGGTGATTCGGTGACCGTTACCGTGGTCAACGAAGTAGGTAGCTTTGAATTAAAGACCATGAAGAACATGGAAGTTGTGGAACTGGCAAAAACTTGCTTGGAAGGTTTAAAGGTATGAAAAATACATTTGGTAACAGCGTGGCTGTGACCCTGTTTGGAGAAAGCCACGGTGAATATATTGGTGCTGTGATAGATGGTCTAGCGCCTGGAATAGCCATTGATCATGGCTATATTGCGCACATGCTGACCCAGCGTCGCCCTGTGGGGAAGATTTCTACTCCTCGACAGGAGAAGGATGCTTATCAGATCGTAAGCGGAGTACTGAACGGCAAGACCACTGGTACGCCCATTACGATTCTCATTCCCAACGAAAATGTGCAAAGTGGGGATTATACGCAGATGCAGACTGTGGCACGTCCGTCACATGCGGATTACACGGCCCAATGCAAATACCACGGTTTCCAGGATGCCAGAGGCGGTGGACATTTTAGCGGCAGAATCACAGCGGCATTGGTTGCAGCAGGCGCGATTTGCCGGGCTGCGCTGGCGCACAAGGGAATCTATATCGGTACCCACGTGAAGAAATGCGCTGGAGTTCCTGATAGAGAATTTTTGGATCTGGCATCAGATATTCAGGCATTAAATGAAAAGTTATTTGCAGTTTTGGATGACAGCGCACAGACAGCTATGCAAGATGCGATCCTGGCTGCGGCGGCAGAAGGCGATAGCGTCGGCGGTGTGCTGGAAACGGCCGTGATCGGTATGCCTGCGGGGGTAGGTGAGCCTTGGTTTGATACGATTGAGAGCATGCTTTCCCACATACTGTTTGCCATTCCTGCGGTGAAAGGTGTGGAATTTGGTGCTGGTTTTTCCATTGCGGATATGCGTGGAAGCAAAGCCAATGATCCTCTCACTATGGACCAGGATAGGGTTGTGTCTACTACCAATAATAGCGGTGGTATCAACGGTGGTATCACCAATGGTATGCCCATTGTGTTCCGCACAGCCATTAAACCTACACCGACAATTTTTAAACCGCAAAATACCATAGATTTTCAGGCTCTGACCCGGACGGTGCTTGAACCGAAGGGACGGCACGATCCTGCTATCGTTCATCGTGCAAGAGTGGTGCAGGATGCGGCTACTGCCATTGTACTCAGTGATGTGCTGGCGATGCGATATGGCACAGATTGGCTGAAATAAACGAATAGGAAGGAGCATCTGACCTGTGAAGCAATACGGTTGTATTGGTAAGAAGCTGACCCATAGTTTTTCTAAGGAAATTCATGGTATGCTTGCGGATTATGATTATAAACTGATCGAATTGAATGAGGATGAGATCGCTCCTTTCTTTGCGCAAAAGGAATTTGCGGCGATCAATGTTACAATTCCTTATAAGCAAACTGTGATACCGTATTTGGATGTTATCAGTCCTGTAGCAGAAAGAATTGGTGCTGTGAATACCATCGTCAATAAAGATGGAAAACTCTACGGTTATAATACAGATTATTACGGCATGAAGGCGCTCATAGAGCGAGCAAGTGTTGACCTGTCTGGTAAGAAGGTATTGATCCTGGGCACAGGCGGCACCAGTAAAACAGCCAGGGTGCTTGCCGGAGATCTGGGCGCATCCCAAATCTTGACCGTTAGCAGAAGAAAAACGGATGGTGCGATTACCTATGAAGAAGCCATGGACTATCACAAGGATACAGATGTGATTATCAATACCACACCTTCCGGTATGTACCCGGATTGCGAATCTAAGCCCATAGATATTGATGCTTTTACAGACCTGTCTGGGGTGATCGATGTGATATATAATCCACTACGTACCAACCTTGTGCTGGATGCCCAGCAGAAGGGAATCAAGGCACAGGGCGGTCTGTACATGCTGGTAATGCAGGCAGTTGTGGCGGTAGAGCGATTCCTGGATACACAGATTGCACCGCAGGTTGCAGACCGTGTGTACACCTCCATCTGTGCTGCTAAGGAAAATGTGGTGCTGACCGGTATGCCCGGAAGTGGAAAAAGTACCATCGGCAAGATGCTCCAGATTCCTGGCTTTACTTTTTTGGATACAGATACAGAAATTGAAAAGATCTGCGGATGTACTATCCGGGAGTTGATCCAAACCAAGGGAGAGCCACATTTTCGCGATCTGGAAACAGAAGTGATTTCTAAAGTATCTATGGAAAGTCGATGCGTCATTTCTACAGGTGGTGGCGCAATTTTAAGAAAAGAAAATATCAGATCTTTACGGCGAAATGGTAAGTTGTTTTTCTTGAATGCAAATCTTGATCGCCTGCAGGCTACCGAAGATAGACCTTTATCTAATACAAACGAGAAATTGGCACAGCTATATGCACAGCGTATGCCTATTTATCAAGAAACCGCTGATGTGACAGTGCCGGATCTTGGCACAGCCCAGGAGGAAGCGGATTACATCCTATCGAAACGAGAGGAAATGATTCTATGAAACTCCTTGTGATTAACGGCCCGAATTTGAATATGCTTGGTATCCGTGAACCGGATCATTACGGTAGGGAAACCTATGCCGATCTTTTGGCTAAAATTCAAAAACATTGTCAAAATAAGGGTGTAGAGGTTTCTTTCTACCAATCCAACCATGAGGGAGATTTGGTGGATGAAATCCAAAAGGCATACGGCATTATGGATGGCATTGTGATCAATCCCGGTGCGTATACCCATACCAGTATTGCCATTCTGGATGCGGTAAAGGCTGTAGGAATTCCCACGGTGGAAGTACATATTTCCAAGGTTGAAGAACGTGAGGATTTTCGTCAGATCAGCTATGTGCGTCTGGCCTGCGTAAAAACCATTACCGGTCACGGAACGGATGGCTATTTGGAAGCTGTGGATTATCTCAACGAGGGTAAGTGATATGATCGCGACATTTACTCCCTGCAAGTTAGCAGGCGTTATTGATGCACCACCGTCTAAAAGTATGGCGCATCGTTATTTAATCGGTGCAGCCCTTTCTGGGAAGGTTTGTACTTTGTCCGGTGTGGACTATAGTGAGGATATCCTGGCAAGTATGGATTGTTTGAAGGCCTTGGGCGCTAAGATTTCCATACAGGGGGATCGAGTAACTGTCGATCCCAGCGGCTTCATGCAGGTGGATGCACCTGTGCTGGAATGCCGGGAAAGTGGCAGCACTTTGCGTTTCTTCATTCCGCTTGCGCTGTGCTTGGGAAAGACGGTTATACTGCGAGGCAGCCAAAGACTCATGGAAAGACCTTTGAAGGTTTATGAGGATTTATGTGCTGACAATGGCTTTTTCTTTCATAAGACGGCGGAGACCGTTACATTGTGTGGCCGACTGGAAAGCGGTGATTATGCCATTCGCGGTGATGTGAGTAGCCAGTTTATTACTGGCATGATCTTTGCGCTGGTGTACCTAGGCCAGGTCGCGACTATTCGAATTTTGCCGCCCTTTGAAAGTAGATCCTATGTAAATTTGACCATTTCTGCCTTAAACGCATTTGGTGCAGATGTAAGATTTACAGATGATTATACAGTTTCTGTTGCGTCCTCTACTATGCACAGTTATACAGGCAGAATAGAAGGGGATTACTCCAATGCTGCATTTCTGGATGCCTTCAATCTGATCGGTTCAGAGGTTCATGTTGAAAATCTAAATGTCGATAGTCTGCAAGGGGACCGTGTGTATCGTGACTATTTCAGGCAACTATCCCAGGGAACACCTACGCTGGATATCTCTGATTGTCCCGATCTGGGGCCGGTGCTGTTTGCTTTGGCAGCATTGAATCATGGTGCTGTGTTCACAGGCACGGATCGACTAAAGGTTAAAGAGAGTGACCGTGGACAGGCTATGTATGAAGAATTGGAAAAATTGGGTGGGGGACTTCTGTTTGGGGATAATACTATTACCGTGCCGAAACAGAACCTGCAATACGGAGGAATTCCTCTAAACGGCCATAATGACCATCGCGTAGTCATGGCCATGTCTATTGTTCTGTCGGTGATCGGTGGTTCCATCGACCAGGCGGAGGCTGTTCGAAAGAGCTATCCTGGGTTCTTTTCGGATATTCAATCTCTTGGAGCAAAGGTAGAACTATCATGATTGTAGATGTAAGTAAGAAAATTCTAATTGTTGGTTTGGGACTTTTGGGTGGTAGTTACGCTCGGGTACTCAAGCGCTTTGGATTTCCTGTCAGTGCCATTACCAAGCAGCAGCGTGATATTGACTATGCCATTTCTGAGAACATCATAGACGCTGGTTCTACCGAACTGGATGCCACATTGATAGGTGAAGCAGATTTGGTGATTTTTGCTCTGTATCCCCATGTGTTTGTAAAATGGATCGAGGAGAATCAATGCCTTCTGAAAAGTGGTGCATTGATTACGGATGTGACGGGCGTGAAGGGTAGCATTGTCTATCAGATCCAGGATATGCTGCGTGAAGATGTAGAATTTATTGCAGCGCACCCTATGGCAGGCCGTGAGGTCTCCGGTGTGGAAAATAGCTCGGATAAAATGTTTGTTGGTGCAAACTATATCGTTACACCCACTAAGAAGAATACATCGGAAGCGATCCAGACCTGTATGGAACTGGGTAGATTGTTGGGCTTTTCTAATGTCACTACATTGTCTCCGGAGGAGCATGATGAGATGATTGGATTCGTGTCACAGCTAACCCATTGTATTGCCATTACACTGATGACTTGTAATGACAAGGAGGATATGGAAAAGTTTACGGGAGATTCCTTCCGTGATCTGACCCGTATTGCCAGAATCAATGACCTGATGTGGAGTGAGTTGTTTATTGCCAATAAAGCGGCATTGTTAGACCAGATGAACTTGTTCATGGATAAGTTCCAGAGCCTAAAGACCATGCTGGAGAATAATGATGTGGACGGTATGAGAGCTATGATGCAACATTCGACCCAGCGCAGAGCGTTATTTGACAAGAAATAACAAACGTAATGACGAGAAGGAGGATAACATGATAAAATTTATTTGCTATCCCAGATGCAGTACCTGTCAAAAGGCCAAGCAATGGCTGGACCAGAAGGGAATACCCTATGAACTAAGAGATATTAAAGAGAATAATCCTAGTTTTGCGGAGTTAACCCAATGGCATCAAATGAGTGGTTTTCCGCTGCGTAAGTTTTTTAATACCAGCGGTTTGCTTTATAAATCTATGGAACTAAAAATGAAGCTACCTACCATGGGAGAAGAGGAACAGCTAAAATTGCTTGCACAAGATGGTATGCTTGTGAAGCGCCCATTGCTGATTGGAGACGATTTTGTGCTGACCGGCTTCAAAGAATCCGAATGGGATAAGATCAATTTATGACTTTATAGTTGCTAAGAGTAAATAAAACCCCGGTCAGAATTAACATTCTAACCGGGGTTTTGTGGCGGAAAGTTAGGGATTTGCGCGTTCGTATTATATTTAATTCATCAATCCCACCCATAGCACAAAACACCCACACCATAAGGTGTGAGTGTTTTATGGCGGAGTGAGAGGGATTTGAACCCTCGCGTGGCTTTTGACCACCTACTCCCTTAGCAGGGGAGCCCCTTCGGCCTCTTGGGTATCACTCCGAATAAAAAGTATATTTCTTTGTTGCCTGTGTATTCTAGCACAGGGGACATGTTTTGTCAAGGGTAATTATTGAATATTTGGGTTTTCTTTGCCTTGACTTTTTGCGGTGAAAGTGATATGATTTACCGCACATGGAGAGTTGTCCGAGTGGTTTAAGGAGCTAGTCTTGAAAACTAGTGATTCCGCAAGGAACCTAGGGTTCGAATCCCTAACTCTCCGCCAATAAAAGCCCACATTTGTCTAGTGACAAGTGTGGGCTTCTGTTTATATTACTTCTCTAATCTGTGGATCAGATAGGGGATGGCTTGCTCAAAGTTCACACCGTACCAGGGCTTGGAGGGGTCCTCCAGGGTGATGCGAATACATTCTGCAGTATAATCAGCAGCCACCTGAACAGCTTCCTTCCAGGACATACCACGCACCAACGCACCCAGGCAGGTGCTGGAGAAGATATCACCGGTTCCGTGGAAGCTGACGGGCAGCTTGGTGTGCTTGTAGTAGTAGAATTCCTTGGTCTCGGAATCGTAACCCATGACACCGGTGCTACCTTCCTCAAAGCTGACACCGGTCAGGATGCACAGTTTGGTGCCCAATGCGCTGAGTTTCAGAAGCAGGTCCTTCACATAGGACTCGTCATATTCGGTTTTGTATTCTGTGCCGGTCATATAGCAGGCTTCGGTGATGTTTGGCACAATGATATCTGCCTGGGCACAGAGTGTGGACATATACTTGGCGAATGCTTCATCGAATGCGGGGTACAGCTTGCCATTGTCGGCCATGGCAGGATCTACGAATGTGAAATTGCCCTGGGTCTTAAATGTAGCAAACAGTTCTTTCATTAAATCAATCTGCTCAAAGGAACCCAGATAGCCGGTGTATAGTGCATCGAAAACAATGTTCTCGTTCTTCCAATGGTTGCTGAAGGGCTTGACCTGGTTGGTCAGATCCTGCACTACGAAATTCTGGAACATGGTATGTGTGGACAAAACTGCGGTAGGCAAAATGGCGGCCTCAACACCCATAGCGGAGATAATAGGCAACGCAACGGTCAGGGAGCATTTGCCAACACAAGAAATGTCCTGAATTGTAAGTATTTTTTTCATAAATCCTACCTCATAAAATTTTCTTTATTATAGCACTCCTAATAATAATTGTATATACAGAAATTCCGTGGATTTTGCCGGTTGGTTTTTGTATATATTGATATATCAACTTTTCTTGTTTAATTTGGTCTTCGTGCCATCGGGATGGAGAATATAGGTGTTATCCAGCTGCCCGGTGAGACTTGCCTTTACGTTGTCAATATAGATCCTGCGCAGCTTGTCACGTTCGGTAGTTTCCTCGGGAGTCAAACCCTCGGTCTTTGCTTTTTTAGCCAGTTCGTTGATTCTTGCAATTACTTCATCAATTTTCATAATTCATACCTCATACATAGCGGTCAATGACCACGGAAATGCGGCCTTTTTTCGTTTGGCCGTTAATTGTGGATAGTGTTATTTTACCCATACCGCGCAGAGAAATTTTACAACCTTCTGCAACAGTTTTGTCGGGCTTTTCGCAAGGGAGTCCATCTATGGCGACTTTACCTGCCAAAATGGCTTGGTTTGCTTGGGCGCGACTAATACGAAAGCCTGTGCTGATTACATTGTCTAAGCGCAGAGAGGCTAGTGTATCTTTGATTCGGGTGGTTTCGGCAACCGGTGGTTGCAAACCACTCAAGGGTATTTGCGTAAGGTGGATTTTGGTGCGACCGGCGCTGTTTAAATTCTGCAGCAGATAGCTGGCGATTTCGCTGGTCACGAGAAAATCACAATATCCTTTGCCTACGAGAATATCACCTACAGACTCTCTTGTAATTCCTGCACCCATGAGCGAGCCAAGAAAATCTCTGTGAGAAAGGCTGTCACCTTCATAGAACGCAGCGTGGATACAGGTTAGGGGCGCATCTTCTTGATAGAGGGCATCCTCGTCCAAATAATCCGGCAGATAAACAAGCATTTTTCGCTCGGCATCTTCGTATCCACCCCAGAAATATAGGCCGTCTGCATCCCCAAACAGGTATCTGGCCATTTCTTGTTCTCTGGGTGATAGAAACGCTGTGTTTGACGGAATGTTCTTGCGCATTCCGGTTTGGATCTTGTCCCATAGCTTGGCTAGTAGAATACGATCTTCTCCGGATTGTGCGATTTTGTCAATATTATTTCGATCCATAATCCTTTACCCAAATAAAATGATCCATCTCATTATAACACAGCATTTGTCTATTGCAAGTTTTTCTTGTTTGTTTGTGAAATCTATTGTATAATGTACCGTATGAAAGCAGGTGATCCTATGATCGTTGGAATTATTGGCGGTGGTGCATCTGGTATGGCTGCAGCCTTGGCTGCATCACAGAATCCTGGGGTGCAGGTGCTTCTGTTTGAGCGTCAAGCACGCGTTGGCCGTAAGCTACAGGCTACCGGTAACGGTCGTTGCAATTTGACGAATTTATACGCAGAACAGACACATTATCACGGTGAAGACCCGACATTTACGCAGTATGCCATGAAGATGTTTTCACCCAAGGAGACCTTGGGGTGGTTTGAAAACATGGGTTTATATACAGTTGCTGAGCCGTCCGGTCGTGTGTATCCATACTCAGATCAGGCCAATTCCGTTGTGGATGTATTGCGATTTGCTTTAGAACGGGATAATATTACCCAATATTTGGGCTTTGATGTTCAAAAAGTCCGCTTTGCAGATGACCAGTATCATGTGACCAACGGCGAGGAGACCTTTGCCTGCGATAAGTTGATTATTGCTTGCGGTGGATTGGCTGGTACGAAGCTTGGGGGAACAATGTCCGGTTATAAATTGCTGGGCAAGCTGGGACATAAGTCTACTCGCCTAAGACCGGCATTGGTTCAGATCAAAAGTAGCTGGGGCGGAGTGGTAGCGCTGAAGGGTGTGCGCTCGAATTGCTATGTTCGCATTGCCCGTGATCAAGAGATTGTCAGCGAAAGCACAGGTGAACTGCAGTTTACCGAATATGGTATTTCCGGACCTGTTGTCTTTGAGGTGTCCCGTGATGTATGTTGCGGCATTGGAGAATGGACAGCGTGGTTGGATTTTTTACCGGAACTGACTGTGGAACAGATTGTTCGGTTGTTGGAACGTAAGAGCATACTGCCAATTTGTGCTGAGGAATTGTTGACCGGAATCCTTCATAATCGTTTAGGTAAAGTGTTGGTAAAATCTGCCGGTATTAACGGTAATCGCTTGGTCGGTCAGTTGCATACAGAGGAATTGGTGACTTTGGCCAAACTTTGCAAGGCATTCCAGATTTCTTTAACGGAAACATTGGGGATGGATAGTGCGCAGGTAACTGCTGGTGGCATATTCACAGAACAATTTGATTCCAATACCATGGAAAGTAAACTGATGCCTGGACTATATGCTTGTGGCGAAGTGTTGGATGTTGATGGAGATTGTGGTGGATACAATCTGCAATGGGCATGGGCGTCCGGTCGCTTGGCTGGTCTTAGCGCAGGAAAGGATAAAGCATGATCAGAATTAGAGAAATTTCGCTCCCTCCTGAGCATAATGTGGCGCAGTTATCCTATGAAGCTGCTCGCCTGTTGCGTGTATCCAATTCGAAAATTCGTGGTATTCGCATTGTAAAACGATCTGTAGATGCCAGAAAAAAACCGGATGTTCGAATTGTTTATACTGTAGATGTGAAGGTGGATGGCAACGAGGCGAAGATTTTGAAGCAATGCGGCTCAAAACGGGCAGGTATTGCACCGGTGAGCTTCTACAAGCCCCCCAGAACCAATGCAGATCCGGCGCATCGTCCTGTGGTTGTGGGTTTTGGCCCAGCAGGTATGTTTGCGGCATTGATTCTTGCACAGGCGGGCCTGCGTCCTCTGGTGCTGGAGCGTGGCGAGGATGCCCAGAGTCGCCATGAAAAGGTGGAACAGTTCTTTTCCACAGGTCAGTTAGATCCCAAGAGTAATGTGCAGTTCGGTGAGGGCGGCGCAGGTACATTTTCCGATGGTAAACTCAATACCGGTGTCAATAATCCCCGTATTGGGTGGATTCTGGAACAACTGGTGGCAGCTGGTGCAGGTGAGGAGATCCTCTTTGATGCCAAACCCCATGTAGGTACGGATGTGCTACTGAATGTGGTACAGAATATTCGTCAGCGGATCGTTAGTCTGGGCGGTGAAGTGCGTTTTCATGCGCAGGTCACTGAGTTGTTGGAAGATAACGGCTGTGTGACCGGCTTACAGATCAACGGACAGGAGATGATATCCTGTGATCGGGTGGTTCTGGCTATCGGTCATAGTGCAAGAGACACCTTCCAGACTCTCTATGATATGGGCATTTCCATGGAAGCCAAGCCTTTCTCTATGGGTGTGCGAATTGAGCATTTACAGGAAAAGGTTAATGAAGCCCAATATGGAAAGAATGATCCGGTTTTGCCGCCTGCGGATTATAAGCTGGTGAAACATCTGGAAGATGAGACGGTGTATACCTTCTGTATGTGCCCCGGTGGCTATGTGGTTGCTGCTGCATCTGAGGAAGGCCGTTTGGTTACCAACGGCATGAGCTATTCTGACCGTGCCGGCCAGAATGCGAATGCGGCATTGCTGGTTACCTTGAATCCTAAGGACTTTCCCTTTGAAGGCCCCTTGGGCGGTGTGCAATGGCAACGGGATATTGAGGAAGCGGCATATCGCATGGGCGGTAAGAATTATCACGCCCCGGCACAAAGGGTAGGGGATTTCCTGAACAACAAACCAAGCCAGGGACCGGGAAAAGTAAAACCCACCTATCGTCCGGGCGTTACCTGGTGTGACCTGCACGAGGTTCTGCCTTCCAAGATCACGGATGCGCTGGAAAAAGCCATTCCCATGCTGGATCAGAATTTGTCCGGCTTTGCAGATGCAGATGCCGTTCTGACAGCACCGGAAACCCGTAGTTCCTCTCCGGTTCGCATTGTACGCAGCGAGGATAAGCAGGCGGTATCGCTGAAGGGGTTGTATCCTGCAGGCGAGGGCGCAGGCTACGCAGGCGGCATTATGTCCGCTGCCATTGACGGTATCCTTTGCGCAGAAGCCCTGATGCAAACGCTGGAAGGTTAAAAATACATAAATAACGGACCTGACTCATGACTTCTGAGCCAGGTCCGTCAGAGCATCAGAAAGCAGGTGATCATCAAAACACAAAATTGATGATTGCTTGCCCTGTCTGTTGTAGGGAACGCTGTCCCCAGCGTTCCGACATTGTTAAATTTTCGTTCTATGTCAGTCAATTGTTAGGGAGAATAAGAAAAAATATTATTCCCCGCAAAAGGTAGGAAAAACATCCTGCTTTTGCGGGGAATTTGTATTATCTGAAATAAGAGATTGAGGCTCTTCGGTATTGGGTAGGAGTGAAGCCGGTTTTCTTCTTATAAATGTACATAAAATGCACATCGTTTTCATACCCCACCATACGGGAAATGGTCGCAATATTATGGTTGGTATTGACAAGCGGATCTACCATGCAGACAACCCTGCGGAGACCGTCATTGCTGCATGGGAAAGCGCACTTTCCAAGAATAATCGCCAGATGGCATTTTGCCATCTGGCGATTGCTGTCTTATAGGACCAAATGTGTAGAGGCCATTTTTCTGTACTGCTTGGGAGTAAATCCGGTTTTCTTCTTAAAGATGTGCAGAAAATGCACGTCGTTATCATATCCCGCCATATGGGCAATGTCTGCAATGCTATGGTTGGTGTTGGAAAGCAGCTGCTTGCTGTGGGCGATCCGGCTTGCGATCACATCCTCCTTTACGGTGGTGTTGAACAATTGTTTATAGAGGGAATGCAAATAGGAAGGACTGATAGATAATAATTTGCAAATATTCTCAATCCTCCAATCCTTTTGAGGGGAATTGGATATGTCACGCCGTAGGATCATCAGTTCGATTGTGTAATGGGAGGAAACGGTTGTTTTCGAAAGGATAAGATCGGATAGCTTCAAAAGCAATAGCCGAAGTAGAAGAGTTTTAGATTCTTCAGAGTGTGGATGCTTATGCCACCGTTCATTCCAAAGCAGCTCCACAAGGCGCGATAGCGGATAAACATCGGTAAACTCCAGAATGGTATCAAAGGGGATTCTGTTGCTTTCACAGAAGATCAGATCCTCCCGGTCCAGGTCAAATTGCACCCAATCGTTTACAAATGCTGTGTTGTGGGCAGCAAAATACTGTGGACTCCCTTTACGGTATACGATCACATTATTTCCCTTTATATAGTGGGTCTGATCGTTTAGAATAATACGTCCCGGGGATCGAATGATCAGTAATAAGTAATTTTCGATCCCACTGTTGCGTTCAACATTAAAGCTCGTTTTTTCTTGATAATTATATCCGGATTGTATAACCCTCATGATGAACAACCTTTCTAAAAAGTAGAAAAACGCAGTTTTGAGAAGTATAACATATTGAAATGGAATTGTCAATTGTGGTATTCTAATACAGAAGGATGGGGGAATTTTGTGTGCTATTTGTGTATTTCGCCGATCAATCTTGCTGTTTTGGTGCAATACAATTGGCAGTTTTCTATACAAAAGGCAGGAATTGTAAAAAGTAGAAAACATACGGTTGACGGGGTTGTAGTACGGTACAGATCCGGAAATCCGTACCGTTTTCTGCTTCCCGCACCCACATATCTTCTCTTTTGGGGAAGGAGGCACGGCGAATGCCGTGACCGAAGCGGTGTCCCTTGCAGGGGCGATGACCACACCGTCTAAACATATCCTCGTAGGGCGGGGGCTTGCTCCCGCCGAAATCAACCACACTAAGGAGGAAAACACATGAAATTACGCAAATTCCTGGCTCTGCTTTTGACCCTGGCAATGGTTGTGCCTATGGCAGTACCCATTCTCCCCGTCAGCGCGGAGGAAGCCACAGTAGAAGAAAATCCCACGGAAACGGTGCCTTCCACCGAGGAACAGACAGAAGCTACCGGTCAGACGATCCCGGCTACAAAGACTTGGGACTTTTCTGACGAAACCCAGCTTGCTGACTTCACCCTGTATCAATCCGGCACCAGCGCCTTTACTGTGGCGGATGGCATGCTAAGGCCCAACGGTACAGCGGGAGAATTGAAGGCAATTCTCAATCAGGCACCTGCGGATTATCATTCCGTTTCCGTGGACCTGATCCCCGGTGAGTCCGGTGTCATTTATGCTGGTCTGTATTTTGGCGCGTCTGATGCCACCGATGCGCAGGACGGGATCAACTCTCAGGCTATTTTAATCCAATCAGATTATGATCCTGCTGGTTGGACCGATGCTATCAATCGTATTGATATCGTGCAGGGTCGGTTTAATAACGGCTGGACCCGTATCAGCACAAAGATCTCCGAAACCGGAAACGGCAATGCGCTGTTCAAGGGTACGAAGGAGCCGCTGAACCTGAAGCTGACCTTTAGCTCAGATGTGGTTCTGCTGACCCTGAGTCTGGTGAGCAATCCTGCAAAGTATGTGCAGTATATGTATGAATATGACGCTGTTGCCCTTCAGGGACAGATCGGTCTACGTACATATGGCTCTGATACCTGCTTTGATAATTTAACTTTTATTTATGAAGAGACTCTCCCTGATGGTACTCTGATTTGGGATTTGAACTCCGCTGCACAGGCAACTGACTTTTCTATTCCCGAGGGAGACGGGAAAGCATCCTTTAGTGGCGCCTACTTGTTGGCGCAGGGCACCGCTAACTCCATCCACCATCAAAAACTGATTACGCTGGAAAGAGATTTGAAAAATATTAAATCTATTTCTTTTGATATCCGGTCCGGTACGACCTCCAGAAACTGGGGCGGCATTTGCCTGTATAATGATACGGAGACCTTTACGGTTAATGCAGGAAGCTATTGGAATACCCAGGTAAATTATAATGATTGCCTGATTCAGATGACCGGTGTAGATAATGTGTCCACAGCGGATTTCTTTACCACTGGCACCAGCAGGACCAGAAACAATATTAATGTTACATTGACCTTTGCTGACGGTAATGTAACTGCGACAGTAACTCGATTGACAGATGAACCCGCAACCATGACACATAGTGCCCCCTTTAATATGAACGGCTGGGAGGGCAAGCTGGGCTTCTGGGTTCATGGCTCTCAGGTCATGTATGACAATCTGAAGATCGTATACGATACTAATGCCAAGACGACCACTACCTACAGTTGGGCAATAAATTCTTCCGAGGCGGACCAATTTACGGTACCTGACGGCAGCGGAAGTGCTACTTTGGGCAGTAATGGTTTGGTAGTGCAAGGTACAGGCTCCGGTATTCATCATGAAAAGCTTGTTTCTCTAAACCAGACCTTTAAGAATATTAAGTCGATTTCCTATACCCAGTTATCCGGTTCGACGGCGAGAAACTGGGGTGGTATTTCCTTATTTAATGATACATCCCAGTTTAATGTGGATACAGGAAGCTATTGGAATACCCAGGCAAATTATAATGATTGCCGTATTTTGATGACCGGTAGCGTGGTTGTGGATGCTGCTGACTTTTTTACCACCGGAACAAACAGAAAGAGAAATAACATCGATGTGAAGCTCGAGTTTGAGGATGGAATGATCAATGCTACGGTCACCGCACGGACAACAGAAGCTGCAACTATGACCGCCAGCACTTCTTTTGATATGGAAAACTGGGAAGGTCAATTGGGTTTCTGGGTCAACGGTTCCCGTGTTGAGTACCGGAATTTGAAAGTTGTTTGTGAAGAGAATGTTCCTTGGCATATTGACGGCCCTTCTCAAAAACTGCCAATTCCTCAAGATACCGTAAACTACGATAATACCGGATATAGCTTTGGAACAGATTCTAATACCTGGAAACTTTCCAATGATTTGAGTAGCTCACCTTACACCTTGGAAGCATGGGTGAAAATTCCAGCTGGTGTAAACGACAATGCAAAAGGGAATATTATTGGTAACACCACCCGTGCGCCCAGAATTTCCATGGAAATGATTCCCGGAGGAAGCCTCCAGTTAACTTATGCTATGGAAAACGCAGACTTGTCTGTCACTACGAATACTTATGTGGTAGATGCTGATATGCGCATTGGGCAGTGGATTCATGTGGCATATACCATGGATGTGGTAAATGATACGGTTATCTGCTATATTAACGGTCACCAGATGCAAATCTGGACAGAGGCAGGCCTACAGGAAGTTACCATCCCTGACCATGTAACACCTCGGAATCTATTTCAGGTTGGCAGCAGCTCCCTGTTGGGTTGGGTAGCGGATGTTAGAATGTGGGATCGTGCGCTAACTGCGGACGAGATCAGTAGTAGCATGAAAACCCAGTATACCCAGCCCAGAGAAGGATTGCTGATCAATCTGCCTTTGAATGAGAAGATCGATAATACCTTTGCAGATCTGTCCGGAAATGAGAATACTGTGATACCCTGGACAAATGCACAAAACCTTGTAGCAGAAACCCATGAACCCGGCAGCTATAGTATTGTTGTGATCCCGGATCAACAGATACTTTCCCATTATTCTCCCGATGTTCTGAATAATATGTATCAGTGGATCGCTGACAACCGGGAAAAAGAGAACATTCAGATGGTTCTCAATGTGGGCGACATGGCGGATAACTGTGGCAACATTACCCAGTGGGAAGCCAGTAAAGCCGCATGGGAGCTGTTACCTTCTGATTTGCCTTTTATTGCAGTTCCCGGTAACCATGACTATGATACCAATAACGGTTGGAATGACGGCTACGGCAAAAGAACACATTTGAAGCTCATGAGTGAGTACTTCCCGCTGAGATTGTTTGAAAGTTATGCTACAGACTTTGGCGCATTGTCAAGAGATCAGGGTGAGGAAGATCTGTCTGCTAATATTTGGCAAGCCTTTGAGGTTAACGAAAATAAGTATCTGGTTCTAGCCTTAGAGTATGTGCCTCGTGACGATGCGGTCGAATGGGCAAATAAGGTCATCGCACAGCATCCGAACCATCAGGTTATCATGATGACCCATAGTTATATGCCCAGTGCGGGAAGTATAGGCCGTCCCTATCTTTGGAGTGATCTGTTGTCCAAACACGAAAATGTGATAATGTCAGTTTGCGGACATGCCTCCCATCCCAATATTGTTAGACGAACCGATAAGGGGGAAAACGGAAACAGTGTTCATCAGATGCTGATGGATGTACAAACCAACGACACCTCCCAGCGGTTGGGAATGCTAGGCATCCTCCGCTTCAATGAAGATGGAACACAATGCGAAGTGTCCTACTACTCTACACGACTTGGCAAGTATGACACCAAGAGTACGTTTACCCTGGAGCTGCCCAAGCAGGAGAATAAGTATTCTGCTTTGGTTGGCCTTACTAGCTACGAAACCGTTACCGAGGCAGCAGCTAACGCAAACGGTGAGATCGTCAAGATTCTGAAGAACACTGACGAAGCTATTGTTATCAATAATGATGTGACCATTGATCTGGCAGGCTACAGCTTGTCCAATGTGACCGTTTCTGAGGGTGCAAAGCTGAATCTGATCGATTCTACTGCTACCTATAGTGGCACCAAGGGCAGCGCAGCTGTTACCGGCTCTGTGGAGAAATTCGTTGAGCTTGAAGACAAGAAATATATGGTCATCGGTGAAAACGGTGTGTACACACCCCACCGCTACTATGTGGGTATCACCCATGTGAGCCTGGATACTGCAACTACCGGCTTCGGCTATAAGGCGCAGTTCCGTGGTGATGAAGCTGTGCAGGCACAGATTGCGGATATCGGCTATGACCTGTGGCTCACCG
>JAFYVL010000027.1 GCA_017549125.1 Oscillospiraceae bacterium | reverse complement strand
CAGTCGCTTCGCGACAGCTCGCTGAGGCGAGCCCGGTCGGCGGCTCTGACAGTCCACCGGACTGTCATTCACTACCGCCGACTGCGCTTCGCTTACCCCTACGAGGGGAGCCTTAGTGCGAAAAATTGGAATTTGCAGTAGCTTTTTTATGAATATAATAGTATAATCAACACAAACACATAGGAGGTTATCAGATGAAATATGGTTTTGGTGTGGATTTGGGCGGTACCACTGTAAAAATCGCCTATTTTGATACGGATGGCAATATGCTGGATAAGTGGGAGATCCCCACAAACACCACCAACAACGGTGAAAATATTCTGCCGGACATTGCCGCTTCCATTCAGTCTTACATTTCTGCAAACAACATCGACCGCAATACCCTCATTGGTATCGGCATCGGTGTTCCCGGCCCTGTCAGTACCCGTGGTGTGGTGAATAAGTGCATCAACCTGGGTTGGGGCGTGTTTAATATTGAGGTGGAACTGAGTAAGCTCACCGGCATGCCTGTCCAGGCCGGTAACGATGCCAATGTGGCTGCCCTGGGTGAAAGCTGGAAGGGCGGCGGCCAAGGCTGTGAAAATGTGGTCATGGCTACCCTGGGTACAGGCGTTGGCGGCGGTATTATTATCGAGGGCAAGGCTCTGGCCGGTGTCCACGGTGCCGGCGGCGAGATCGGTCACATGGTCTTGAACCGTGACGAGACCGACACCTGCGGCTGTGGCAAGCGTGGCTGTGTGGAGCAGTATTGCTCTGCCACCGGTGTGGTGCGCATTGCCAAGCAATTTTTGGCAAAGTCCGACGCCCCCTCCTGCCTGAGAAGCATGGAAAATCTCACCTGCAAGGATGTGTTCGATGCCGGCAATGCTAAGGACGCATTGGCTCTGGAAATTCTGGAGCAGGTCTATGCTTACCTGGGCGAATTCCTGGCAAATGTCTGCAATGTGATCAACCCCGAGGTTGTGGTTTTAGGCGGCGGTGTCAGCAAAGCCGGTCAATGTCTGCTGGACGGTGCTAAAAAATATTTTGACCAGTATGTTTTCCATGCCGCCAAGGATGTCCGCTTTGCCTTGGCAACCCTGGGCAACGATGCCGGTGCCTACGGCGCATTTAAGTTGATCCTTGATAATTAAAAATTTTCCGCTTTGCCTCCCCTGTAGGGGAGGTGCCCCGAAGGGGCGGAGGGGTGTTGTTAAATCCGCATAAATGTTGGCATTTACACCCCTCAGTCGCTTCGCGACAGCTCCCCTGCAGGGGAGCCTTGTGTGCGATAAATTGATGTTTTATTAAAATAACAGGCAAGAGCCGTCGCCGGCTTTGCCGGTCAGCTTGCCGTTTTCCAGAAAGCCCATTTTCTCCAGCCATTGCTGAAATTCCGGGATGGCAGTCTTTCCGGTCAGTTCCCGCAAGGTGGCTGTTTCCCGGAAACCGGTGGTCTGGTAATTGAGCATAATGTCATCACCATGGGGAATGCCCATGAAATAGTTACAGCCAGCCATGGTCAGTAGCGCCGCCAGATTTTCAATATCGTTCTGGTCTGCCTTCATGTGGTTGGTGTAACAGCAATCGCAACCCATGGAAATGCCGGTGAGCTTGCCCATAAAATGATCCTCAAGACCTGCCCGGGTCACCTGCTTAGCATCGTAAAGATACTCCGGTCCAATAAAGCCCACCACCGTGTTCACCAGGAAGGGGGAGAACCGCTTGGCAAAGCCATAGCATCGAGCCTCCATGGTCACCTGGTCTGTGCCAAAATGGGCATCGGAGGACAGCTCTGAGCCCTGGCCGGTCTCAAAATACATCACGTTCGGCCCTTGGGCTGTACCCTGGGTCTGCAGAAGCTGCTGGGCTTCTTCCAGGGTCTGGGCGCTGAAACCGAAGGCTTCGTTGCCCTTCTGAGAACCGGCAATGGATTGGAAGATCAGATCACAGGGCGCACCGGCTTTTACCGCCTGGATCTGGGCGGTTACATGTGCCAATACGCAGATCTGGGTGGGAATTTCCCAATGTTCTTTGATTTCCTGGAATCGCCGCAGTACCTTACCCACCTGTTCCGGGGAGTCCGTCACCGGGTTTAGACCGATTACCGCATCCCCTGCGCCCAGGCTTAAGCCCTCCAATACGGAGGCGGTGATGCCGTCCGGATCGTCGGTGGTGTGGTTGGGCTGTAAGCGGCAGGACAGCGTACCCGGCAGACCGATGGTGGTATTACAATGGGCGGTGATTTTGATCTTATTGGCGGCATAAATTAAGTCCAGATTGCTCATCAGCTTTGCTACCGCCGCCACCATTTCGGAGGTCAGACCCCGGCTCATTTTCCGGATATCTGCCCCGGTGGTGTTTTCGCTGAGAATCCATTCCCGCAGTTCCGCCACCGTCCAGTTGCGGATCTTCTCAAAAGCCTTTTCGTTCACATCGTCCTGGATGATTCGGGTGACCTCGTCAATTTCATAAGGCACAGCCGGAGAATTTCGCAGATCTGCCATGGTCACCGAGGACAGAACCACCTTGGCGGCGATTCGCTCCTGGGCATTTTCTGCGGCCAACCCGGCTAACTTGTCACCGGTTTTCTCCTCATTGGCCTTAGCCAATACCTCTTTCAAATCTTGAAAGATATATGTTTTTCCCAACAATGTCGTTTTTAGTTTCATACAAACTCCCTTCAAATTCCAATTTGTCGTTCCGTTAGGGCGCCGTAGGGCGGGGGCTTGCTCCCGCCATGCCGCAGTAAAATACAGCATTCGTGTTGGTTTTACATTTTAGGCGGGAGCAAGCCCCCGCCCTACCGGATTGTGCGATAAATTTGAATTTATTGTTGATTTAGTATCAAGGTTTTGATGACCACCGGTAGGGCAGACCCTATGGGGTGACCGATGTCCAGAAAGCTGTCCGGGGACAGTTCCAGACGGTCAATACATAAAATGGGCGCATGGGATTCACGGAGCAAGCTGAGCCTGTGCCCCAGGGCTTTTGCCATGTCCTGGGGCGTGCATAGAAACAGGGGATCGTTGCCCACCGCTTCATAAATCACATCCGCCAGGGCGGTGATCTGGTGATAATGAGGGGCATCATAGCCGGGAATGGCCAGAACCACAATGGGAGCATCCTTTTCCCGTATCCGCTGACGGATGATGTGTGCATCCTGTTGTTCCCATTCTGTGAGTACCGCCACCGGCAAATTCTGCATGGGCAGATCCACATGGTCGTAATACACCGTACTGCCCGATAGCTGGGTGGAATGGCTACCTGCACCGATCACCGTTGCCCGGATGGTCTCTGTCCCCAGCATATACTGTCCCTGGCACAATCGACCCCCTGCAATGGCCGCACCCAGTTCCGGCCCCATATCCCCAAAGAATCCCGTGGGATTTTGGATGCAATCTGCCACACCCCCGGAAAAAGAAATGACCTCTGCCTGGGGAATTTTCCAAGGGGCGGCGGCTTCCCGGGTGAGGAAATGGGTCAGAAGCTCCGTTGCCGGTCGCAGACCGGCGGCCATTTCCAAAGCCTCATTGAGCATGCCGGCGAGCTCTTGTATTTCCTTGACCGAGGGGGTGTCTCCCACCGCTAAATGGGTACGACCCTTCAGTACCGGAGAAATATAGGTGATTTGTCCGGAGTTTGACCGTTTTATGAGCCTTCCACCTACATTTAAGCACCCTGTAGATACAATTCGACCTTTTTCGACCAAAGCCAGATTGGCAGTTCCACCCCCGATATCCATGTGCAATACGGTCTTGCCTGTGTCCTGGGAATATTGCACCGCACCTGCGCCTTTGGCCGCCAGGGCACTTTCCAGATCCGGGCCTGCGGTGGCCACCACAAAATCACCTGCAAAGCCGGACAGCTCCTCTAGCACCCGCCGGGCATTATCTTTTCGAGAGGTCTCTCCGGTGATGATAATGGCACCGGTATGGATTTCGGTTCGGTCAATACCAGCCTGGGTGTACTCCTTCTCTACAATCTCCCGGATGGCCGCCCCATCCACATGGGATTCGTCCAATAGGGGTGTGAAATACACAGGACTTTTGTAGAGGATCTTCCGGTTGGTGATTTGCATTTGGGGTACGGCAAATGCCCCGGCTTTATTTTCTACCGTCAATTCTGAGAGAATCAGCTGGGTGGTGGTCGTCCCCACATCCAGCCCCAGAGAGCGCAGTTTCTCAGCCATGGGACACCGCATCCAACAGTTCGGTGACGAATGGGGCATCCACCGGTACAGGGTTAGTCTTACAACAGGGATCTTTCAGAGCGGCATCTATAAGGGTTTGTCGGTGCTGGATCAGCTGGGTTCGGGAAATCCCGGCTTCCAGGAGCGAGCCAGGTAACTGCAGTTCCCGACGCAGACGGATCAAACCGTTCTTCAAATTCCGCACAGCCATGGTATCCGTACTGCCACCCAAGCCAACCTGCCTTGCCAATGCGCCATAGAGGTGGGTCGATTGGTTGCATCCCACCACCGCCGGAAGTAAGATGGCATTGAGCCGTCCGTGGGGTACATGGAATGCCCCTCCCAAAGCATGGGAAAGACCGTGGCAGACACCCAAACCGGCTTGGCTGAAGGCGATTCCGGCCATGGTGGCGGCTTCGTGGATCTTACCTCGAACAGACAGCTCCCCCCGGAAGGATGCCTTTAAATGGGTGAAGGTTACGCAGAAGGCTTCCGTTGCCAGCGCCCGGGTAAAGCCTGTGGCATGGGTGGCAACCAGAGCCTCCAATGCATGGCTCAGCACATCGAATCCGGCATCTGCAACCAGCCCGGCAGGCAATGCCTGTAAAAGATCCTCGTCCAGAATGGCCACGGAAGGGCGGATGTTTTCCTGGATCAGAGGGTGCTTGACCCGGTTGTGGGTCAAGATGGCAAAATCCGTCACCTCAGAGCCAGAACCGGAGGTGGTGGGGATGGCTACCAGCCGTGGGTTGCCTCCACCGAAATAGGCCATGGCCTTGGCGCAATCCATGGCACTACCGCCACCCAAAGCCACAATGGTATCCGGCTGGAATTGCCGCACCAGATTTGTACCCTGTGCCACCAGTTCCACAGAAGGGTCTGGTTTTACACCGTCAAAAAATTCGGTTTTCTCCGCTTTTGCCTTTTGCGCCACTGTATTGGCTGTGCCACTTTTCATAAAATAGGGGTCTGTGACCACCAACAGCCTGCGGATCTGCAGATGACCCAAGGCATCCAAAGCCCCACAGCCGGTGTAAATTTTTGTGCTGCATTCAAACTTTTCCATATTCCCACCTCGTTTAATGAAAGTATTTCCACGAAAGTGAAAATTATGTACAAAGATTCCAATTTTCCGCTTTGCCTCCCCTGTAGGGGAGGTGCCCCAAAGGGGCGGAGGGGTTTACGGAGATTGAGATCTGCTAACCCCTCAGTCGCTTCGCGACAGCTCCCCTACGAGGGGAGCCTTGTGTGCGATAAATTTGAATTTGTGTTTGCAAATTAAAACAAATGTGTTATTATATGGTGTAGGAGGTGATGGCATGCGAATATTGGGAATTGATCCGGGGTATGGAATCACAGGTTTTGGCCTGATTGAGGCGGATCGTGGAAATTGTCAACTGATTCGCTGTGGTGCGATCACCACCCCCGCCGGTATGGATTTTTCTGCCCGGCTGGAAATTATCTACGAGGATATGCGTCAGCTTCTGGAACTTTCTAAGCCGGATACGGTTGCTATGGAAGAACTGTTCTTCGGTCAGAATGTGACCACCGGTATTGGCGTTGCCCAAAGCCGTGGTGTGATGCTGCTGGCCATTCGCCAGGCGGGTCTGGAAGTGACTTCCTATAAGCCCATGCAGGTGAAGCAAGCGGTGGTTGGCTATGGCAATGCCACCAAGCACCAGGTACAGGATATGACCAAACGGCTACTGCACTTAAAGGAAATGCCCAAGCCCGATGACGCGGCTGATGCCATTGCCATCGCCCTGTGCCATGCGCGTGCCAGCACTTCGTTGCTGGCAAATGCAAATTGCAGAATGCAGAATGCAAAATAAAGGAGAGACTTATGCTTTATTATGTTTCCGGATCTGTGGCGGTTTTAGAGCCCGGTCTTGCGGTCATTGATTGCAACGGCGTGGGTTACGGCTGTCGCGTGACCGCCTATACCGCTGCCCAGTTAAAGCTGGACAAGCCTGCAAAATTATTTATTACCGAGTCCATCCGTGAGGATGCCTTCGATTTATATGGTTTTATCGACCGGGAGGAGCAGCGTTGCTATGAATTGCTGACCTCCGTAACCGGTGTTGGCCCGAAAGCGGCCATGGCCATTCTGGCCGCAGGCCCGCAAAACTTTACCCTGGGTGTCATGTCCGGGGATGAGAAGCTGCTGACCGCCGCCCAGGGTGTGGGTAAGAAGCTGGCACAGCGTATTATTCTGGAACTGAAGGATAAAATTGGCGGCGGCAGTATGGAGCTGGATTTCTCCGGTCCTACCATTTCTGCGCCCACCGCCCAGGGCAATGCCCAGCTGGCAACCGCCGCTTTGCAGGAATTGGGCTACTCTGCCGCAGAGATCCACAGCGCGCTGAAGGGTGTAGACCCCAGCGCTACCACAGAAGAAATGGTTCGCCATGCCTTGAAGGCTATGGTCATGAAGGGGTAAGCTATGAGTTTGGATTTTTCTCAGGAATTTGAAACCGTACCCATGATTTCTCCTACCTATGCGCCCCAGGACGCAGGAGAAGTGGGCTTGCGCCCCAAGCTGCTGTCGGATTACACCGGACAGGAAAAGGCCAAGGGCAATTTGTCTGTTTATATTGAAGCTGCCCGTCTGCGTAACGAGCCTTTGGATCATACCCTTTTGTATGGCCCTCCCGGCCTGGGTAAAACCACGCTGGCAGGTGTCATTGCCAACGAGATGGGTGTGAATATCCGCATTACCTCCGGCCCTGCCATTGAAAAGCCCGGTGATCTGGCCGCATTGCTCACCAATCTGAATCCCGGCGACATTCTGTTTATTGACGAGATCCACCGGCTGAACCGTGTGGTAGAGGAGATCCTATATCCTGCCATGGAGGATTTTGCCATTGACATCATTGTGGGCAAAGGCCCTTCCGCCAACTCCATCCGCCTGGATCTGCCCAAATTCACCTTGATCGGTGCAACCACCAGAGCCGGACAGCTGTCTGCCCCTCTGCGTGACCGCTTCGGTGTGAGCCTGCGTCTGGAACTGTATACCCCCGAGGAGCTGGCACGGATCGTCACCCGATCCGCCACCATCCTGGGTATGGAGATCGATCCCAAGGGCGCTATGGAGATCGCATCCCGTAGCCGTGGCACTCCCCGAATCGCCAACCGTTTCCTGCGCCGTGTCCGTGACTTTGCCCAGGTGATGGCCGACGGTGTGATCACCAAGGAAGCTGCGGATCTGGCGCTGTCCCGTCTGGAAGTGGATCATCTGGGTCTGGATGTGATCGACCGCAGAATGCTCACCGCCATCATCCGCAATTACGGCGGCGGCCCTGTGGGTCTGGAGACCCTGGCGGCCACCATCGGTGAAGAAGCGGTGACCCTGGAAGATGTTTACGAACCCTATTTGATGCAGCTGGGCTTCCTGACCCGTACCCCCAGAGGTCGTTGCGTGACCGCTTTGGCATACGATCATTTGCATATTGCCTACGACGGACAGGAGAAATTTGATATTTAAGGGGAAAAACCCTAAAAATCCTTGTAAAAACCATTGACTTTTGGAAAAAGCCTGTGTATAATCCAATTTGTGGTACTTTGTACCATATATTAATCTACCCTGCGTAATACCAGTCAAAATGGCGGTCGTCACGGGGATCTATTTAACCAAAGAGAGGTAACATCCAATGTACGAAGACAAGACTTTAGTTTGCAAAGAGTGCGGCAACGAATTCGTTTTCACTGCCGGTGAGCAGGAGTTCTACGCTGAGCGTGGCTTCCAGAACGAGCCCCAGCGCTGCAAGGCCTGCCGCGATGCTCGCAAGAACAACGCCCGTGCACCCCGTGAGTTCTTTACTGCTACCTGCGCACGTTGCGGTGGCGAGGCAAAGGTTCCCTTCCAGCCCAAGACTGACCGTCCCGTGTTCTGCAGCGAGTGCTTCGCTCAGACTCGTAACGAAGGCTAATTCTTGAAAAACAAAACAGACCTGACATTTCGTCAGGTCTGTTTTTTTATGTACTGAAACGTATTAAATTTCAACTTAGCGCGCTCAAGGCTCCCCTCGCAGGGGAGCTGTCACCGCAGGTGACTGAGGGGTTAGCAGATCTCAATCTCCGTAAACCCCTCCGCCCCTTCGGGGCACCTCCCCTACAGGGGAGGCAGAGCGATAAATTGGAAATTATTCTGCGATTTTGTTCAGGGTTTCCAGCACATTTTCCACCCATTGCTGGCCGCCTTCCGGGCCGACCATGTTGCAGAACAAGGATGCGCTATAGCCCTTGTTGCGCTTGCCACGCTCGGTTGCCAGGTAATTGCCGCCCTCTTCACCAGCCAGCTGCACCACGAAGGTCTGCACAAAGGGGCTTCTTGCCTGCAAACGGTGCATAAAGTCCATATATAGCTCAAAACGCGTGGTGGCGAAGGCAACATCACCGATTCTGACCACGTGTACTCGTGCAGGCCAGTTGGGTTCGTTCTGCTGATCATAATAGCGGTTGATAGCACGCTCGTTACGACCCTTCACGGAATTATATCGGGACATGGCCTTGCGGAATACCTCGGGATCAGCACCTTCCTGGTCGGGAATCTGATCCTTCATATCCTGGATGTTCTGCTCACACCAGGCTTTTTCCTCGTCGGTGATCATGCGGCGCATCAGATTCATATCCAGCACTTCATGTACCACCGGCAACTGGGTGCAGATATCCTTCTTTGCCCAGGCATATACCTCACGGATACCATCGCAAATTCGCTCGGCAATATCGTAACGCTCACCCATGACCTTGGCATACTCATCGCCGGAGTTGGCCTTCACAGGGCCGGGGGTGTAGTGCAGGTCATATTTCAGAGCCATACGGCGAGCCTGCGCCTTATAATAATGTAAAATACGGGGAGACAGGTCACCGGCAGCGGCGCACTGGGGCAGTACGAACACGTCCTCGCCATACTCCTTGGCAATCAGTTCACGGACATTGTGCCAGTAGTCTGCAGACAGTTTGGTGAAATGCTCGGACAGCTGGCTGGGACAGGGTACGTTGACCACGATACCGGTCAGCTTCTGCTTTGCATCAAAGGTGAACATCAGGTTCATGAAATGGTCTGCGCCTGCTTCGTAGCCGGAGAACCACTCGTCATTGGTTTTGCCGTACATGACCGCATGGCCATTGGGGGCAATATTGGAGTTTTGCTTCTTGGAGTAGTCGTCACAATAGGTGGTACGACGGGAGTGGGCAACCACCGCATAGCCGTAGCCATAGGCCATACCGGCATCTGCACGGTTATTCCAGGCCTGCACAATGGCCTTAGCGCACTGATCGGTGAAAAATTCACGGTATTTAGTGCCGGGATAAATCTCCTTGCCGTCGGGAGTCTTTTCCGGTGTTTCGTTTACACAGCCGCCGGAATGGGTGTGGGTTGCGCCCATGATGATCTTCTCCACAGGAATTTCGGGGCAAAGCTTTGCCACCTTATCCCGGGTCATCTGAATGACACCGTTACGCAGTACCACCAGGTCCGCGGTGCAGAAAATCACCACATCCTGGCCTTCGCCACCGTCCACGCACATGGCGGTAGCGTACAGAGGATCGTGAATACCCTCAGAAACACGCATATACATCTGACCGGGGATCAGAATAGGCTCTGTGGTAGACAGCTCCTGCTTGCCCCAACCGATCTTTAACTGACTCATAATCTAGCCTCCATTACATAAAGTAAGAATATTTTAAAAAATGGATTTCTGCTTGTCAATGTTATGACCCGAAAGAAGGGAATAATTGCAATCTTCGGGCAGACAAAATGCAATCACTTCTGCTGTAGATGCACATTCAGATGGGGATAGGTCATGGCAATACCACGCTGGTCGAACACGTCCTTCACCCGTTTGTTGGCTTCAAACTGGATATCCCAGTACTGTTCGTTCTTACACCAGATCCGCAAGGTGTAGCGGATGGCGCTGTCCTCGTAAGCTTCCACACCGGCAAAGGGTGCAGGATCTTGGGCTGCGCCGGGGATATCCGCCACTTCCAACAGAGCAGACAGTACATCCTCCACAGGGGTATCATAGGATGCGGCTACGGATACGGTCACCCGTCGCAGATCGTTAGCGGAGTAGTTGACGATCTGGGCAGCGGTCACGGCACTATTGGGAATGGACACCAGCTTGTTGTCAGCGGTGTTCAGCTTGGTATAGGTCAGACCGATCTCCATCACCGTGCCGGATTGTCCCGCAATTTCCACATAATCCCCGGAATTGAAGGGATGAGAGGTGAGCAGCACAAAGCCGCCGATCACATTGGTCAACACATTCTGTAAAGACAGGGAAAGCGCCAGGGTCAGTACGCTGGCCAGGGCTACCACACCGCTGACGTCGATGCCCAGCATGGATGCCACCATCAGCGCCAGCAGCAGGTACAAAATTACCCGAACTGCGGATTTAATGAGGGTATAAGCGGCTTTTTCCAACTTGCTGCGAATGAGCATGGCATGAACCAGATGCATAATGATCCGGATCACCACCAAGCCGATCAGCATCAATAGCAATGCCGGCAGCACAGTACCGGTGGAATATGCGCCTAAGGCGGATAGAATGGATCGTAAAAATTCTTTCATGGGTATCTCCTTAGAGTTCAGCGATTACACCGTCGGCATACAGTTCCTTGACGGTGACGGTGCGGATCTGGTTGTGCAGATCCTGACCGGGGACATAAACCTTCACATAATTGGGGGCATGACCGGTAAACAGTTCTCCCTCCGGTTCTTCAAAAAGAACCTGTAGGGTCTGTCCGATGAGTGCTTTTCGGTAGGCTTCTGACATTTCCTTTGCCACCGCCATGGCCTGCCGACTGCGGGCTTCCTTGGTGGCATTGTCGTGCTGACCGGGCATTTTATCAGCCGGTGTGCCGGGACGACGGGAGTAGGGGAAAATATGCATTTCCGAAAAACCGCATTTGCGGATGAATGCCAGACTTTCTGCAAATTCCTCCTGTGTCTCCCCGGGGAATGCCACGATCATATCCGTGGTCACAGCGCAACCGGGGAAGTATTCCCGGAGCAATTGGACGCTTTCTAAATACCGGGCGGTGTCGTATTTCCGCTTCATCCGTGCCAGTACACCGTCAGAGCCGGATTGCATGGACAGGTGGAACTGGGGGCATAAATTGGAGAATTTCGACATTTTTCGACAAAATTCGACGGTGATGATTCTCGGTTCTAAAGAACCCAAACGGATGCGCAACTGAGGCACAGCTTCACAGACCGCCTGGATCAGTTCCGCCAGCTGGGGCTTACCCGGCAGATCTGCGCCCCAGGATGCGATCTCAATGCCGGTGATCACGATTTCCCGGTAGCCCTGGTCAGCCAATTCCTTGGCTTGGCGCACCGCCAGTTCCAAAGGCGCACTGCGGATAGGACCTCGGGTGTAGGGAATGATGCAGTAGGTGCAGAAATTCACACAGCCGTCCTGTACCTTCAGCATAGCACGGGTACGACCCTCCAAGCCACCGGCAGGGAGAATCTCAAATTCCCGACGGCGCAGAGCGTTGTCCACCACCGCAGAATGCTGGCGGTTTTCCCATGCGGTTAGCATTCTTTGAATAAAATCCTCACGCTGACCGCTGCCGCCAATCACATCCACCCCCAGCTTTTCGCAGGCGGCGGCATCGTGTTGGGGATAGCAGCCACAAACACCAATGACCGCTGTGGGTGCAGACTTTCGGCAGCGACGGATCACAGCCCGATTCTTTTTGTCTGCCACAGCGGTGACGGAGCAGGTATTGATAATATAGCCATCACAGGCTTCGGAAAAATCGCCAATGCTATGGCCCATATCCTGCAGGATCTGGGCCATAGCTTGCGTTTCATACTGGTTGACTTTGCAGCCCAGGGTGTAAAAACCAAATTTCATAGTAACTCCAAGTGTTTACGGTTCAAAATCTTCGAAGATACAGATCCAACCTTCCCGTCTGGCGGTCTGATATTCCTCCCGGGAGGTGACTACCCAGCAGAATCGGGAGACACCCCACAGCTTCTTGATCAAGGTGTTGCTCAAACGCTTTCTGTGATGGAATTCGTAAGCCACATAATCGGGACGGGTGAGAAAATTCAGCATCTGACCGGTGAGCAGCGGCCGCAGAATAAAGGGCACGCTTTTGCTGTGGAAGAAATTCTGGGTCAGCTGACCACGGATCACATCCGGACGGTGCTTTCTAAACCAGCGAACCACACGGGGGTCAAAGGATTGGATGCAGTAAAGGCCGGTGTAGCCTTCCATTTGCTGGCAAACCGCTTCGCACAGGGGTGCGTAGTTCACACCTGCCACCTTCAGCTCAATGATCAGCGGCACACGGCTATCTACCAGACTCAAAACCTCCTGCAAGGTGGGAATATTCTCGTAGCTGCCCTCTAAGCGGTAATGCCACAGATCGTGGCTTTCCAGATCCTCAATGCGACCCTGTGCGCCGGTGGTGCGGGACAGGGCAGAATCGTGAATTACCGCCAGCTGTCCGTCTTTGAGCAAATGCACATCCAATTCGATGCCATATCCCTTGGTGGCAGCTGCCCGGAATGCGGACAGGCTGTTTTCCGGACGGGTCATATTATGCAGACCACGGTGGGCATAGGCCCAGTTGCGGAATTGCCGCAGTTTGGGTTTGCCCTTGCTGCACCGGGTGGACAGGATGTACAGAACAAACAGTACCAGAGCGGAAATCAGTACAATATAAATATAGGTCATAAATTACCTCAATCGTCAGTATGGAAGGCTTCCAAGCCCTTCTTGGGGGCAGCCTTGCTGTCGCCATGGGTGACCAGAAGCATGGTCACAAAGGCCAATGCCACGAAAATCGTAGCGTAGGGGAACAGAACACGCATACCCAGAGTGTCCATGAAATAACCGGAGATCCAGGGGGTAACGGCCTGCGCCGCCATGGATGCGGTGTAGTAATAACCGGTGTATTTGCCGATGTCGCTGCCGGAACACAGCTCCACCACCATGGGGAAGGAATTGACGTTAATGGTCGCCCAACCGATACCTGCCAGAATGAACATGGCATTGATCACCACCGGGGAGCTGTTGGCATCCAGACCGCTGGCCACACCAAAGGCAGTACCCAGCATGAGAACACCGGCCAGAATGGTCTTTTTGCGACCCAGACGGGAAGCCAGCATACCCACAGGCAGATAGGTTACAATGGCTGCGCCCTGTGCCAGAAGCAGAGTCATGTTATAGTCCATGTGCAGCACACGGTTGGCATACACGGAATATTTGGAGGTAATGGCATTGTAGCCCAGATACCACAGGGCGACGGATGCCAGAATGAGGATCAAGGAGGATTTTTCTCCACGGCTCAGCTTTCTGTCGGTGGAGACGACGGGGGTGTTGGTCTCGGGGATTTCCTGGGCTTGCATTTCGGCTGCCCATTTAGGCTCTTTGACGGTGACCAGGAAGATCACCAGGCTGATGAGCATAATGCCGCCCACCACACCGAAGAAGGGAATATAGCTCATAAAGCTGTTCTTCACGGCGGAGGTAGCGAAAATCTTACCTAAAATCAGCACCAGAATACCACCGGCAGTACCCATCAGGTTCACCACCGCATTGCCCTTGCTGCGCATGGGCTTGGGTGTCACATCGGGCATCAGCGCCACCGCCGGGGAACGGAATATGGACATGGAAACCAGCACCGCCAGCAATACACCGATGAAAATGTACAATACGGTGGGGGTCTGCTGGGTCAGCTGCCAGATATGCGCCTGCTGGGCAGGTGCTACATAAGCGGTATACTGGGGGTTAGCCTGACCATCGGGCAATTCGCTGCGGATGGCGGTGAATTGCTCTAAGGTGAATTTTTCTTCCAGCACAAATTTTTCATTATCGGGGGTGGCCAGGGTCTTGCTGCCCTGGGATTCGTAAATCTGGGTCAAAGCCGCAGGATCGTCCACCTTGGAAACTTCCCGGATATTCTTCAGCTGCATATTGTCCACGAAGCCCAATGTGATGATGGTGATCACCGCCAGAACCGTACCCACCAGAATGAAGGGACTGCGCTTGCCGTGCTTACCTCTGTGCTTGTCAGACATGGCACCAAACAGGGGCAGCAGCACCACCGCCAGAATGTTATCCAGCGCCATGATCACACCGGACCAAGCCTGGGACATACCGAATTTATTGGTCAAAGTTAGGGGAATCAAATTGTCATAGGCTTGCCAGAAAGCCATGATCAGAAAAAAGGCAAAACCCACCAAAATCGTGCGTTTGTAATTGAGTTTCATAAAAACACCCCTTAAAAGGTCATAGTACATTCCATTATAACGGCAGTTGGATAAAAAAGCAAATTCCAATTTCTATTCTGCCAAAAAATTTTCCGTAGAATCCCACCTCTACTACCGGTAGAGAAAAATTTTGAAAATTTAGGTGGAAGAAAGGTGAAAATGGTGCTAATATAAAAGCGCACAAACCCAGAAAGAGAGGATGGTATCTATGGGCAACGAGAAACGAAAATTGCGCTGGGTTAAATTGGATAACGCTGCCAAGATCTATCCGGCAGCCATGCGGAAAAATTGGAGTAACCTGTACCGCATCTCCATGAATTTACGGGAGGATGTGGATGTACAGGTGCTGCAATCTGCCCTGGAGGTTCTGGTGAAGCGGTTTCCCTCCATTGCGGCCCGTCTGCGAAAGGGCGCATTCTGGTATTATCTGGAGCAGGTGGCAGAAGCCCCCAAGATCCGGGAGGAATATAGCTACCCCATGGTGTTCATGGACAAAGAGGAGCTGGGTCAGTGCGCCCTGCGTGTGATTGCCTATAAAAAGCGGATCGCTGTGGAATTCTTCCACTCCCTCACCGACGGTACCGGTGGCCTGATTTTTGTGAAAAATCTGGTGGCGGAGTACCTGGAGCAAAAATACGGCATTTCCATCCCCTGTGAGCATGGCATTGTGGATCGCAATGCACCGCCCCGGGAGGAGGAACTGGAGGATTGCTTCCCTCGGTTTGCAGGTCCTGTTACCGCATCCCGGAAGGATACCAACGCATGGCATATGTACGGCACAGAGGAAACGAACGGATTTTGCCATGTGACCTGTTTTAAGATCCCGGTGGAGGCGGCCCTGGCAGCAGCCCATGCCCATGATGCCACCTTGACGGTGTTTATGAATGCGGTGATGATGCAGGCGCTTTGGAATCTGCAGAAAGAAAAAACCGCCCCGGGCAAACGCCTGAAGCGGATCAAGGTGCTGATTCCTATCAATTTGAGAAATTTGTTCCCCTGTGAGACTTTGCGGAACTTTTCTATGTATACCATCCCGGAGATCGACCCCCGGTTGGGCGAGTATAGCTTCCGGGAGATCTGCCAGGTCATTGCCCATAAAATGGGAACGGAGTTTACTGCCAAGCACATGAGCCGTGTGATCGCCACCAATGTGAACGATGAGCGTAACCCCCTGGTGCGTATGATCCCGTTGCCTATTAAAAATATGGTAATGAAGGCGGTCTTTGACCGGGTGGGCGAGAAAAAAGCCTGCTTGAATCTGTCCAATATGGGACAGGTGAAAGTGCCGGAAATCATGGAATCCTATTTAGAGCGTGTGGATTTCATTCTGGGTGTACAGGCATCTGCTCCTTATAATGTGGGTATGACCTCTTTTGGAGATACAGCCTATATCAATATCATTCGTAATATTCAAGAACCGGAGCTGGAACGGCATTTCTTTGGGGTGTTGCAGCAACACAAGATTCCGGTGACCGTGGAAAGCAATCAACCGGGAGGTGAGCAGACGTGTATTGTATAAAATGTGGTGTAAAACTGGAAGATACAGAGAAAAAATGTCCCCTGTGCGGCACGGTGGTGTACCATCCGGAACTGACCCGTGCGCCCGCAGAGCCTTTGTACCCGGCACAGAAAATGCCCCAATATGGGTCTGAAAAACGAGCCGTCAGCGGTATCTTGCTGCTGTTGTTTTTGATTCCTATGTTACTGAGCTGCGTTTCTGATCTGCAGCCCGACGGCAAGCTGGATTGGTTTGGCTATGTGGCCGGCGGCTTAACAGTAACCTATGTGATCGTGTTTCTGCCTCTGTGGTTCCAGAAGCCCAATCCTGTGGTGTTTCTGGGCATCGATTTTGCAGCGGTGGCACTGTTTTTGGCCTATATCGATTGGCAGACCCAAGGCGGTTGGTTCTGGGGGTTCGGTCTGCCGGTGACTTTGGGGGTGGCAGCGGTGATCTGTACCATGGTGGCGCTGCTGCACTATCTGCGCCGGGGTAAGCTGTTTGTGTACGGCGGCGCGATTATGGGCTTTGGTGTCCTGGTGCTGATCATCGAATGGCTACTGAGCCGCACCTTCCAAATTCCCTTCGTGGGCTGGTCCTTCTACCCTATGGTGGTGGTGTGCCTGCTGGGCGGCTGTCTGATCTATTTGGCCATCCACCGCTCCGCCCGTGAAGCCCTCCAACGCAAACTGTTCTTCTAAAGGCTTGACGGGCGGCAATAACCGCCCCAACGAGCAATAGTTTTGCACAAATAATACCAGCGGAGTGAATTTCACTCCGCTGGTATTATTTGTGTAGTCTATGACATGCCGATGAAAATATAAAATACCCATGCGATAATAGCGGCAATGCCACAAGCTTGCGCACATTTGGGACGGGTTTTTGACTTGACAGGCCAGTAAACTATACCAAATAAGGGTATGAGTACGGATAAAACTACCAAACCTGCACTGACGGTATTGTCCACGGCGTATTCCTGTGGATATGTTGTTTGAACAGCACAGCCACAGCCGGGACAGAAAATGGCTTCGTTTAAAAGTTCTTTGCCACAATACTGACAGTATTTCATGAATACCTCACCTTTCTTTTATAATTCAGTTGGAGCTGACATTATAATATAAAATTAGTTTAAAATAGACCGGAGTAAAGGACAATGCCGAGCAGAGAAGAGAAGACTGAGCAAACTTCACCGATAATGCTGCAAATCAGACCATTAGAATGGCCAGTTTCTCTTTGCTCTTTTAAGCCGTAGACAATACCAATAATGGATGTAATATGGCCGGCTAGGGCAAAAATCCAAGCAGCTATAATACCGATGATACCCAGAATCATAGAAGTGTCAGCAGCTTGTTTGATGGATTTGGGGTCGGTTTTATGATGGGGAGGAATTGCGCTTGCAACAGGACAGCCGCAATATATACAAAAAACAGCTTGGTCATGGATTTGCTTACCGCAATGGGTACAGAATTTCATAAATATCACCTCTTTTTATGTAACAAAATGTCACATAAATAATGTAACACAATGTTACAATAAATGCAAGAGGTGATTGGATGATTGGGCTAAAAAATATTCGCAAAATGCGGAAATTAAATCAGCAGAAGGTTGCTATGGATTTGAATATTTCTCGTGAAGCATTGTCCTACTATGAAAACGGCAAACGGGAACCGTCGTTGGCGTTGTTGGTTGCCATGTCGAAATATTATAATGTATCTATCAATTACCTAATTACTGGCGAAGAATTTCAAAAAAGATGAACCTATCTTTCGTAAAAGAAAGTGTAGGTTCATTTTTGTTTTATTGCGGTATAATCTCCGTCAGTTTACAGATACTAACAGCGTAATTTGTAAAATTATTGTAGGCAGCCTTGCCTCCCTCTTTGAGGGAGGTGGCATTTGCGAAGCAAATGACGGAGGGAGTGTCGTATGTACGGTGGGACACTCCCCCAGTCACGGCTTGCGCCGTGCCAGCCCCCTCAGCCAGGGGGCCAAGGGACGCTACGAGAAAAGGAGAAAGATATATGAAAGCTACAGGAATTGTTCGTAGAGTGGAGGAATGCGTTATCATAGGGCAAACCGCCCCAAACCCGCATAAAACTAGGGTTTTCGCTGGTTTGCCCCATTGAACGCATTGGTGTCAAAAACGGGTTTTTGGGCGGCTTTATACATAGCAAAAGCGAGGGGATTCCCTCTCGCTTTTGAATTCTATTTGTTGTAATGCTTATACAAATTTGCCAGTGTATGATTCATAGATTTTAATTTATCAAGTTCACAATCCATATATGACCATTCGTATGCTTTTTCCGAAAAACCCATAATTTCCAAATGTTTATATGAACGATAAAAATCATACTCGTTTTCAGAAATAGTGGTAATATTTTTTATTTGATTATCTTCAAACTCAGCAACAAATCCGTGCTCAATAATAAGATCAGCATTTCGCATAAATCCCAGAACATAACATTTATTTGTTTCTTTATCAAACTCTATATGGTCCAACATCATATCTTCGCCTAACAGAATTTGATTAGAAAGCGAAAAATCAGTTGTATCATAAATCGATATAGCAGAGTGCAAATCATCTTTTTGACGCTCTACATTGAAAAACATTTTTCCGTCAGGCGAAAAACAAAATCCGTCATCTTGCGCTCCGTCAACCTTTGAAAAACGGAACTTTTTAATTAAAGACAATGTTTCAAGAGAATATACCGCAAGTCTGCCTTCTGTAGATTTGACAACAAATAGTGTTCCGTCAGGCGAAATCATAGGCGTATAACCGTAAATGATATCTTTAAACTTAGCTAACTCGTTACCATCCTTATCATATAAATAAACGGTCTGACCTGTACAACCGACAAAAAACTCGTTATTGGATACATAGCCCCAAAACTTTTTCATAAATTCACCGCCTTTGTTTTATTATATCACATTTCATTTTAAAAGCAAATTCGTGCAGTATAAATCTCCTTGTTTTACAGATACTAACAGCGTAATTTGTAAATTTATTGTAGGGACACCCGTCCTCGGGTGTCCGCGGACACCGCAGGAGCGGTGTCCCTACGAGAAAAGGAGAAAGATATACTATGAAGGCAACAGGAATTGTTCGTAGAGTTGACGACCTTGGTCGTATCGTGATTCCCAAAGAAATCAGAAGAACCCTCAAGATTAGAGAAGGCGACCCCTTGCTGACAACATTGACACCAATCGACAGGTTTTGCAAAAGCATTTTCCAATTAGGAAAACGCTTGAACATATATTGACAGCATGTAAGTTTGGTGCTAATATAAATAAAAGCATAAGGAGCGGTACATAATATGAAACTTTATACAAACACGCTTGAGAATGTTACCCCTATAAAAATGCTGACAGCAACAGCTACATATGGAACAGGTCTTCTTACAGCGATTGTAAAGTGCTTTTGTGAATTGTTTGGAATAAAATGTGGTATGTACACAAACAAACTAGATAAAGCAGAGGACGAGGCAACCGAATATTTGAAGTTTTACGCAAAGGATATAGGTGCAGATGGCGTTATGGATGTGCGATGCCAAATTGATGGCTTGACATTTTTCATTTGCGGCACAGCATATAAAGAGAATAAATGATAATAACAACTCCTCTGTTTTTACAGAGGAGTTTTTCTTTTTTTGTAGCGGTATAATCTCCTGCCTTTTACAGATACTAACAGCGTAATTTGTAAATTTATTGTAGGGACACCCGTCCTCGGGTGTCCGCGGACACCGCAGGAGCGGTGTCCCTACGAGAAAAGGAGAAAGATATATGAAAGCTACTGGCATTGTCAGAAGGGTTGACGACCTTGGTCGTATCGTGATTCCCAAAGAGATTAGAAGAACCCTCAAGATTCGAGAGAGCGACCCCACAATGACAACATTGACACCAATCGACAGGTTTTGTTTGGCGATACATAGTCTTGCGCAAAGAATAGCAGCGAGGTGAATCTCACCTCGCTGTTATATGCGTGTTAATTCTAGGCTTTTTAAAAAGCTACAAGATTATTTAAAATCATTGTATATTTCTCTTTTTATATTACTTAAATCCTTATCAAGTATGATTTTTGAAATTCTGCTTTCTTTTATATACGGAGTTATATTTATTCTGTTTATTTTGTAAGTTTGATTAAAATCCATATGCACTATATAGTTAGACTTTTTATAACAACTATCCGTAATTTCTAAATTTAATTCTAAAATACTATTTTTATTCTCGTCAATAGTTCCTTCTATCATCGTATACAGACGTACTTTTGATAAGTTGGTGTTTAAAAAGCCCACTCTTCTTTTATATTCTTTCTTTATTTCTTTTATACCAACAAACTTGCTGCCTAATACTTCAAGCGTACAATCTTCGCTAATGACTTCAAATAATTGTTTTAATTTTTTTATTTTTATATTTGCTGAAACACTTTCTATAACTTCTGCTTTGCGTGCGTCTGCTCCTGTTTCGAATGTTAAATATGGCGCGCTTAACACATCAATTTCCTGTGTTCTTGTTTCTGGTTCGTAGATTTCAAATATTTCCTCAAATCCTTCTTTGTATTCAAAATACTTTACTTGTCCATCTACGTATTCTATTAAAATATACTTTTCTAACTTTTTAACTTCATTATATGTTGTCTCTGTTAATTCTGATGCTTTTTCTCTGAAGATAGTCCTTATATTTTCACTGCTGTTCTCACTTACCAATACTTTTTTTGGAGATGAATTAACTCGTACATTCTTCGAACCATATACAAAAGAAAAATAAATCATATTCTGTTTGCAAAAATTACGGTATGAGTTATAATATCCAAAATCTGTGGAGTTATCAAAGCAGAAGACATCTGCGATTTTTTCAGCATCGTTATTACTTTTGATTTTATACATTTTTACCTACCTGCCTAATTTTATAATATTACTTATAATTATGTTTTATTATATCACAGCAATTTAAAAAAGTAAATCTTGCGGTATAATCTCCGCTCATTTACAAATAATAGCATCGTAATTTGTAAATTCATTGTAGGGACACCCGTCCTCGGGTGTCCGCGGACACCGCAGGAGCGGTGTCCCTACGAGAAAAGGAGAAAGATATATGAAAGCAACAGGAATAGTAAGAAGAGTTGACGATCTTGGTCGTATCGTAATTCCCAAAGAAATTCGCCGCACTTTGGGTGACCCCTTGCTGACAAGATTGACACCGATTGAAAGGTTCTGTTGGGCGATACATAGCATTATAGAACGAACCACGAGGTGATTTTCACCTCGTGGCTTTCTTATGTCCCATTTTTACCCCGGTGTTGATTTTATAATTTATTTAAGGTATAATTTAAAAAAAGAGGTGATGGCGATGGAGCTGAACAGAGTAGAACTGGCACTCAAAGAAATTTATAATGGCTGGCAGTTGGGGAACGAAAAAGAAAACAACGGCTACTCCGCAATGTTCCGTATGGGGTTTCCTGATGAATACATAGACAGCGACAGACCTCTTTTGATGTATGTAGGGCAAGAGGATTTGAATGGGGATGACTATAAGACCCAAGAGTGGGTAAGAAAGTATCAAACGGTTCAGCTAACCGAAAACAATGCGATGCTCCCCAGAGAGAAAATTAGATATTCTCCATTTTGGGAATTTTGTCGCAAATTAGATGATATGGGCTATAACTGCCTGTGGAATAACTTGGATAAATTTCTAAAAGCAGACCACAAAGAACACATTGCAAAAGAGGAAGCGGTTGGTTTTAATGCTCCTTATGGCGAAGAAAGGCTTTCGGTTTTGCAACGGGAAATTAATCTGTTAAAGCCGAAGGTTATTGTGTTTGCAATCGGGCCGAGAGAAAAATACAGAAAATCTTTGGCCTCAGCATTTTCTATAGATGCTTCGTTGCTATATGCACACAGACCAACCCGCAAAAGTTGTGTAAATAAAATATCTGATGTTTTGGGGTTGAAGGGCTCGATTGTACTGTGGACTTATCACCCAAATTATCTCAGCAGAGGAAAATTAAAAGATGGTGCATACGAAATAATGCAACTGTTTTTAACGCCAAAAGAAAAATAATTTATGTGAAGGTTAAATCATTAACTAAATAAATTAAACGTAATGACAAAAAGGGGAATTAGGTATGAAACAGCTAAAATGCGAAATGTGCGGTGGCACAGACTTGGTTAAACAAGACGGCCTATTTATCTGTCAGTCCTGTGGCGTCAAATATTCGGTTGAGGAAGCAAAAAAAATGATGGTCGAAATTGATGGTACTGTGGAAGTCAAAGGTACTGTCAAGGTTGATCATACGGACAAAGTAAAAAATCTTTATCAGCTTGCGCGAATGGATATTGATAAAGAAAGTTGCGGAAATGCACAAAGGTATTACGAGGGCATTCTACTCGAAGAGCCCACCAGTTGGGAAGCCCAGTTCTTTGTAGAGTATATTAAATGCTGGAACTCGAAGGTTAAAGAATTATACACCGCACCTATGGCATTTAGTGATTGTTTAGATGGCATAATAAACCTTATTAAAAATTGCGAGAACAATGTAAATCAACAGCGCGTCGCTCTTGCAACCATCTGCACACGCAGCGAAAAAATGTTTGATATGTTATTTTCTGCTGCAAAAAATCGATATGATACGAAAGCAAGCGAAGAACCATTTATTCCGTCTTATAAACCTGGTCTTTCCGATTACTATGAAGCTGCAGTTGACAAAGCAAACAACGAACGTGCTGCGCGTGCCGAATTTTACAAGAATTGTGACGCCATTTTTTCTATATTGACAAAGCTTGGAGATGCCATCGAAACCGTGTTTGTTGGCAACGAAGAATTCAGACAATTCTCCTTGAAGCCTTGGACTAAGTTTGCCGACGAATACATCTTGTTGGTTGAAGCGGATGGATCGGAAAGCACAAAAGCACAACTAGCTAGCTATGTTTCTAAAATAAGAAAATATGATTCCACTTATGGCTCCGATAATTTACCAGAAAGCACAAAGATTGAAATTGAAAATGCTTTGAAAAATAAAAACTTGGTATTGGCCATCAAGAAATACCAGGAGTTTTCTGGCAAGACAGCAGAAGAAGCTAAGGAATGTATTAAGAAATTTGCTTTAATTAATGGGATAGAGATTAATCCCAAGCGAGTACAAAATTCAAACCTTGCTGGTGCTGAGGGCAAAATGCGCGCTTGTGGCATTATGGGCTTGACCCCATATACATTCATTTGTGGAATATTCGCCTTGTGTTTTGTAGGCAAAGCTAAAGAGGAAAACGGAGGAAGTCTATCTAAAAAAGCAAAGCGCTATCTTCTGATGGGTGTTATAGGCTTTTTTGTATGGTTTTTGGCGTTCGCAATACTATTCGCATCGATTGCGTAATGGATAAAGGAAAATAAAAGAGAGTAAGACTACCAACACACCGAAGTTTTCTTCGGTGTGTTGGTTTTTAGCGGTATCATCTGCGTTCCTTTACAGATACTAACAGCGTAATTTGTAAAATTATTGTAGGGACACCCGTCCTCGGGTGTCCGCGGACACCGCAGGAGCGGTGTCCCTACGAGAAAAGGAGAAAGATATATGAAAGCAACAGGAATTATTAGACGGGTGGACAACCTTGGTCGTATCGTGATTCCTAAAGAAATTCGCAGAACCCTCAAGATTAGAGAAGGCGACCCCTCATATACAACACTTACATTCGAGGAGCAATTTGTTAGAGCGATCACAAATATCTACATATGGTATAGGAATAGAGGATTATGTGAATAACAAAGCGATGTGAAGTAACTACGTTAGTTTGTTTTTAAACAACTCAAATTTGGATTAAATTTGAGTTGTTTGATTTTAGTTGTTTGAAATTTGATTTGTTGCGAAAAAATGTTGACTAAATTTTTTAAAATTTTAACATCTTAGAAGCACTATACAAGTATAATTCACTATATGTAGTTGTTTTTCCTTTCAAAAAAACTATATGTAGTGTTGCAAAAAAACATAAATTAACATATAATAATGATAACAGAGTTGCCCGAAGTCTTGTTATTAAGGCATTGGGGACCAAGCCGAGTCTTGTACTCGGCTTTTTTACTTAAGAGGAGAGAAAATTGTGGAATTAAAGATGCCATTTACATATGAACAACAGGTGGAGCAATTAAGAAACCATGGCATGGAAATAGTTAATATTTATAAGGCACGCACTTTATTAACCAAGATTAATTATTATAGATTTTCAGGGTATGCTTTACAGTATAGGAAGGCACCTGAGGACAGTGATTATATGGATGGCACGACTTTTGATAGGGTATATAAAGTATATCAATTTGATGCGGAACTGCGTAGTGTTTTGCGAAAGTATATAGAAATAGTTGAAATTTATTTTCGCGCACAAATCTCATATGGATTTTCTATGGCTAAATGTCTAGCACCCCCTCATGACCAGCATTATGACGAAAATAACTTTTACCGAAAAAAAGAGTTCAATGAGGTGCTAAGCAATTTAGAGAGAGATAAAAACTACTATAAGGACAGTTTGATAGTAAAGCACCACAAGTCAAAATACAATAGTAAAATGCCCTTGTGGGTAATGGTAGAATTGCTCTCTTTTTCTGATATATCCAAACTCTTTGGATGCATGTATAATTCAGAGCAAAACAAAATTGCTGACAAAATAGGGATTTCTGCAAGTACATTAGAAAACCACTTGCATTGCTTGTCAGTGTTAAGAAATAAATGTGCGCATGCGGCAAGGTTGTATAATACAAAATTTTATCCCCCTGTCAAATTTAACCCACAATTTTTACGGACAAATCCCGAGGTCAAGAACACGTCTTTGTTTGCATATATTTTGGTGCTACTAAAGCGCCTTCCCGACAAAGAATCAAAGGATCGATTGATTAATGAAATATTGTCTCTGGTAGATAAGTTCTATAAGGATGTTGAATTAGCACGCATTGGCTTTCCTTCAAATTATGTAGAATTAATTAGAAAACAAGTTTATTAATGATAAAAAGAAAAAGCAAGCAAAAACTCCTCTGTTTGTCGCAGAGGAGTTTTTGTTTTGGACGGTATAATCTCCGTCCGTTTACAGATACTAACAGCGTAATTTGTAAAAAAATTGTAGGGGACGGGTTTCCCGTCCCTCCGCTGTATACATTTGATATATTATTCTGTAATTATTGGTAATTCAACACAAAATTCAATATCGAAGTGTGGTGTAGGGAAATTAGGAGCACCATAAGGATATGATTCATGACAGCAACGACCGCCCATTTCCCGCTCAGAGTAAGTGGATAGAATATTGCCAGCAATTCGATAACTGAATTGATACAGATGTTCTCCGTCCAAAAGACAGACGTAGGTTGCCTTTGTGGGAGGAATATGCAATTCTTCTAAAAGATTTATGATGTAGGAAGGGAGCAAACCCCTTTTGGCAACCTCTAAAAAGTTAAGGCAATCCCCACACTCACAGCCCCAATCTTCTGCTTGGGCATACCATTGTGCGGTTTGTGTGTTATCAATTTCAACTTTTCCATTCAAAAGTTTACGATTCACAAGCATATTTACACCCCCCTTTTTTTATTTATCATATCACACTGAATTGAAAAAGTAAATCTTGCGGTATAATCTGTGTTCCTTTACAGATACTAACAGCGTAATTTGTAAAATTATTGTAGGGGACGGGTTTCCCGTCCCGTGGGCGGGGAGACCCCGCCCCTACGAGAAAAGGAGAAAGATATATGAAAGCTACAGGTATTGTCAGAAGAGTGGACGACCTTGGTCGTATTGTCATTCCCAAAGAAATCAGAAGAACGCTCAAGATTAGAGAAGGCGATCCTTTGCTGACAACATTGACACCAATCGACCGATTCTGCTGGGCGATACATAGCGTGGTAGAAAGAGCAAAAGCGAGGTGAAATTCACCTCGCTGTTATGTTATCGTATATATTCTTTGAAAATTTTCTCTGTTTCGGGAAGCGCGATAATTTTAAATAAGTACTTATTGTCGTTCTTAAAGATAATGTATCTCATACCTGAGAAATTTAAACGATAACCTTTGACCTTGTGCGAATATCCTATGCAAATTTCTGCGGAAGTAATATCAGAAAAAGTAAAGTGCTTTTCTTTTTTGATGCCCAAATAATAATCTACAACATATATTTCATCGTCAATAATCTCAATGTATGCTTTTTCCATATCCTTGATTTGGGTGAGTATAATGGCGGTCATCAAAATAGGTATCAGTAATACTGATAAGCCGCCTGCAATACTTTTCGCATAATAGAAACAGTCGAAAGAACCTAAACAAAAAATGCTGAACATCAAGAGCCAACAGAATAACAGTAGGCCCTTGACGAGTTTGCTGTTTTTGGGTCTTGGTGTGCGGTCGTGCGTATTTAGTTTCATAAAATCACCGCCCTTTTGCTTATCATATCACAGCAATTTGAAAAAGTAAATCTTGCGGTATAATCTGCGTGCCTTTACAAATAATAGCATCGTAATTTGTAAATTTATTGTAGGGACACCCGTCCTCGGGTGTCCGCGGACACCGCAGGAGCGGTGTCCCTACGAGAAAAGGAGAAAGATATATGAAAGCAACAGGTATTGTCAGAAGAGTGGACGACCTTGGTCGTATCGTAATTCCCAAAGAAATTAGAAGAACCTTAAAAATCCGTGAAGGTGATCCCCTGGAGATCTACACGGAGAAGGATGGGGGTGTGATCTTCCGGAAGTATTCCCCCATGGGGGATCTGCAGGATTTTGCGGCGCAGATCTGTGAGTCCATTGGGGCAAACACCGGCCATGTGGCGGCGGTGGCGGATCGGGACAGCATCATTGCCCTCCACGGCGCACCCAAGCGGGATCTGATGGACAAACCCAATTCCCAGGAACTGGATCGGCTCATGGAGCAGCGGAAGAATTATCGCTATATGCCCGGAGATGCCAAGGTGAAGGCTACCGAGGGCGCAGATAAGTACCACTTAGGTGTGGCAGCACCGATTTTGAGCCAGGGAGATCTGATGGGCTGTGTGATGCTGCTGCTCACCGAGGATTCTGCCGCCCTGGGCGAGGCAGATCAGAAATTAGCCCAGACCGTGGCCGGTTTCCTGGGCAAGCAAATGGAAAGCTAACACAGCCACAAATTCCAATTTCTCGCTGTAGTTATTTCGATGAGGTGTAGGGGAGGGGTTCACCCCTCCCGCAACCGTTGATGTTAACTGCGGTACAATTGTTAGGTGCAAGGGAGGGTTAAAACCCTCCCCTACAATGGATTATTGTTTGGTTTTAAACAGCGCGATATATTGGAACTAAAAAAGGGAGGCGGATGCCTCCCTAAAATGTTTTTTAGATACTGGTGATTCCCATATAGAACAGTTCGTTCAGCCGGTCGATTCTGCCCAGCAAATACAATGCGCCAAACAGTGCCTCCAGACCGGTGGCCTTGGCATATTCCTGCCGGGTGGCGGATTTGGGGGCGGCATGGGTGTGGGCGTTCTTGCCACGGCGGAAGTAGCCCATTTCCTCCTCGGTGAGGGCAGGCTTGATGGCATCGGCAAATTTTGCCTGTGCGGATGCTTTGACCACGCTGACCGTGTTTTTATGCAGCTTCAATACGGTGCGGTCGCCCTGTACACACAAATAAGAGCGGCACAGCAATTCATAAGCGCCGTCCCCTACGTGTGCCAGCACCAGGTTAGACAATTCCTTAACCTGGGCTTCCGTGAAATTCATTTGAAAGAGGTTTTCCATAATTTCTCTCCTCGATTGACCAGAAATTGGGCGCACAGACCGGTAAACAGGCCGGTGACCACACTACAAACAATCATGATGGGCAAATACACCGCAAGTCCCGGTGTGCCGGTGATGGCGATGGCCATGAGCATTTGACCAATACTGTGGGCAATTGCGCCCAGGCAGCCTGCTACCCAGATTTGCTGATTGGATAAAATTTTTCGCAGCCCCACACTCAGCAGCATACACAATGCGCCGCCGGCGGCGGAATAAAAAATCGTACTGAAATTTCCGGCAAACACAGCCCCCAAAAAGATTCGTGCCGCCAGGATCATAATGGCCGAACCGGAACCCAGGGTAAACACCGCAAACACCGTTACGATGTTGGCAAGTCCCAATTTTACACCCGGTACAGGAACCAGAGGAGGGATCTGGGCTTCCAGCATAAAGATAGTTAAGGCAATGGCGGTTAGTAATGCCATGGTCGTTAATTTTTTGACCTTCAATGTTCCACAACCTTTCGGGGTATATAGTAACAAATCCGAAGATAGATGTCAAATTCCAATTTGTTGCACCCAAGGCTCCCCTCGTAGGGGAGCTGTCACCGCAGGTGACTGAGGGGTGTACGGAATCTAATATCTGCAAACCCCTCCGCCCCTTCGGGGCACCTCCCCTACAGGGGAGGCAAAGCGGAAAATATGAATTTACATAATTAAAAAATAATTGTTGACCTTCTGGGAAAATTCGGTTATAATGTACCAGCATGACTATGACTATAGTCGAAAACTATGTTTTGCTGCGGTCTTTGACTGTCGAGCATAAGTTACTTTATATACAGGAGGTGTAAACACATGAAGCGTACCTATCAGCCCAGCCGCCGTCACCGTTCCAAGGTTCACGGTTTCCGCAAGAGAATGGCTACTTCCAATGGCCGTAAGGTTCTGGCCCGCCGTCGCGCCAAGGGTCGCAAGGTTCTGTCCGCCTGAGCATAATGAAAGTGGCTGGATCGAAGCCCACGCTCAATCTTGAGCAAAATGGGAGTTGAAGCAGGGCGTAATTCTCGCCCTGCTCCCTTTTTATTCTGGGGTACACATTCGCAGAAATCCAATTCACAGTCGCTGGATCTTTTGCCTCAACTGTGCGCAAGCCGAAACTTGAAATACACAAAGTATTTCTGCGTTTCGTTTGCTTCATTTGAGACAAAATCTCTCACCGACTGCAAACCGTCTTTCTGTTCATGCGCACCCTTAGAGCCGAAATGGTGTTATCGTTCGTGATTGTCTGGGGTATTTGGGTTAAGAAAATAACCCTTTGCGGTAATACCGTGAATTAAGAGGACTGTGCGCAAGCCGAAACTTGAAATACACAAAGTATTCCTGCGGCTGTGTGATTTGGTTTGAGAAAAAATCTCTCACGCTCAGCTCGAAAATAACCCTTTGCGGTAATACCTAAGAGTAAATTCTGCATTCTGCATTATGCATTATGCATTATGCATTATCGTTTGTACTTGTCTGGGGTATTTCTTTTTGTGATAGGAAAAAATAAACCTCTGCGGTAACGCCTAAGAGTAAATTCTGCATTCTGCATTCTGCATTATGCATTATCTAGAAGTGATTTTGTATGAAGTTTTCCAAGAGCCTGAAATTGAATCATATTTTCCGGCGGTTGTATCATACCAACGGACAAGCCAACGGCTATTTGGTTCTCTATGCCCGTCCCAATCGGAGCGCCACCAATCGGGTGGGAATTACCGTGGGAAAGAAGCTGGGCAAGGCCGTGGTTCGTAACCGTGTGCGCCGTCGCTTACGGGAGATCTACCGTTGCAATGAGCATCGGTTTGCCCCGGGATGGGATATTGTGGTGGTTGCCAGAAGCCGCTGTATATCTGCGGATTTTGGGAAACTGACCGATGCCTATCTGGCGCTGGCGGAAAAATTGGGTATTTTGCAATGAAACACTTGTTTTTAGCCTTGATTCGGTTCTATCGAAAGCACATCACACCCCACACTCCCAGTCATTGTCGATTTAGTCCTACCTGCTCACAATACGCACAAGAAGCAATAACCAAATACGGGGCCCTAAAGGGCGGCTATTTAGCCCTGCGCCGAATTCTGCGGTGCAATCCCTTTAATAAAAGTGACCCCTTTGATCCTGTTCCCTAAGGAGGAAATATTCATTGGAATATATTAAGATAGCATTTGGCTATATTTTGAACCTGTTTTATCAGTTTGTCGGCAGCTACGGCTGGGCACTGATCCTCTTTGCGTTGTTTTTGCGTTTGGTTTTGCTGCCTGCAACCGCAAAGAGTAAGAAGAATACCATGAAAATGTCACGGCTGCAGCCCCAGATCCAATTCCTGCAGAAGAAATATGGCAACGATCAGCAAAAGCTGAGCCAGGCTATGCAGGAACTGTACAAGGCAGAAAATGTTTCTATGGGCGCTGGCTGTTTGTGGAGCATTTTGCCCCTGTTTTTGCTGTTCCCTCTGTATAGCGTTGTCCGTGAGCCCCTGACTTATATGCTGGGTCTGGACAATGGAGAGAGAAAGCTGATTTATGATGCACTTAAAAGCATCGGCATCGTAGGTTCTGGTAACAATTTCCACCAGATGTCCATTGCACCGCAGATCGCTGCCGCTAAGGAGCTTCTGCAGGGTCAGATCGATGCCCAGGCTTTGCAGGGCGTCAGCTTCCAGTTCCTGGGCTTTGATTTGAGCCAGGTTCCCGATATTCCCTTCACTGCCGCTTGGAAATGGGATTGGCAGCACATCGGCGTTGTTTTGATGCCTGTTCTGTCCTCTGCCAGCCAGATTGTGTCCATGCTGATCTCTCAGCACATGAACAACAGCCTGATCACCAACGAGAAGGGTTTGCGTGATAAGGAAGCAGCTGCAAATTCCCAGACCAACAAAACATCCAAGACCATGCTGTATATCATGCCTTTGATGACGCTGTTCATCGGCTTCAGCTTCCCCGCTGCATTGAGCCTGTACTGGCTGGCCGGCGGTGTGTTTACCACCATGATGGATGTGATTCTGACCAAGAAGTACCGCAAGATCTATGATGCCGAGGACGCTTCCAGACTGCGCAAGGCTTTGCAGGAGGAAGAGGCTGAGATGGAGCGTGAGCGCATTCGCGCTGAGCGCCGTGCAGCGAACCCCGATGGCATCACCCAGAATACCAGCAAGAAGAAGCTGCAGCAGAGCAGACAGCGTGAGCTGGAGGCTGAAAAGGCTGCCGCACAGAAAGAATATGCGATTAAGAAGGGTATCTATGTAGAGGAAGAGGAAGACGAAGGCCCTAAGGCCTTGTCCGGCATTCCCGAACGTCCCTTCTGTAAGGGTCGTGCCTATGTGGCTGACCGTTACAGCGCAAACGCAACGGAGGAAGAATAAAGATGGAAAAAACCATTACTGTTACCGGTAAAAATATGGAAAAGGCCACCCAGGCTGCTATGGAACAGCTGGGTCTGGACCGTGACAGCATTCAGGTGGAACTGGTAGCCCGTGAGAAGGCAGGCTTCTTCGGCATCGGCTCCTCCCCCTGTATCATTAAGGTCACCTACGAAGCTCCCGATCCCGTAGAGCCCAAGAAGAGCGCATTGGGTTCTGCATCTCGTTCCAAGCCCAAGCAGAAGGTGGAAGCACCTAAGGTAGAGGAAGCTCCCAAGGTGGAGGCACCTAAGGCTGCCCCGAAGGCCGAAGTCCCCAAGGCAAAGCGTGAGCCCAAGCCCGAGACTCCCAAGGCTCCCAAAGAGCCTAAGGTTTACACCCCTGCCGAGGCCGGCAGCGTGGAGGAGAAGGTGGAGCAGTTCATCAAGGGTCTGCTGGAGCACATGAACTCCCAGGCTGTTCCCCATGCCATGAAGGGCGAGAACGATACTGTGAATGTGGAGTTGGTTGGTGAGGATCTGGGTTATCTGATCGGTCGCCGTGGCGACACTTTGGATGCCATCCAGCACCTGGCAAACTACTCTGTCAATCGCAACATTGACGGTCATATCCGCATCAATGTGGATGCTGAGGAGTACCGTGAGAAGCGTGAGGATTCCCTGCGCCGCTATGCTGTGAAGAAGGCACAGCAGGTTCTGAAGGCACATCGCCGCACCACCCTGGAGCCCATGAATGCTTACGAGCGTCATGTGATCCACTCTGCTCTGCAGAACACTGACCGCATCACTACCTACTCCGTAGGCAGCGAGCCCAACCGCCGGGTGGTCATTGAGTACGTAAGATAATTTGCAAGAGGTTGCCGTTTCCGGCAACCTCTTTTTTAAAATTCCAATTTATCGCACAATCCCGTAGGGCGGGGGCTTGCTCCCGCCTAAAAGGTCAAGACCAGCACCGATGCCGCATTGGGGT
>JAFYVL010000026.1 GCA_017549125.1 Oscillospiraceae bacterium | reverse complement strand
TACCGTAAATCAGCCTAAAACTTTTGCTAATTTTTTCGCAGAGCGCCGCACGCGACGCTCTACTTGTCATGCCATTTTGTGGTTGTAATCGATCTATGAATTTTTCTTAATTTAGGGCTTGACTTTTAATAGTTAGTCTGTCTTGTCTTATTGAAATATCGGTTGCATTTTATACGCTAATATGTTATATTGTAAAATAGATGTGTTGTATAATTGCAACATGGTTATCAAAAAAGAGTCTCATTTGACACATAAAATATGTGCCAAGTAGTTTTAGGAGGAGGCTGCAATGCAGTATATAGACGAAAAATTCAAAGAAGAATCCCCGGAAAAAACCGTTAATAAGATTATTACTATTTTAAGTGATTTAGGCATTGAGCTTGAAGAAAACTGGCACGATTCCGGCATTGAAAACTGCTGGAGTCTGACTTGTCACATAAAGGGGATGCAACAGCCTTCTTCAAACGGAAAAGGCATTACAAAAGAGTTTGCTCGCGCAAGTGCTTATGGCGAATTTATGGAACGCTTGCAAAGCGGACTGTTCTTTTATAAATATCAGTCTATTGAGGCGGATGATGCATTAAATCTGCATACGTATGCTCCTGATAAAAAGTATATGACAGTTAAGGAGCTTATTGAAAATGGCGAATGGATGGATTATTTAATTGAGTCCTACGGAAATGGACTAACACGCGAGAAGATTGCACAACAGTGTAAAATGTACGCTTGCACACAGGAAGATAAAATCCTAACCATCCCGTTTTATAATTTATTTGAAGACAAGTACGTCTATATGCCTGCAGGCTTTGCCGAACATATGTATTCTGCAAACGGATGCTGCGTGGGTAATACCAAGGCAGAAGCATGGGTACATGCCTTGTCTGAAATCATGGAAAGAAAAGGCAATATTGCAACATTAATCAATGGTGAATCTGCCCCTGAGATCCCGGAGGAAGTTCTGCAGAAATTCCCTACTGTACAAAAAATTCTCAAAAAGATCAGATCATATCCCAATTTGGACGTAAAGATTTTCGATTTCTCATGCGGATACGGAATTCCGGTTATTTCTACCAGAATCATTAACAAGGATACACAGACCTATCTTGTCAATACAGGTGCTGATCCCATTCTGGAAATCGCAATTCAAAGAACACTCACCGAGATTATGCAAGGACGGAACATCGAAACAGTTACAGCAAATGGATGTGCGCAAATCCTCAGTAAGATAACAGATTTCCCTGTGGCGCATAATGTACTGAATCTTTTAGAAACCGGCAATGGCATGTTTGCAGTAGACTTCTTTGCTGAAGAATTGACCTGCAAAAAGAAATGCACCGAATTCGAGGATCATAGTGGAAAAACAAACGATGAACTGTTGTCCGATGTGCTGGATTATTACAAAAAACTTAACAAGCCTGTATTAATAAGAAACTACTCTTTCCTGGGCTTCCCCTGCTACAAATTTATCGTCCCCGGATTCTCAGAATCCCGATCCTTCCGATTAAATGAGACTCTTCAGGAATATGCACTTGCCGATATTGCAGCAAAGGTATTCAAGAATCCTATAAAAGCAAGCGATAATGATCTTTCGATCCTGCTGATGTTTTATAAAAAAATCCAAACCGTCCTTAATCATCGGAATAATTTTGCCATGCTGGCCGGTATCCCTCTAAATTGGTCAACAGGTTTACATTATTTATTGCCAACACTTTCCTACGCATCTTATCGTCTAGGGAATTATAATGAGGCGATCAGATACATCGAGCAATTCCTGCAGTTTAAATTCCTTGACAACAACAAGAAGCAGTACTTTGCTTGTATCAAAATGTATTTAAAGTTCAAAGCCACTAAAATTGACGAAGAAAAAATACGTGTAATTCTGAACAAATTCTTTAACAAAGAAATAGTTGAGACATTATACGAATCCCTCGGCACGGATCAAACTCCGTATGATCGTTACTTGCTCAACTGTGATCCATCCAATTGTGGCGGTTGTGCCAATAAATCTAACTGCACATACACAGAGTGTAAAAACATGTTGTATGCTGCAGGACAAAAATATGGTGAATTTGCGGAAGGACAAAACAAGGCACAATTCACGTATTGATATATGTTCTATTATAGATTATCAGATTATGCGATTAATACTGCCAAAATAATACAGCAAGAATTATGATAAATAATATATTGTCAAGGAGTGAAGAATATGAAAGTCATATCACCTGCGAACAGTACAGTTTTGCAGATGCTAGCTGGCTTCAAGAAGCAAGGGGCAAACTATCGAAAACTAAAATACCTTGTAGAAGCCGAGGTTGATGATGGCATTCTACTTTTTAATTTATTAACTAGAGAGCTTGTCTTACTAAGCAAGGAAGAGTTTGAAAATGCTACAGAAAACGAGTTACTTAGAAATCAATGGTTCATTGTCCCAGAAGAATGTGATGAAAAGTCATATGTTGATTTACTAAAGTCTCTTATTAGAGGAAAAAAACAAAAATTCAAAAAGATAACCGGTTACACTATTTTTACTACTACAGATTGCAACGCAAGATGTTTTTATTGCTTTGAAGCGGGACGTTCTAGAACCCCAATGAGTCACGAAACCTCAATAAAAGTAGTGAAATATATAAAGGATCACTGTGCAGGCAAAAAGGTAACAATAAGATGGTTTGGTGGCGAACCGCTAATGAACCAGGATGCAATAGATACGATATGCAAAGGATTACGAGATGAAGGAATTACCTTCAATTCCTCTATGGTTACTAACGGATACCTATTTAACGAAGATGCTGCTAAGAAAGCTGTAGAGTTGTGGAATCTAAAGGAGGTTCAAATCACCTTAGACGGAACAGAAAAAGTCTACAATAAAGTCAAGGCCTATGTTAATGCTGAAGATAATCCATTTGAAATTGTGATTAACAATATTCAGCGTTTATTAGATACCAATACTTTACTCACAATACGTCTAAACATGGATGTATATAATGCATCTGATTTATTATCCCTAACTCAGTATTTATGTAATAAATTTGCAGGATACAACAATCTATTCATTTATGCTCATCATCTATTTGATCTAAACACATCAAATGCAGAACTGCATTCTGAACAGGAATGGAAATTACGCAACGAAGCTATGGCACGAATTGAAGCTGTAATTGATCAACACAATTTCACCAGAGTGAATTCAATTTCAACAAAATTCAAAACATACCACTGTATGGCAGACAGCGGACGTTCCGTCACAATCCTCCCTGATGGAAACATTGGATTATGTGAACACTACAGCGATAGTGAATATATAGGACATATCGACTCAGAGCATTTTGATGAGCATGTAGTTAAATCGTGGGGGGAAACCACAAAGGAAATTCCAGAATGTACTAATTGCTTCTACTACCCTGAATGTATTATGCTCAAAAAGTGTAGTACCCTTGGAAAATGCTATCCTCAACATATAATCTCTACCTATACTAAAACGCAACAAATGATGATATACACATATAAAAAGAACAACTAATTATATTTTCACAAAGGATAAAGATAAAAACTACAACTAATTCCGAAAATTTCAAAATAGATACCATAATAATTAGGGTCAGGCAGTAAGCCTGACCCTAATTATTATGGATATTACAATATCGATGATCTTGGCATGCTGTACTAAAAAACAACCGAGCCAAACGGCTCGGTTGCTTTGCCAAATAAATTAGTCAGCCAGGCAGGGCAGAGCTGCATCATCAGTGCAAGCATCGGGAGTGATAGAAGTGGTGATAACATCAACCAGATCAAACTTCTCAATCTTCATTTCAGGTGCGAACATAATTTCTTACCTCCTTTATAGAATTAATCAAATATTTAAAAATAAATGATCACAAAATAATTACTTGCCAAAGTGGGTATTTGCGGCCTGATTGTAATAATACATAGCCTTCAGCAAATCCAGGAACTTAGCCTGAGAAGCAACACCCTCATAGGTATCAAATGCAACATCCATGTAAGCAACAACGCTAGTAGCAGCGGTATAGGTCTCACCGGTAGCATTCTTGGTAATAGTTACGGAGTACATGCAGTCAAAGTACATCGCAGCAATCTCAGTAATGGTAAATACCAGTCTGCCACGAGCATCCCAAGTGGGAGTAATATCCTTCTCAACCAAGGTATTACCGGACATGTAGCTCAGCTTATAAGTATAATTACCAATATCCGCCTCGGTAATGCCAGTAGCATTGAACTGGAAGGTCATGTAAATAGCAGCTTCCAGAACAGGGTTAGCTACACCACGGCTGGAAATGCCATCGAAGCTATCACCAGAGGAGGTAGGAGCCTGATTCAGCAGGTCGGAAGAGAACTGAGAAATGTCCATGGGCTCATAACCATACTTGGTCAGGATCTCAGTAGCACGCATTTCGGGAATATTGGGAATCTTACCGGTAGATTCAAAATAGTCCTGGGCATATGCACCATAAGTCAACAAGCCACGAACACAATCAATGGTAGTCTTACCAGGATTAGCAACAGTTGTCAACTTAACATAGGTCTCAGCACCAAACTCATATGCGCCCTCAAATGTTTCGCCAAAATAGTCAGTGTAGTTTGCTGCATTGCCATTTCCATCACAGATAGTAACCTTAACGAGATGAGGCATCCAAGGAGATCTTACAGATTGCTTAACCACGATACGATTCTTACTGTCATAGCCACCGTTCTCAGCTGCATACTGTTGCAGATTATATTCAGTCACATTATCAATGAACTGAATGGTAATGGTAGCGTTGGGATCGTTCTTCAATTCCTGAGGAATCACAAACTTAGCGGAAACGACCAGCTCAGCCTCAAGAGACAGACCATAACCATTGGTAACAACATTGTACTCGGGAGCGGGCTCCTCAGTCTTGTAGGAAGCTTTGACGGTCACGGTGCCAGCGGGGGAACCCCACATGTTAGCAGGATCGTAGGTGTTAACGATAACCTCAATTTCGTCACCCTCGGTAACCTCGATCTCAGCGGGGTTAACAACGGGATCGGAGTCAGACCACTGAGTATCACCATACTTATAGGTGGTCATGTTGTTGACGGTGTAGCTCCAGCCGTCAACAGAGGAAGCAAACTCCAGTACCAAAGTACCGGTCTGCTCTGCGGTGTAGGTGTAGAAATAGCCCTGAGCATCAGCTGCTACAGTAGCATTGTTCTCACCCAGAGTCAGGGTAGCGGGGTTGTCCATGGAGCCCAAGGGAGCAGCAATCACGATAACATACTCTGCATCAGCAGCGCCGTCATTGGTGATGGACCATGCATAGGGAACCCAAGGACTTGCGGCAACACACTCTACAGCTGCGCCACCATTGATGGTCATGATCATACCACCAACACGGTATGCACAGTAGTACAGGGTAGTGCCAGCGGGAACGGTAACGGTTGCGGTGAAGTCACCTTCGTACAGCAGATCCTGGGTCAGGTCAATAGGATTGGCCTCAGTGTAGCCAGGCAGCAGTTCGCCGAATTCGACATCTTCGTCATAGGAGCCATCGAGATTGACTTCGACTGCGAATGCGCTCATGGGAACCAGACCGAAAATCAGGGTCAGGGCCAAGAGCCAGGAAATTAAACGCTTCATATTTCTGTTTTCCTCCTGTTTTTTGGATTGTTAAAAATGTGCGTGTCGGGACCTACCCGGCAGAGGTTCCTTTGGGTGACTTTTCGACTGTTCTTCGAAATGTACGGATAACGAAAAACAATCGATCCATCCCCCTAGGGAAACACCACTAGATATTACCCTACATTTTCCATGAATACTTTACCAAATAATTCTCACAAAGTCAACCATAATTTCACGAAAAATTAAATTATTTTACGCATTCTTTTCATTCCTTATACAGATTTTGTGGTTGTGATTTTCATTTTAACCCAATATGTGGTTTTAAGCAGGGGGATTTAGGGTTATATAGGGTGTGTGGAGGATATTCCCCTCTACGATAACAGGGGTCGTATGCCCCTTGGGGGGCTACCTTCCCATAGTTACCTCATCCGGCACTTCGTGCCACCTTCCCCAAAGGGGAAGGTATTACCTCATCCGGCTCTGCGAGCCACCTTCCCCAAAGGGGAAGGTTTTGGAACGCTGGGGACAGCGTTCCCTACATGGGTGGGTGTAATGATGGTGCAAAATAACAGAGCACACTCCCCCTGTCAGCTATCGCTGACATCCCCCTCAGAGAGGGGGACATGACTGGGGCGTGGCTTACAATGACGCATCGAAATAAGATTGAATGGGACGGGAGACCCGTCCCCTACGAAGGCGTTCCCTACATGGGTTGGTGTAATGATGGTGCAAAATAACAGAGTGCACTCCCCCTGTCAGCTATCGCTGACATCCCCCTCCGAGAGGGGGACATGACTGGGGCGTGGCTTGCAATGACGCATCGAAATAAGATTGAATGGGACGGGAGACCCGTCCCCTACGAAGGCGTTCCCTACGGTGAAAGATCGTTCACAGGAGATCGCCACACCAGTGTGCGCACTGGTTCGCGATGACACTTAACTTAATGTCATTTCCCCTTGGACACAATTGGCGAAAGACCGGCTCGAGGTGAGCCGGTCTTTTGATTACTTTTTGTTGGATTGTTTTTTTGCTTTTTTTCGTTCCCGTTTTTCTTTAAATTTGGATTTTAATGCTGGGGGGTGCGCGGTGAGCTTATCCGCATCGATATTCTTCTCTGCCAGCCGTCTATTGGTGATCTCGCCCAGCAGCGTATATGCCACGGATACGCAAGGAATCATCAAAAACATACCGGCAACACCCATGACCACACCACCTAAGGATACTGCAAGCAGCACCCACATGCCGGGCAGACCAATAGATGTACCTACCACGCGGGGATAAATCAGATGGTTCTCGATTTGCTGGAGTGCCAGGAACAACACCACGAACCAGACCGCCTGCATGGGGTCAGACACCAGGATAAAGAATGCACCGAAGATGCATCCCACCCATGCGCCAACCACAGGAATAAATGCGGTCACAGCAACCAGCACGCTGACCAGAGGAATATAGGGCATGCCGAAGATTGCCATAGACACAGCGAACATAGATCCCAGGATCACAACCTCCAGGCACTGGCCGGAGAGGAAGTTAGAGAAGGTCACATTGGACAGGCGCATGATACGAACGGTTTCGTCTGCGGCTTTCTCGGGCAAGAATGCATACAGGAGTTTTCTACCCTGTCTTGCAAGGGTTTCCTTTTGCACCAAACCGTAGATAGCAAACACAACGGAGATAAATGCGTTCATCATGCCACCGGCAATAGCAGACAGGGCGGTAAAGGCACTATCCAGGATCACGGAGATACTATCGCCTACTACCTTCAGACCATTCTCCGCCAAGGATGCCCAGTTCAGATCATTGATATAGGAGTTGATCTTATCCTGCAGTTCCGGCTTGTCCTTGAGCAGTTCCACCGCCCTACCGGAGATGCGAGTAAAGAAATTCTCCAATGTAGGAATCAGCGTACCAACGGTCTCGATTATCTGAGGGATCAGAAGCAGGAACACACCTGCCACGATCAGCAGCACAGAACAGCACGCACATGCCGCAGCAAGTGATCGGCGCAAAGAGAAAGGTTTTACCTTTTTCAGCAGCCGTTCAAAGCCGCGCATGGGTACATTTAAAATAAATGCCAGCACCGAGCCCACAATAAAGGGCGACAAGATACTTATTATTATATTGTATATGGATTTTACTCGATCCATATCATGCAAAAGCCAATAGAGCAGAATACAGCCTGCTACACCAAAAAACACTTTGCGAAGCAGCTTTTCAATATCGTTTCTGTCTAAGTGCATATCATCAACTCCTTTGTAGGGTATCGGCGGGATTTGTGGGATCGGAACGCTGGGGACAGCGTTCCCTACATCTATATTTTAATAAGTGCGTTTCAAGATGTCAAGGAGCATATTCTTCAATTTCTGTTCATAAAATGCTCTTGGCAGGACACAGCGAGATGACGCTTCGGCGACTTCGTGCAAGGATTGGGAGGTATACTATGACAGATACCATTGAGCGAAGAGCTTGCCAACTGGCTGTGTACATTATTGAAACCGGCGCAACCGTCCGCACTGCCGCAAAGTATTTCGGCATTTCCAAGTCTACCGTACATAAGGATCTATCTCAAAGACTTCCGCAATACAACCGGACGCTTTATCTGCAAGTACGCAAGGTTCTGGACGAAAACAAAGCCCAGCGGCATATACGTGGCGGTTTGGCAACGAAGAATAAATACGCAAAGAGGTAATTTACAGAGATATAATTATATGGTATACTTAAAGAAGAAGGAGGGAGATATATGTTTGAGATCACATTGATCGCCATGGGTAAGCTGAAGGAAAAATTTTACCAATCTGCGGCAGCTGAATACGAAAAGCGGCTGAAGGGCTACTGCAAATTCCAGATCCTGGAATTGCCGGAGGTAAGACTCCCGGATGATCCCTCCCCTGCTGAGATCTCCGCAGGTCTGGAAAAAGAAGCAGAGACAATTCTGGCGAAGCTTCCCAAGAACTGCTGGTTATGTGTCTTTACACCGGAGGGTAAGATCCTTTCCTCTGAAGATTTTGCAGGTAAACTGAAGGATGTGAAACTCTCTGGAAAGAGCAGCGCATGTTTTCTGATCGGTTCTTCCTTTGGCATCAGCCCCAGGATCAAGGAAAAGGCAGATTTTCAGCTTTCCATGGGTAGAATGACTTTCCCCCATCATCTGGCGCGGATCATGGTTTTGGAACAGATCTATCGGGCGGAGGCCATTCAAGCCGGTAGTAAGTATCATAAATAAAAAGCAGAGCTTATTCGCTCTGCTTTTTTGGCGGGAGCAAGCCCCCGCCCTACGATATAGTTCAGAATTCGCCGGCGGCGTACATGACCGCCGAGAGTGCGCACAGGGGTGCGGTTTCACAACGGAGAATACGACTGCCTAAGGTGCAGATCTGCAGACCTGCATTGCGTGCCTGCTCCACCTCTTTTTCTTCCAGGCCGCCTTCCGGACCTGTGAGCAAACTGACAGTATTCCAGGATTTGCTATCCAGAGCCATGCGCAAGGTGGTGGCATGCTCGTTCTCGTAGAACAAGATAGGCATATCTGCCTGGGCTGCCTGTTCCAGCGCCTGGGTATAGGATTTTACCACGCTGATCTGGGGAATACGGCTTCTGCCGCATTGCTCTGCGGCGGATGCGGCAATCTTCTGCCAGCGTTCCAGCTTCTTCTGCAGGCTCTTTTCGTCGGGCTTGGACACGCAACGGCTTGACGGAAATGCCACGATGGCATGAGCACCCAACTCTGTTGCCTTCTGGATCACGTGCTCTAATTTATCAGATTTGGGAAATGCCATATAGACCGTCACTTCCACCGCCGCTTCCGTGGTGGATTGACTGCGCTCCAGAACCGTCAAAGACGCACAATCTGCCTGGATGTCTGACAAGGTACACAGGCATTGGCTGCCCTGTCCGTCAAACACCAGTACCTGCTCCCCTGCTTTCAATCGCAATACCTTGGCATGGCTGAGATTCGCACCGGTAAGCAGAATTGTATCAGAAGTCATTTCTTCCGGTTGTACAAAAAATCGTGTCATAGGGATTCCCCTTTCTATTTATGGCTGTAGTATATCATAGTTTCTCGGTGGGAGCAAGCCCCCGGTCTACAAAATAAACTGTTGACAAACATTGCCTGTAAGGTTATAATACTCAAGCACTTGCGAGAGTGTTGGAATGGTAGACAAGCACGTTTGAGGTGCGTGTGGTTTCGCCGTGTGGGTTCGAGTCCCATCTCTCGCACCAAAAAACACAGAGTAGCTTTTGCTGCTCTGTGTTTTTTATTATGGGTCGATGTGGGCATCGACCCTTACATATTATCTTCCTCTTCCATTTCTTTCAGGAGTTTCTTATCCTGTTTGCTGGAGAGGTCTAATTTTTCGTACATATCCGGACGACGTTCCCGAGTACGACGGATAGATTGCTTTCTGCGCCACTGGCGAACCTTCTCATGGTTGCCGGAGAGCAGGATCTCCGGTACGGCACGGTCGTGCCACACCGCAGGACGGCTATACTGGGGATACTCCAGCATACCGCTATAATGGCTTTCATCCTCAAAGCATTCCGGGTCTGCCAGTACACCAGGCACCATTCGGCACACCGCATCGGTAACAGCCATAGCGGCGATCTCGCCACCAGTTAACACAAAGTCACCCAGAGACAATTCCTCATCTACGCATTCGTCGATGAATCTCTGGTCGATACCCTCATAGTGGCCGCAGACCAAGATCAGGTTATCCATCTTGCTCAAGCGGATGGCATCTTCCTGTTTGAAGGTCTTGCCACAGGGGGACATATAAATAGTATGGACAGGGCCGCCGGCTTGATCGCACACAGCTTCCCAGCAACGGTACAACGGATCTGCCTGCATCACTGCACCGCGACCTCCGCCATAGGGGTAATCATCCACCTGATTCTGCTTATTGGCAGTATAGTCACGGATCTGGTGGGCTTCAATATGCAAGTAGCCACGCTCCTGGGCTCTGCCCAGAATACTCTCAGACAGCACATCCCCTACCGTGTCCGGAAACAGGGTCAGAATATCAATTCTCATCGGTCTGCATCCCCTCAAGAAGCGCAACCTGCATTTCATTACGGTCTAAGTCGGTGGACAGCACGAACTGCTTCACCGCAGGGATCATATAGCTATGCTCGCCCTTGACCACATAGACCTTATTGGCCGGGTAATCCAGCACATCCACTACCTCACCGATGCACGCACCGTCGCAATAGACCTGCACACCCAGCAGTTCTGCCACGAAAATCAATCCGTCGGGCGCATCCTGTCGGTACACCTCTACGGTTCTGCCACGCATAGCCTGGGCATCTTCCATGGTGTCGATACCCTGCAGTTTCAGCAGATTGCAGGTCTTCTGAATGCGGCAGCTTTCAATCTTATAATCAACGCCTCCAATACGGACACGCTTAAAGTCCAACAAAAAATCCGGGCCGTCTGCCCAGGGCAGGATCTTCATTTCACCACGGACACCGTGGGTGCTGACGATTTCGCCTGCTTCTAAAAATTCCAGTTTCATTTTGATCACCTATCTGTTCTATGGGGTATGCGGAACGCTGGGGACAGCGTTCCCTACAGAAAATGACAAATGCGTGACGCTTTGCGCCACGCATAGCCGTTAATCAACGATTTCCACCGTGATCTTTTCGCCGGTGCGCTGGGCAACGGTTTTCACGATAGTACGGATCTCCTTAGCGATCCGCCCCTGGCGGCCGATGACTTTGCCCATGTCGTCAGGAGCAACATGAAGCTCCAGCACCTTACCGTCCTCTGCTTCGACTTCGGTAACAGTAACAGACTCCGGATCGTCCACCAAGTTCTTTGCCATATACAGCAAAAGTTCTTTCATTGTGGTTCTCCTTTGAGCAATTACAGCACGCCAGCCTTCTTCAGCAGTGCGCGAACGGTATCAGTGGGCTGAGCGCCGTTCTTGATCCAAGCCTGAGCCTTCTCAACATCGATATTGATGGTAGCGGGCTCGGTCAGGGGATTGAAAGTGCCGATCTCCTCGATGCAGCGGCCATCACGAGGGCTACGAGCATCAGCAACAACAACACGATAGAAAGGAGCCTTCTTTGCACCCATTCTTCTCAATCTGATCTTAACCATGAGTTTCACCTCCAAAGTAATTTTAAAAATTCTATTTATATATCCAATGTTATCCGTTGATGAACATTGCTTATATACTGCTTACATTCCGGGGAAGCCACCAAAGCCACCCAGGCCTCGCATGCGCTTCAGCTTCTTGCCAACACCAGGACCGGAGAACTGCTTGATCATGGAACGCATTTGCTCAAAGGATTTGAGCATCTTGTTCACATCCTCCACACGGACACCGGAACCGTTGGCAATACGCTTTTTGCGGCTTGCACCGATGATAGAAGGATTCTCTCGCTCCTGGGGTGTCATAGACAAGATGATCGCTTCTGTACGACCCATGGCCTTTTCGTCCACTTGCATTCCCTTCAGCTTATTGCCGCCGGGCATGTGAGACAGCAGGTCTTGAATAGAGCCCATACTTTTCAGCTGTACCATCTGGTCATAGAAGTCCTGCAAGGTAAAGCGGTTGGAACGGAGTTTTTCCTCCATTTCCGCTGCTTTCTTTTCATCAAAAGCTTTCTCTGCCTTTTCGATCAAGGACAGCATATCGCCCATGCCCAAGATCCGGGAAGCCATACGGTCCGGGTGGAAGGGTTCGATATCCTCCAACTTTTCGCCCATACCGGCGAACTTGATGGGCTTACCGGTAATGGCTCTGACGGACAGAGCAGCACCGCCTCTGGCATCACCGTCCAACTTGGACAGCATTACAGAGTCAATATCCAGCCACTGGTTAAAGCTTTCAGCGGCATTGACCGCATCCTGGCCGGTCATAGCATCCACCACCAGCATGATCTCGCTGGGGCTTACGGTAGCCTTAATATTCTTCAGCTCTTCCATAAGGGCTTCATCCACATGGAGACGGCCGGCGGTATCCAGGAACACCATGTCATGACCATGCTGACGAGCGTAAAGAATCGCATCTTTTGCAATCTGAACCGGGTCGGTCTGTCCTCTTTCGAACACAGGGATGCCCAGCTTCTCGCCGCAGACCTTCAACTGAGTGATTGCTGCAGGACGATAGATATCACACGCAACCAGCAAGGGGTTCTTGCCCTGCCGCCTCATAAGACCGGCAAGCTTGGAACCGTTGGTGGTTTTACCAGCACCTTGCAAACCAACCAGCATGACCACGGTAGGGCCATTGGGGTTGATGGTAATGTGCTTGGTCTCGCTGCCCATCAGGGCGCAGAGTTCTTCATTGACGATCTTAACGATCATCTGTGCCGGGCTCAATGCCTCCAGCACATCGGCGCCGATGCACCGCTCAGTAACGGACTTGGTAAAGTCCTTAACAACCTTATAGCTTACATCCGCTTCCAGCAATGCCATGCGAATCTCTCGCATCGCTTCCTTGACATCGGATTCCTTCAGGCGGCCTTTGCCCCTAAGCTTTTTGAAGGCAGCAGAAATCTTTTCGGTCAATCCTTCAAATGCCATATATTACTCCTTCACATCGGCAACGACCTGCAAAATGCGGCTGGCCGATTCTGAAACCTTGGGATCGTGGTGTGCAGCCAATTCTTTAGCTGCCTCGGAAACCTCCCGGATAGCTCTGCGGCATTGCAGATCACGACGAACACAACCGGTCTTTGCTTCCATATTCTTCAACAGGGCTTCTGTACGAGTCAGATTGTCATGAGCAGCCTGGCGGCTGATGCCCAATTCCTGACCAATCTCGCCCAGGGAAAGATCTTGATTATAGCGAAGTTCAAAGCATTCTTTCTGCCGCTGTGTCAGCAGATCACCGTAGTAATCATACAGCAAAATAAGCTCTGCAGATTCCATGCTTTCCCCTCCTGTCAAGCTTTCTTGCTTGATACCTGCGGTATTATAGCACGACGCAGGCAGGTTGTCAAGTATTTTTATTTGACAGATCTCGCCAAACATTTAATTCTTCTGTCTTTAGGAAACCCAGCCGCTGGTACAAGGCTAATGCCTTATGATTCTCAGAGGCAACCTGTAACGTAACAGTATCCTCCATGATCGCACCCGCCATGGCCGATATGATTTTCTCACCGGCACCAGGGAGCATCGATGCTACCGCATCCAGGCAGTTTCCGCTGATTTTACCGATACCCAACAACTGTCCATTGGCATGGACAAAATAGCCGCCTCCCTTTTGGATCATTTCCTGCATATCCTTACGGGTCATATAGGCACTACAGGGTACATTTCGCATTTTCTGATTATAGAGTTGCTGCCAGCGATCCATAGTCTGCTCAGTAACCGGAAACAAGGAGGCATCCACCGCAGGTAAACTCTCTCTGGGAATGGTCAATTTCCAGATTGCCGTATAGATCGGATAACGTTCCAGAATCTCATGGCCACTGCCGTATATATAATCTGCGCCGACCATTCGACAAAAGTCCATACATTCTTTTAAAAATGCATCGGGGTCAGATGCGGACTCTATGCGAATATATGCAGTTTGTCTGTAGGGTATTTCTTTCAGAATCAAACTACCTACACCATTTTCTGTATCAAAAACCGGAAAATCTCGCACAAAATCACCTCCTGGCATATAGTAACACATTTTATATGCTTCGTCCACCTCCGTTTTATTGTGAAACATGCACATAAGCACTCTTTTATAGATGTTTGCTATGTATTAACCCAACAAAATTACGACATAAATTTAGTTTTCCTTGATTTTTTACTGAAAATCGCTATAATTAACAAGGATTTATTAAGCAGAAAGGAGGTCACTTTTCATGAAGAAGATCATCTGCAAGAAAGAGTATGATACCGAGACCGCTACCGAGATCAAGGCTTACTACCACGGTCAGTTTGGTGAGTCCACCGGCTACGCTGAGGTGCTGTGCCAGACTCCCGAGGGTCTGTACTTCCTGCATGTTCACGGCGGTGAGGATTCTCCCTACCCCACTGAGGACATCGTACGTATGGCTAAGACCAAGGTCAACGCTTGGATCGACACTCACTAATATATAAATTAGGAGACTGCTTTGCGGTCTCCTTTTTTATTTACTTGACGGTCTTTCATCTTTCTGCTATGATAATGGTAATTACAAAGGAGGCGATCGTCATGAGACGCTTTGTTACATTTACATTAGCTGCGCTGATGCTGTTGAGTCTATGCGCATGCAGTTCTTCTAGCATACCGAACCCTAAGGCAAGTCTGTCTTTTCCCTACAAGGAAGGTGCGCTCAATATTACCGCTACCGCCAAGAGCGACTACACCATGACATACGAGAAGCCCAACGGCACGACCCACAACACACTGTTCACAGGTGACAAGGTCGTTATCCTCTCTGTAGACGGAGAATGGGCTTGCACCAATCAAGGCTGGATCTTGCTGGATTCACTGGAGTATGGCAACGCTTCTCTGGAATTGCCCGTAATCGACGATTCCACCAAACCTACAGAGAATGCAACCGACGAAAGCATTCCTGCAGAGACAACGATCACCGTCAACAATCCCCCTGCCAACTTCTCCAATGCACTGACCGCTTATGTTACCGGCGACAATTTGTGCGTTCGTAACAATCCCGGCACCAGCGCCCAAAAAATGGATTCCTTGGATACCGGTCACTACGTAACCATTTTGGGTATCAGCTATGTGAACAATACTCTGTGGGCATACATTAAGTATCAGAGCAAGGGCAGCAATTCTTCCGGATGGGTCAGCATGGACTTCCTGCAGCTGATTGAGTTCGGTATGGTTTCTTCCTTCCCTGTGTTCTTTACAATTGAAACACCCGTTTTTGCCAACCCCGGTCAAACCACCGTCAGCTTCAGTTCTGTGGAGGCCGGTAGCACCGTGACTATTCGATCCTTGCGTATGGTCAACAACGCTATGTGGGGTCGTGTAGACACCGGTTGGGTGGAGCTGACCTACGCTACCTTGCCCGGTAACATTCAGTTGGCTGAAGGCTATACCACATAATGTAAATTTTGAGGATGTCTCTTTGGAGGCATCCTCTTTTTATGGAACAGGGCATAAAAATCTTGACAGGTGTGGTATGCTATGTATGGAAGAATTTATTAAGATACGGATCTGAGGAATATGAAAAAAGTATGGATCTTTGCCCTGTGCTTTGGGCTTATGGCATTGGGTTTTGGATGCTCTGCGACAACACAAACTGCGCAGATCGCCGCCACTACCCTGCCGGTATATGAATTTACATCCGGCCTGTGCGAAGGCACGGATATTACGGTTACCCGTCTGGTAACCGAGGAAGTCTCCTGTTTGCATGACTATACTCTAAAAACCGGTCAGATGCGTGCCATCGAAGCTGCTGAACTGGTCGTGATCTCAGGCGGTGGTTTGGAAGATTTTCTGGATGATGCCATTGGTGGTAAAGCTGTGATTGACGCTTCTCATGGTATGCAGTTACACGGTGGTCATGCGCATGAGGGCCATTCCCACGAAAACGATCCCCACATTTGGCTTTCCCCGGAAGAAGCCAAGCACATGGTACAAAATATCGCAGAGCAGCTGGCGGATTATTATCCCCAGCATGCAGATACTTTCCATAAGAACGAGGCTGTTTTGCTGGAGAAGCTTGATACCCTACATACATATGCTGCGGAACAATTACAGGATCTGTCCTGTCGAGAACTGATTACCTTCCATGATGGTTTTACCTATCTGGCAGAAAGCTATGATCTGACTATTCTAAGAGCGGTAGAAGAAGAATCCGGCTCTGAGGCTTCTGCCCAGGAACTGATTGAATTGATCCAGCTGGTACAAGATCATGGGCTTCCTGCCATCTTCACCGAAAAAAGCGGTAGCGTATCCGCCGCCGGGATTATTTCCCGAGAAACCCATGTAAAAATCTACACATTGGATATGGCTATGTCCGGCGACAGCTATTTTGATGCCATGTACCATAATATTGACACCTTAAAGGAGGCATTGGGATGAACTTTGGTAACCACGGCGGCTCCTGCGGTCATTCCTGCTGCCTGCGCATTCAAGGAATGTCCGTAAAAATCGGCAATCAGCAGATTCTAAAAGACATCAATTTGCACATGCATTGTGGCGAATTGATTGCCCTGATTGGCCCCAACGGAGCCGGTAAAAGTACATTGTTAAAATCCATTCTGGGACAACAGGAATACGAAGGCAGCATCTCCTTCGCTGTGCCAGGTCAGAGAAATCGTAAATTGAAGATAGGCTATGTCCCCCAAAGCCCTGCATTCGATCCCGGTGATCCGGTGACCGTGGCAGATCTGTTTGCCTGCTGTATGAGCAAGCGTCCGGCATTTATGGGACTGTCTAATAAGATGCGTGAACAGGTATTGGAATGTCTTTCTCGGGTTCATGAGGAAGCGCTGATCGATAAGCGTGTGGGTGTTCTCTCCGGCGGCGAATTGCAACGGGTATTGCTGGCGCTGGCCTTAGAGCCTATGCCCAACATTCTGATTCTGGACGAGCCTTTGTCCGGTGTGGATGTAGAGGGCATGGAATCCCTTATGGATATGCTGGATGAGATCCGCCGCACCTATGACCTGTCGATTTTGATGACCACCCACGACTTTGCTATGCTGCCGGAATATGCGGACAATGTGGTACTGATCAACCACGAGATTGTCTGCGAAGGCAAACCTTTGGAAGTTCTCAGTTCTCCGCAGTTCCGTGAGGTTTTTCACCGGAAAGGAGGGGTTCGCTGATGAATATTTGGTATACGATCTGCGATGCCATTCCCCTGGATATGCTCCAATGGGACTTTATGAAAAATGCCCTTCTGGCGATTTTGATCATGAGTCCCCTGTTCGGTCTCATGTCCACCATGATCGTCACCGGCCGAATGAGCTTCTTCTCCGATGCTCTGGGTCACTCTGCCTTTACAGGCATTGCCATCGGCTGTATGTGTGGCATTGCCGCTCCCACCTGGGTTGCGGTGATCTTCTCCGTCGTTTTCTCTTTACTATTCTCTTTTATCCGCAGCCGCAGCAACCATGCTGCTGACACCTTGATCGGTGTATTTTCCAGCACCGCTGTGGCTTTGGGTATCTTTATTGCTACTCTGGGCGGCGACAGCTTCACCAAGTACAACCGCTATCTGATCGGTGACATTCTCTCTGTCACCGGTAGCGAGATCGGTATGCTGGCATTGGTGCTGGTGGGTGTATTTGTTTTCTGGATTTTATCCAGCAATCGGCTCACATTGACAGCCATTCATCCCCAGTTGGCATCCTCCCGTGGTATCCCCACAGGGCTGACGCAGACAATTTTCACTGTATCCATTGCGGTTGTAGTGACCCTGTCCATTTCCTGGGTGGGTCTGATGATCCTTAATTCCCTGCTGATTCTGCCCGGTGCGTCTGCCCGAAATGTGGCAAAGAATCTGCGGCAGTATCATGTGTTCTCGGTATTGTTTGCTTTAGTTGCCGGTATTACAGGCCTGTGCCTGTCCTATTTCCTGGGTGCATCTGCCGGTGCAGCCATTAGCCTTGTACTGGCTCTGGTATTTGCCATCACATTTCTATTCAGAAAGGCTGGACGATAAATGGAAAACGTCAACATTCAAGTCATTGCCCGGATGAAAAGCGATTTTGCCACCAAATTTGGCATTCCCAGACAAAGTGGCCTTGTACCACAACTGCGTTCCACTATCATTTTCGAGCCGGAGTTTCGGAATCCCGATGCACTCCGTGGTTTAGAGGACTTTTCCCATTTGTGGATCATTTGGCAATTCTCAGAAGCGGTACGGCAGGATTGGTCACCCACCATCCGTCCCCCAAGATTAGGTGGCAATACCCGACTGGGTGTATTCGCCAGCCGCTCCCCTTTCCGTCCCAACTCCCTGGGGTTATCCAGCGTACAGATTTTGGGTCTGGAACACACAGAAAAATACGGCACGGTAATCCATGTAGCCGGGGCAGATCTTATGGATGGCACACCCATCTTTGATATCAAGCCCTATGTTCCCTATGCTGATTCCCATCCGGATGCTACCGGCGGTTTTACGGACACCGCAGACGATTTTATCTTAGAGGTATCCGTCGCAGACGAGTTACTAAAAAAACTTCCCGCAGACAAGCAGGATGCGGTGATTGGCATTCTGTCCCACGATCCCAGACCTTCCTACCAAAAGAATCCTGACCGAATTTACGGCATCTCTTTCGGTGGATTCAACATTCGTTTCCAAGTAAATCAACAGGTATTGACCGTAATTTCTATTGAAGAGGAATAAGAATATGGCAGCATTATTTTTACGTTTTCCCGGAGGTAAAGCAAAGGCTTTGACCTTCAGCTATGATGACGGTGTGGAACAGGATCTACAACTGGTCCAGATCTTCAAAAAGTATGGCATGCGAGCAACATTTAATCTCAATGGCGGTCAGTTTGCCCAGGAGGGTCATGTGTATCCCGAGGGCCAAATTCACCGTCGCATGTCCGAGTCTCAGGTCAAGGAAGCTTATCCGGAGGATGTGTGTGAGGTGGCATGCCACGCATACAAGCACCCCTTCCTGACCGCTTTCTCCAACCCCGCACCGATTTGCTATCAGATCATCGAGGATAGAAAGGCTTTGGAAAGTCTGTTCCGCAGAAGAATCCAAGGCATGGCTTATCCCTTCGGTCCTACCAATGATATGGCCGTAGATGCGCTGAAGGCATGCGGTATCTATTATGCACGCACCACGGTTTCTACAGAGAAATTTGATATGCCCACCGATTGGCTGCGGCTGCCCGCCACCTGCCACCATAAGAATCCCCGTCTCATGGAACTGGCAGATCGTTTCCTGGAAATGAAAGCTCCCCATCACCCACAGATGTTCTATGTTTGGGGTCATGCCTATGAATTCGAAGATCATAACAACTGGCATGTGATTGAAAACTTCTGTGAGAAGATGGCACACAAGGATGATATCTGGTACGCCACCAACATGGAGATCTACACTGCATGGGCAGACTATATGCGTCTGGAAACATCCGCAGATGGCGATATCATCTATAATCCCTCTGTGCGTTCTGTTTGGGTCGCCAAGCGGCAAAGCCCGGCATTCGAAATCAAGCCCGGCGAAACATTATATATATAAAGTGCGGTTTTAGGTTTTGAAAAGGCACTCATCCGTCAAAAAGCCAGCCCTGGTGGGCTGGCTTTTTGACACCTTCTCCCAGGAGAAGGCTTGGGGGACGGATTGCCCCGCCCCGTTGGGGCTCGCAATGACGCGACGAAATCACATTGTGCAATGGGTAAAGTTTAAGGGAGGGTCACAGACCCTCCCCTACTGTTATGATTTTTTAATTGGATTCGAATTACCACGCAAGCGGGTGCTTGATAAGCACCTCTGGTTTTCATCTTGGTTCCCGGTTCCGTACAACCGTTTGCCGTTAGGAAAACCAGCAGATTTTTCTTATTCGATCACTACCGGTCCGGAATAAATCCGGTATTGTACCAATTGCTTCTGACCGCCGCTGGTAATCACACCACTAAAGTCATAATAGAAAACCACTTCCGCTTTTTCTGACAGACAATAAGCACCATTTCCATCAGTTTCCACAGCTATTCCATCTGTTCTTTCCATGCCACAAGAAACAACTGTATAGGTGCCGTTCACTTTACATTTGGGAGTAAAGTATGTACCCAATTCTGTTGTTTCTATAATCGGTGTTAATTCATAGACGATACTGGTGTCGCTGCCCCATTCGGGATAATCCGTCAAAATGCAATCCGCACCTACAGACAGGATCAGATCATCAAAAATGGAACGGGAGCCAATGGTATGAACAAAAGATGTCATGCCTCTTGCCGCCAAATTATATGCGTATTCAAAATTCATAAGGTTCAGATAATCTTTGGAATTCTGAAAATTATATTTTGCTGTTTGGATTTGCAATTGCTCATAATCTGAACCATACCCGTATCCGGAACCGACAAAAACAGCCGCGGGTGCCTGCGGCATATAATCTCGCACTCTCTTCATTTGGGTGAAGTTTGAGGAGAAAACAACCACTTGTTCAAACATATCATATTGCGCAGTTAGTTCTGCAAGTTTTGGAACCAGATCTTCTCGGCTCGATTTCAGTTCAATTTGCAAGACCACATCTTTACCCTTAAATGCCTCATATACTTCAGCCAAGGTTGGAACGGTCTCACTGACACCATGGGTATCAATGGTTAAAGCCTTGATCTGTTCCAGTGTCATCTGTTCGATCTTGCCTGTTCCATTGGTAGTGCGGTCTACTGTAGAATCATGATGTACCACAATATATCCGTCACTGCTTACATACAAGTCAAGTTCAAACATATCAGCACCTGCTTCGTATGCCTTCAAAAAACCGTTTATGGTGTTTTCCGGATAAGAAGCCAATCCACGATGTCCGCTTACAAGTGTCTTTTTTGTTACAACTGTATTTTTTTGCGTTTCATATATGTCGAATAATTCGCTATAATCCGTTGTTATAATTCCATTTACACCACTATACAAAGCCGATAAGTAAGATGTATCTGCGGCATATTTCCAGACTGTAACCAGTCTTGCGCGTAAATGATTGATATCTTCTGCCGAATAATCAGCTGGAACAATGGCGACACTTGCCCCGTTTTCATAAACAGTTTTTGCAATTTCAGCAACAGTTATATTGGTTTTATCAGAAAAATCGATTACGCCTCTGGAGTATATGGCAACAGAACGAGCTTGTTTTAATAAATCTGCATCTTCACTATCCACAGCAATAAACGAATCAGCAAAATTTCCCTGTGCAAAGAATTTTGCCGCTGCATTTGCACTTGCTTCATCGGTTACATGGAAAGCCGGTATTACACCTGCCTGCCATTGATTCACAAGGTCATCGGCTTTTCCGTAGGAAACTCCACCGGACACAGCGTTTAAATCTGCATCTACTGTCAGCATCGCTATAGCAGGCCGCTCCCCATTTAAATCATATGTGGCACCTGCCAAAGAGGAAGGTGCGGCAACGACCACCGGTGCATTTACATATCCGGTCTTAGGGACATACACATCTGTGGACCGAAATACAGGCAAATCATTTTGATCTGCTGCAGTAATTTTTAAATTGTCAATTACAACAACTGAACCACTACAAGCAAATCCGATTTTCCCGGCTTCGCTACTGCTAATGTCTATATGAGCGACATAGATACCATTGACATAATATGCCGCTACATTATCCACAAAAACAATTTTAACCTTAACGGAATTATTAACCTCGCCTTCCGCACGGGTAAATGAATTTATAACCGGGTAACTATTCGAAGCATAATCGTAATAATCTATGTTAACATTACCATTTTTACGCAAGGAGGCATGCCAGAATCCTTCTCCATCTTTATAGCCCAGTACAAAGCCTCCCCATCGGGTGTTACTTTCACAACTGTCAAAGGAAAAATCAAATTCTGCTGTATAATTGCTTATCCCCAAGCTATTATTATAAATAACAGCTGTAGGTTTATTACCTGATGTCGAGAGAATCAGCTTGCCATCTTGCACCGCAACGGAACCGTTACCAACTGCAACTGTCCAGTTTTCTAAAAATGTCTCCGTGGTTTCCTTATCAAAATCATTCTCATAACCAGTTGCACTTACCTGTGTAAATAACGGACTCACCAGTAAAACTATCAGTAATGCTGATAATACGATCAAGCCAATTTGCACAATTCTGCTGTGTGCAAATTTACTGCTCATTTTCATTATTCCACCGCCAATGCTTTAATTTTAAAATTGTCATAATACACTTTGGATTGACTGCATGCAAGACCTAACAAGCCGCCTTCATTTCGGTCAATATTCATGGTTAATTGTGCATACTGGATGCCATCGACGAAGTATGTTACCACATTGCCCCTAATTTCAACTCTGACATGAATTGTAACAGGTAATGTATATGTACCAATATCCGTTGTAAACGCATTCGTTGTGAAAGAGCCGGTGTAACGATCAATATTGATATTTCCGTTTTTGCGAATAACCGCTTGCCAGTAAGCCTTATTGGTCATATAGTCAAAAACAAGTCCCGACCATCTGGTATCATTCCATGCTTGCTGGTATGTCATATCAAACTCTACCGCATAATCATCCACAGCAGGAACATAGTTGCAAATAACACCTAAGTCTTTTCTTGCATCATAACCATTTACATACAATTGTCCTTCAGAAACTTCTACAACGCCATATCCTGCATTTATAGTATGGGTCCATTCGTCGGGAAGCATGCCGTCTGTCACTGCATCAAAGTTTTGTGTGTAATAGACCAATTCTTTGATTTCAAAATTATCAAAATATACCTCAGATTTATTACATGCAAATCCAAGCTTTGCTCCGCTTCTGCGTGCTTCACTCAGAGCTACTTGTGCATATTGGATGCCATCAATGTAGTATGTCACAACTTGCTCGTCAATTTCAATTCGGATATGCATGGAAGTGCCATAGGATATCGCACCCTTTTCGGTAGTAACAGAATTGGTCGGTGAGAATTTGCCAACCCAACGGTCAACATTGATATTGCCGTTTTGGCGCAATACCGCTTGCCAGTAAGAATTACTCGACACATAATCAAAAACAAGTCCTGTCCACCTTTTCGCATCGCTTGCCGACACAAGTGTCATATCGAATTCTACAGCATAATTCTCTGCTTCGGGAACGAAATCAAGAATGACAACCGGATTGTTCGTTGCACCCTTCATGTGCAATTTTCCATCTACTACTTCTGCTGTTTCTTTGGTATTGATCGCAAATGTCCAATCACTGGGAAGCGAACCGTTTTCTGTTTTGTCAAAATCTTGTCTGTAATACACGCCTGCAGGCAGCGGCTCTGACTTTTCCGCTTCATACATGCCGTCTTGATATACATACCAATGCTTGCTCATATCATCCGGTTGGTGGGGATTGGGCCACCACCAATCGGGGTTCGATTGTGCCACAGAGCCGGGACGTTCAACTGTCAGGGCATCACCCTTGTTCTTAAATGCCCAGCCAATTCTGGCATAACTCATATCATTCAAGTCGGTTACTTCATAGGGGATAAACATTTCGAAGGTGGATCGATACACACTTTCCTGTTCAACAGTTGTCAGTTTAGCCACAACATCAGGAGAATTGTTATTATGAATCACCCATTTTTGTTCCTGATTGGCTCCGCAGGTAACAAATACTTCAAAATTGGTATTCCAGTACCATGTAGCATAATTCTCATTTTTGAAATTATGGGTTGCTTCACCACCAATATAAACACCATCTGCACGCAATACGGAATATACAGTTACAGATCTATTGGTTCCCTCCAAGTCAGCAAATGTATAACCTTGATACTTACCGGTGCCGGATTCAAGCCATTCAGAAATATCACCATCAACAACAAATTCGCTGTTGTCATCTACAATCAATACATAACATGTATCTGTATTGCCATAGGTATCTGTGGCTGTCACGGTTGTATAGCCAGCTTTTACGCCGGAGATAACACCGGTTTCCGTCACTGTCAGAAGCGAAGTGTCACCGGAGGTATAAGTTACGGTACGATCATCCAAGTTCACACTATTTAATGTAACAGACTCTCCTACCTTCACACTTGTACTTGTCAGATTTAGCTTAAGGGGATCGATCACTGCAGCAGAAACATTCACGACGCAAACTACTTTCTTTTGATTGGAAGCGGTGACGATCACCTTTGTGCTACCAACTCCCTTTGCTGTAATCATTCCATTATCCACAGTAGCTACATCTGTATTATCAGAATTCCATGTAAGAGTCAAGCCCTCTACCATGGATAATTTATCTGCAATGTATGCTTCTTCGCCAACCTGCAGATTCACTTCGGATACCGCTAACAGCAAGCAATCTGCCAGGGCCTCATCTATACCAATTGTATAATTGGTTGCGGTCAATTCAGTATTAAAGGAGAACATACCCACAGCACCATTTTCTGCCTTAAAGCCCAGCTCATCAGAAAGTGCCAGCATATCATTTACATAGAAATAGTATGCTCTGCCATCACGGATCAGCTTTAGCTTGACGGTATCGCTACCGGTGAAAGACATATCGGAAACTGTCACAGACCTTGCTCCTGCCCAGTTATCGTCCTGTCCGGTGGGCTGATAGACAACACCGACCTGGGTCGCAGTCATGTCGGTAGCCATATCCACATAGAACTTGACCATTTCAGACTCACCGATCACGCCCAAGCCAAACTTAGGCCATCCGTCATTGTTCAGTACAGCAGATACATTGATCTCGGTCTCGAAGCAGAACTTGTCCGTAAATACATCCTTTACATAGGCATACTGGGGAGATGCACCCACAAAGGAAATGGAAGGTGTGTCGCCTCCGTCTCTGGACAAATCAACGCCATCAGTAGTCACATAACCTTGTGCAGTACCGAAGAAGGGATTGGGTTCTGCAAAAATATTCCCCAGATTCCAGGCTTCTGTCTGTGCCATATAGGTTTCGCACAGGGTTTTTACGGCAGCCTTTTGGGTCTGGTTATAGCCTGCGGTGTACCATGCGTTATTCACGGCCTGCAGGGTATCCTTCATGGAGGTGGACTGCCAGTCTGATTTCACAGTCTCTCCGTTTACCACCACAAAGGCATAGGCCTCCAAAGTGGCCTCGCCGCCGTCATATGCCAAAATATTTTTGACACGGGCGGAGAAAATGCCATCTTCCGGTGTTTTTGTCAGCTTATAGACCTTCTCTGCACCGCCGTTGACACGGAAGGCAAAGCCGATCTGGGTAACGGCATCTAAAGAACCGTTTACGCTGGCCTTAAAGCCAAGGGCATCCTTGGCGGGATCCAGGCTGATATGAGTAATGGTCACCGAAGGTTCGGTGCTGTCGGTAGCAAATGCAGCCACAGGCAGGATACCCACAACCATGATGAGTGCCAATAGATACAAGAATAATTTGGTTGTCTTCATGTTTGTCGCCTCACTTTGTTGATTTTGTTAGCTTTCGCCAGTATCCATTATATATCCATTATATATATTGCACAAGGGGAATTTTGTGTCAAAAGGTGAGGAAAAGTATCACTTTTCAGCCTTGGGGCGAAAAAGCCACCGAGGGGGTGCTCGGTGGCTTATATCTTTCAAGTCCCTCATCCGTCAAAAAACTCTTTTTTGACAGACTGAAGGGAGGGTCACAGACCCTCCCTTACCGGTTATGCGGCTATTTTAGTCGTCCCAGAGGCATGCCCAGTTCTGAGCAAAATACTCAATACCGGAATAGACGGTGGTTACCACGATTACAGAGACCACGGTCCAGCAAACCCACAGATCCAGAGGGAATGCCATCATAGCACACAGGCCAACCATGGTGCAAGCAGTCTTGACCTTGCCACTCCAACCGGCAGCAATGACCTTGCCCTTACCCACAGCCACCAGACGCAGGCCGGTAACAGCAAACTCACGGGTCAGAACGGTCATCAGAGCCCATGCGGGGAACTGACCCCAACGGCAGAACATAACCATCGCAGAGATGGTCAGCAGCTTATCTGCCAGGGGATCCAGGAACTTACCGAAATCGGTGACCTGGTTGCAACGACGAGCGATCTGGCCGTCAATATAGTCGGTAATACTTGCCAGAATGAACAAGCCCAGAGCGATCCATGTCCAGATATTCTGCTGGTTGTTGCACAAGTACATACATGCCATATAGGCAGGAATGAAGGCTACACGAGCCAGAGTGATTTTACTTGCAGTTGTCATAGTTTATTCCTCCACATATCCGGACAGATCTCCGTCGATCAATCCGTCGATTGTTACTTTAATGAAGTTACCCTCTACAAGGGCTTCTTCCGATGCGATCCAAACCCGTCCGTCAATGTCCGGGGAGTCTGCGTAAGTACGGCCATAGAATTGCTCATATTCTTCATCGAAGCCGTCCACCATCACGTCAATGGTTTTGCCGATCATGGCACTGTTATATTCGTCCATGATTCGGGATTGGATGGCTTCCACAGCCTGGGCTCTTGCCTGTGCCGTATCGCTATCCACATGCTCCATTTCCGCAGCCGGTGTGCCTTCCTCCGGAGAGAACGGGAATGCGCCCACACGCTCCAGCTTCTGTTCTGCCAGGAATTCACACAGCTCCTCGAACTCTGCTTCCCCTTCCCCGGGCAAGCCCGTAATGACACTGGTTCGAAGCACCAGGCCGGGGATGTTCTCTCGCAGCTTGTGGAATAGATCACGTAGGAATGCGCCATCGCCACGGCGATTCATAAGGCTGAGGATCTTGCTATTGCAATGCTGGATGGGGATATCCAGATATTTGACGATCTTAGGTTCTTGGGCGATGACCTGGATGAGTTCGTCATCCACCTCATCCGGATACACATAGTGGATACGAATCCAGCGGAAGCCATCGATCTTACAAAGCTCTCGCAAAAGTTCTGGTAGTAATCGCTTATGACCGGGCAGGTCAATGCCGTAGCGGCTGGTATCCTGGGCCACAACGATCAATTCCTTGACGCCTTGAGAGGCTAAGATCCGAGCTTCATAGAGCACATCATCCATTTGTCTGCTGCGGAATTTACCACGCAGGTATGGAATGATGCAATAACTGCAACGGTTATCGCAGCCCTCCGCAATTTTAATGTAGGCATAATGTTCCGGGGTGGTGAGAATACGACCCGTCTCCTCCTCCGGTGCATCAATAGATTCAAATTCAAAGACAGATTGGCCGTCTAACAAGGCTTCCACTGCTTCTACGATCCGGGTATAGCTGCCGGTGCCAAGGACACCGTCCACCTCAGGCAGTTCCTCCAGGATTTGCTGCTGATAGCGCTGGGAAAGACATCCGGTAACCAGAATCTTTCCAATATGTCCATCGGCCTTTAGCCCTGCGCACAGCAGGATATGGTCGATGGCTTCCGCCTTTGCCGAATCAATGAAACCGCAGGTATTGATCACCACCACGTGGCTACCGGGCAGATCCCCTTGCACCACATGGCCTGCCTCCTGCAGGCGATACATCATTCGTTCGCAGTCTACCTGGTTTTTGGCACAGCCTAGGGAAATAAAACCGATATTTGCCATTAAGCTTCCTCCAGGAATTCGTTATCAATCGAAAGCGTTTCCAACGCTCTGCGAATATTGCCGTAATTATGTCCTCTGCGGATCAAGGCATCTGTTGCCTTTCGCAGAGTTTTTTCATCCCAACTGCTTCCCAAACGGGAACGCAAGAAAGAAACAATGGCATCCTGCTGATCCGGATAATCCTCCAAAGCATCTGACCAATATTCCTTTGGGATGCGTTTTTCGTACAATGCCTGTTTGGCACGTGCCAGCCCGTAGCCCTTCCGGATACAGGAAGAAACCACCTGTTCGGCTGTTTTGCGGTCGTCCAGCAAATCCATATCAGAAAGCCATTGCACCGCCTGTCTTGCCTGCTCCGGATCTTCGCCCTTTTGCACCAGCCGCTGCCGCAGGTCACCCTTGGAGACGCTGGATGCGGAGATGATCCGTACCGCACGCATTTTCGCAGACATCTCCCCTGCCGCTGTTTCCAGCTGGGCATAGGTCTGCTCGTCCAGCTCCTTACCGGCATAAATACCGAAATCCTCAATGGTTTGTCGGTACAACCGCATCACAGAGCCGTTTTCAAAAGAAACTGTATACCGCCCGACCCGGTCAGGGCCGGGGGCAACCTTCTCAATCCTCATCGTCGAAATCGTCAGCGCTTACAGCGATGGGACGCTCGGCGGCACGGGCAGGCGTCTTTGTTACAGCCTGCGCCTTCATCATGTTCTCACGGACCTGAGCCTCCACCTGCTCGGCAATATCGGGATTGGCAATCAAGTATGCCTTTACGCTATCCTTGCCCTGGCCGATGCGCTCATCGCCCATGGAGAACCAGCTGCCGCTCTTCTGGACAATATCCATCTGTACAGCCAGATCCACCAGCTCGCCCCACTTGGAAATGCCCTCACCGTACATAATATCAAAATATGCCTCACGGAAAGGAGGTGCGACCTTGTTCTTAACCACCTTAACACGGGTCTTGTTACCGATCACGTTGCCGCCTTCCTTGATGGATTCCACGCGACGGACATCCAGACGCACGGAAGAATAGAACTTCAACGCATTACCACCGGTGGTGGTCTCGGGATTGCCGTACATGACACCGATCTTCATACGCAGCTGGTTGATAAAGATCACCACGCAGTTGGTCTTGGCAATGGTGCCTGCCAGCTTACGCAGAGCCTGGGACATCAGACGTGCCTGCAGACCCACAAAGGTATCACCCATCTCGCCTTCAATCTCCTGCTTGGGAACAAGGGCTGCTACGGAGTCCACGACCACAGCATCCACAGCACCGGAACGCACCAGTGCATCGGTGATCTCCAATGCCTGCTCACCGGTGTCAGGCTGGGAGACCAGCATATTATCGGTATCCACACCCAGAGCAGCTGCATAAACGGGATCGAGAGCGTGCTCTGCGTCCACAAAGGCAACTTCGCCGCCCATCTTCTGGGCTTCTGCCAGAATGTGCAGAGCCAGGGTGGTCTTACCGGAGGATTCCGGTCCATAGATCTCAATAATTCTTCCCTTGGGAACACCGCCGATACCCAGGGCTGCGTCCAATGCCAAAGAACCGGTGGGAACAGCGTCCACGTTCATTTCGGGGCGGTCACCCAGGCGCATCACCGTACCCTTACCGAAGTTCTTCTCGATCTGGGACAAGGCGGTTTGCAATGCTTTCTTCTTATCAGATGCCGGGGTGGGTGCTTCATAAGATGTTTTCTTAGTAGCCATATTACTCTTCCTTCCTGTCATAGCGAGCCAATACCGCCCGCTCTCTATCGTTAAAATCTCTGGCGCGTTCCAGAATTGTATATCCGTTATCCAGGAGGATCTGACACACATCATCCCCCTGCCCCATGCCAAATTCGAAGCACAGGTAACCGCCGGGTTTCAAGGCCTTGCGGTATTTATCCGCGATGGCACGGTAGAAAATCAAACCGTCATCACCGCCGTGAAGTGCCAAATGGGGTTCGTAATCCCGAACGCCGGCAGGCAATTGGGCCATCTCCTCCGTGGTAATATAGGGAGGATTGGACACGATCAGATCGAACTGTCCCAGGAATGCTTCCGGCTCTTCCAGAGCGTTCATCTGGTAACAGCTGACACGGCCGGTCAGCTTATTGCCTGCAATGTTTTTCTTAGCCACAGTCAAAGCTTCCTTGGAAATATCACCCAAGGTCACACGGGCATCGGCAATTTTATGGGCAATGGCAAGTCCAATACAGCCGGAGCCGGTACAAAGATCCAGAATTCGGGGTGTTTCCGGCAGGAACAGGCTTTGCTGAATGGCAAGATCCGCCACCGCGCAGGTATCATCCCGGGGGATCAGAACATCCCGGTTTACCTGCAACTTTAAACCGTAAAACTCCCATTCTCCCAGCACATAGGCCAAAGGCTCGCCTACCAGCACACGGTTCACTGCCTGCCACATGGCTTGGGCGGCTTCCGGTGTGGCAAGTTCCCGTCCGTCAGCCAGCAAAGTTTCGGGGCGCTTGCCGGTCACGTGGCACACCAGACACCGTGCGTATAGGCTGGCGGTTTGGACATCCTCATGCTCGGCAAAAGCCTTTCGGGCATCCAAATATAATTCAGAGAGGGTTTTTACCATTTGTCGTCGCCCTCATGCTCAGGAATGACTGCTTCCAAGGCGGCAATGCCCACTTCGATCATTTCATCGTCCGGCTCATTCGTGGTGAAGTTCTGAAACCACATACCGGGAGCGGTCAAGATTCGGGTCAGCCAATTATCATGGCGACCGATCAAGCGGTTTAGTTCATAGCTGAATGCCACCACAACAGGCAGCAGAAGCAGCTTGTAGCCGATCATGATCACACGGAACAGAATCTGTCCACGCATAGCCTCCAAGGCAGGTACAGCCGCCAGCAAGGCGCTGGATGCCACGGAGAACACCAGAATGGAGAGAATCATTACCACCAGCAGGAAGCTGGTACCGCAGCGAGGATGTTTGCAGCTTTGCTGTCGAACATTTTCCACCGTCAAGGGCAAGCCCGCTTCATAACAACGAATGGTCTTATGCTCTGCGCCATGGTAGGCAAAGACCCGGCGCATATCTTTCATCCGTGACACCAACAGCATGTACGCTACGAAGATCACGATTCGCACCAGACCTTCCAGCAAGTGCAAAACCACCGTGCTGTCGATGATCTTATCAAAGAAGCTACTGACCACCATGGGCAGCAAGAAGAACAAACCGATGGACATGAGCAAACCCAGAGTGACCGCCACACCGATCACAAAGTTTTGGAAACGCTTACTTCCCAGTTTCTTTTCCAGCCATTGGTCAAATTTGGAAGGTTCTTCCTCCTTCATATCCTCATCGGGAGACAGGTCCGCAGAGCGCATCAGCGCTTTTACACCCACAACCTGCGCATCAAAGAATGCTACTGCGCCACGGATAATGGGCCAGTTCAGCGGAGAATGCTTGGATCGAATCTTACGGGGATTGGTCTCCACCTTCAGCCCTTCCTTGGTGCGAACCACGATGGCATCAGTCTTGGGGCCACGCATCATAATACCTTCGATCAATGCCTGACCACCAATGGTGGTTTTAAATTTTTCCTGTTGTTTTTCCATAATTACCTTTCTTACTGGGATGCCGGGATTCGAACGGTGACTATCGTACCGCCGCCTTCCGCATTTTCCAGAATCAGCTCGCCGCCGTGCATCAACACGATCTCATCGCACACAGCCAATCCGATACCGGATCCACGGGCTTTGGAGCTGCCTTTGTAGAATTTCTTTTTTACCAGAGGAATCTCGTCCTCGGGAATACCGGAGCCAAAGTCACGGATTCGCACAATGACATATTCCTCATCAAAATGAATGGATGCTTCAATACGTTTGCCTTCGCCGCCATGCTTGGCCGCATTGTCCAGAATGTTCAAAAACACCTGGCGCAAACGCTTAGGATCACAGGATATCTCCGGTACATCCTCATCATTTTCTATATAATCCAGCACAATACCGTCCTGAGACAGACGGCTACCGTACATGAATACCGTATCTTCAAATTCTGCACGGATATCGCACAATTCCATATTCAGCGTCATGCGACCGTCCTGGATTCTGGTAAAGTCCAGCAAATCCAGCACCATTTCCGTCAATCGTTCAGTTTCCTTATGGATGATCTTCACACCACGACGAGTGCCTTCATCCATACCGCCACCGCTCAAAATAGTTTCACTCCAACCGGTAATGGCGGTCAAGGGGGTTCTTAATTCGTGAGAAAGAGAGGAAATAAACTCCGTCTGCATTTTCTCATTCTGGTTGATCTGCACGGACATTTCGTTGATGGCATCCACCAGATCACCGATCTCATCATCGTATTTCTTTTCGATCTGGATGCCGTAAGTACCGTTGGAAATCTTCTTTGCTTTCTCAACAATAGCAGAAACAGGCACCAGAATGGATCGGATATAGTAGTTACTACTCAAAAGTACCGCACCCAAAACCACCAGCAACGCAGACAGGGCGATCAATGCCAATTGCAGGATCTGGATGTCCACCATCTGCAAGGAGGTTACATATCGCAACACACCGATGGTCTCACCGTTGCTATAGACCATGGGACTGGACACCGCCATGATCCGCTCACCGGTTTGGGGATTTTCTCCACGAAACACTTGAATCTGTCCGGTTTTCAACGCAGAGGAAATATCCGATGTGGTGGGCGATTGACCTGCCCATTTACCGTAGGAGGATGCTACGATCCGTCCCCCGGCATTGATAAACTGCAATTCGATCACATCTTTATCTTCAAAGCCCTGTGCGTATGCAATACAGGATTGGTAATACTCGTTATAGCTTAGGTTAATATATTCAGAGAAGAACTCGGTGGTGGTCCTTGCACGGTAACGCATATCCGACTCCATTGCCGAATAGTAATAACTGGCAAAGGCCGCCGTAACGCCCAGTACGCAAATCAAGCCCAGCACACAGACGATACTGACCGTATTGATGATCCACCGTCTTCGCAAGCCCTTGATCTTCTTCACCGGCTTCAAGCCCCCCATTTATAGCCATAACCCCATACTGTGGTAATATAGGTGGGGTTGGTTGTATCGTCTTCGATCTTAATACGCAGGCGACGGATATTCACATCCACGATCTTCAACTCGCCCTCGTATTCCCTGCCCCACACGCTGGACAAAATATCCTCACGGGACAAGGCTCTGCCGGGATTGAGCATGAACAACTTCAAGATGGCATATTCCACCTGGGTCAAACGCACACGGTTGCCGGATTTCTCCAGGGTGTGGTTGCGTGTGTTCATCACAAAAGGACCTTGCTTCAAAAGCTCCGGGTCTACTGTGGTATCGCCGCCGATCCGTCGATACAGCGCATCAATACGGGCGGTCAGTTCTGCCGGAGAGAAGGGTTTGGTCACATAATCGTCCGCACCGGTCATCAAACCTGTGATCTTATCCATTTCCTGGGTGCGGGCAGTGAGCATAATAATACCCATGTGCTTATTGTTGGCGCGAATACGACGGCACACTTCGAAACCATCAATATCCGGCAGCATAATATCCAGAATGGCCACATGGATGTCGGGGTTCTCCCGAAGCTTATCCAAAGCTTCCATACCGGTACCGGCTTCGATGGCCTCGTAGCCGGCTCGTTTTAGGTTAATGACTACGAAGGAACGGATATTCTCTTCGTCTTCCAATATCAATACCTTTTTCATATTATGTTTCTCCTGTTTTCCATTCCTGGTGTATCAGACGGAAATTCTGTATGACCTCCGCTTCGGTGGCGCCAAATTCCAGAGCTTTTTCCTCAAGCTTCGCAGTGTAGATCACCGATTCGGTGCTATAAAGCACGAAACGGCCGTCTTCCTCACTTTGTACTTGACGGTTTTGACCGGACAACACCGACACAGACATCAGCGCATCGTAGGTCTGTGTCTCTTTGTTCCAGAGGCAGAAGGTATAGTCATTGCCCTGGGCTCGGACGGTCAGATCCATGACCCGAGTGCTGTTGACCTTCATATACCAGCCACCGATGAAATTATGGTAGGTGTAGATCTTATCAACCTCACCGCCATCTCCATCCATGGCATACCAGCGGATCAAATACTGATCTGCAGTGGTTTCCTCACCGGGCATCGTGCGCATACCGATCAGCGCCGGCAGTTCCACCACACCATCTCCATCAATGTCCTCTGCGTAAACATAGTAGTTACGCATGGTCTTGACGCTGGTGCCGGATTCGTTGGAGAAGGACACATTGGTGAATGTACCGTCCACCATAGCATAGACATCGGTGATCAGCGCAGAGTCGCCAACGGTACTGGCAATATAGACCGCAGGACGATTATCATAAAGCTTGCCCACCAGGACACGCTTGATATTATCCACAGGCTCAGACATATTCACTTCCACGGAGCGCTGCACATTTTCATCCTCGATGCTGTACAGCTCCACAACACCACGGTCTGTTTCTGTTTCGCCGGGACGGATGACTACCAATTCGTCGTCCCCTTCACTATCCATATTGGCAGTAAGAAATTTACTGTAACCGGTAGAGAGCAACTGCTCAGAGGCACCACCACGGAAGGTATAAACAGTCAAAGAACGCATCACCTGGTCATTCAAGCGGCTGCCGACTACCAGTTCTACACCGGCCTGACCGTCCATCTGGACATACTCTACCTGGTCAAACCCTGTGCCGCTGCTTTGGATGGTCTCAATATGAACGAAACTGTCGTCCACCTTATCGAACACCAAAATGCGCATAGGCTGCTCGGTATCGGCCTTGGCAAACAGCAGGTATTCATCCTCTTTGTCTCCATCCAGGTCTGCCATCTGCACGGTCTGCCGCTGTTCGCCGGATAAGGGCGCGCAGTACTCAAGACCCACCATTGCCTTATCAATGGCGGTTTGCAGATCCTGGAACGCTTCAGACCGCTTAGGCAAGTGGTACATCTCATTCACCGTGCGGAATGAGCAACCGCTTAGAAGGATCGCCCCACAACCAAGGAGCGCAAGGAGCTTCTTCAATTGTTTCATGGCAATTCCTCCCTTCCGGTTCTCTCAACGCAGGTTTATTACTTTATAACCACATTGGCCTTACCAAGCACAGATTCCAATTCACGGATCATGCGATCATCCAGGGCGCACCGTGTGCCCCGTCGCTGCTTGGTATCTTCAAAATAGACCACCACGGTGGATTCACCGGGGAACATGGTCAAAATGGATTTGATCTTCTCGAACAATTTGCCTTCCTCTGTGGGCAGTCGCAGGTACAAAGTACCGGATTTTGTCTGCAGCTTGGCGGGCTGCTCATCCTCCGGCGCACCATGGGCATAATCCGACATAGGACGGGCACGGTTGACGATCAGCTGGGGTTCTTTATCGTCTCGCAGGGAGACCTTACCCACGATCACAACAGGGGCATTCTCTTTCAGATAGCCACCGTATTGGCTCAAAGTATTGGAGAAGGCCAGCATTTCGATGGAGGCCGTATCGTCCTCCAGGGTCACATAGGCCATCATGGAATTATTACGGGTGGTCTTCATTTTTACGGACTGCACCACACCGGCTATGCTAACAATCTGGTCATCCTGGTAACCGGACTCCTCGTCCATCAGCGCACCGATGGCTACCACATGGGTATTTTTCAGATAACCACGATAGTCATCCATGGGATGACCGGACAGGTAGATACCTGTGGTTTCCTTCTCCATGAGCATCATCTCAGCCTTGGGCAGTTCCGGCATACTGGGAATGGGAATGGATACTCCGGCATCCTCTTCCTCCAGCATTCCAAACAGACCCATTTGACCATCCAGGTTTTTCTTACGGGAACTGGCAATGCTGTCCATCATGGAATCATATACCGCCAGCAACTCGCTTCTATGGTTGCCAAAGCAATCCATCGCACCGCATTTGATGAAGTTTTCCACAGCTCGCTTATTGATCTCGCCTTCACCCATGCGCTGCAGAAAGTCTTCCAGAGAACGGAAAGGACCGCCTTCCTCTCGGTGATGCACCATGCAACGGATCAAGCCTCTGCCCACATTTTTTACAGCACCAAGGCCGAAACGAATGGCATTGCCTTCCACCGCAAAATTGTCCACGGAGTGGTTCACATCCGGAGGAAGCACCGGGATGCCCAGTTCTTTACACTCGGCAATATAACCGGAGATCTTGGTAGCAGAATCCAGCACTGAGGTCATCAGTGCCGCCATGTACTGGTGGGGATAGTGACATTTCAAATACGCGGTTTGGTAAGATACCACTGCATAGCTCACAGCGTGGGCTTTATTGAATGCATAATTGGCAAATTCTACGATCTCATCATAGATGGATTGGGCGGCCGCCTCGGTAACACCGTTGGCCATAGCACCGGGAATGTTCTGGGCCGGATCACCGTAGACAAAGACTTTACGCTCTGCCTCGATCACCTTCATCTTCTTTTTGGAAATAGCACGACGGATGTTATCCGCCTGTCCCATGGTATAGCCACCCAAGCTACGGAAGATCTCAATAACCTGTTCCTGGTAAACGATACATCCGTAGGTCACCTGCAGGATCGGCTCTAGATGAGGCGTCTTATAGGTGATCTTTCTGGGATCTTGCTTATTGGCAATAAATGTGGGGATGGAATCCATAGGGCCGGGACGGTACAGTGCCACAATAGCCGTCATATCCTCGATGGAGGTGGGCTTCATGTTCACACAGACACCGGTAATACCTGCCGATTCCAACTGGAACACACCTTGGGTCTTACCTTCCGCCAGCATAGCGAAGGTCTCCGGATCATTATCCGGCACAAGATCGATATCAAATTCCGGATTGATCTTCCGGATCTGCTGTTGAGCATCCTTGATGACCGTCAGGTTTCGCAGGCCCAAAAAGTCCATCTTCAGAAGTCCTAATTCTTCGATGGTGGTCATGGTGTACTGGGTAACGATGGTATCATCGTTACGTGCCAGAGGCACGTAACTGCACACAGGGTCAGCGGTGATCACCACACCGGCAGCATGGGTGGAGGTATTTCTGGGCATACCTTCCAGTTTCATGGCCGTATCAATGAGTGTGCGAACACGCTCATCGGCATCATACATCTCCTTCAGCTTGGGAGAGACCTCCAAAGCCTCCTTCAAGGTGATATGCAAGGTGGTGGGCACAAGCTTTGCAACCACATCGGTTTCCGCATAGCTGAAATTCAGCACACGACCCACATCACGGATGGCGCCACGGGCTGCCATCGTACCGAAGGTTACGATCTGCGCCACATGGTCAGCACCGTATTTTTCCACCACGTATTCAATCACTTCTCCACGGCGCTCCTGGCAGAAGTCCGTATCGAAGTCGGGCATACTCACACGCTCGGGGTTTAGGAATCGCTCAAAAATCAGCGCATACTGCATGGGATCGACTTCTGTGATATGCATACAGTAGGCTACGATAGATGCTGCACCGGAACCACGGCCAGGTCCTACGGGGATGCCGGATTCCTTGGCGAAGCGTATAAAGTCCCATACGATGAGATAGTAGTTCACATAGCCCATACGGCTGATAACACCGATCTCATACTCCAGCCGCTCCAAATACTCTGCCGGCTGGTGGGGATATCTCTCCCGGAAGCCATCCATACACAGCTTGCGGAAGTATTCCTCATTGGTATAGCCCTCCGGTACAGGGAACGAGGGCAAATGGTATTCGTTAAAAACAAATTCCAGGTTGCAGCGATCAGCAATTCGCTGGGTATTTTCAAAGGCTTCGTCGCAGTGTGGGAACAACTGGCGAAGTTCATCCTCGCTTTTGAGGTAGAACTCCTCGGTTTCAAATTCCAGCTTACGATTGGGATCATCCAAGGTAGTACCCATCTGGACGCACATCAGTACATCCTGCATCTGGGCATCCTCTTTACGCAGGTAGTGAGCATCGTTGGTGACAACCAAGGGCAGGCCGGTTTCCCGTGCCATACGCATCAGACCCTGGTTCACAAAACGCTGCTTATCAATGCCGTGATCCTGCATTTCCAGATAGAAATGATCCTGTCCAAAGATATCTGCCATTTTCAAGGCATATTCCTTTGCGCCCTCATAATCCTCATCCATCAGTCGCTGAGACACACCGCCTGCCAAACAGGCAGACAGAGCGATCAAGCCCTCATGGTATTGCTCCAGCAATTGAAGATCCACACGGGGTTTACCGTAAAAACCACGGCTGTGGGCTTCGGAGACCAACATACACAGGTTTTCATAGCCTTTACGGTTTTCGCAAAGCAAAACCAAGTGATAGCGTTTATTATCAATGCCGTGAACTTTATCCTCCATGCCCCGGCGAGCCACATAGACTTCACAGCCGATGATGGGCTTGATGCCGGCGGCCTTGGCGGCCTTATAAAAGTCGATACAGCCATACATGACACCGTGGTCGGTCAGAGCAATGGCAGTTTGTCCCAACTCTTTGACCCGATCCATCATGGAACTGATTCGGCAAGCACCGTCCAACAGACTATACTCAGAGTGGACATGCAAATGTACAAAACTCATGCATTTACCTCCTGTGCCATCTGCACCAGCTTTTGCAGCCGGTGATTCATGGCAGGTTTGGTAATGGGCGGTTCCATCATGGCGGCTAATTCCGTCAAGGATACCTCGGGATTTTCTTCCCGAGCCACAGCGGCCTGCTGCAGCTTTACAGGTAACTGTTCAAACTGCCCCTTATTGCGAATGGTACGAATGGCGTTCAGCTGTTCCTGGGCGGCTTCTACCACCTTGGAGGTGTTGGCATCGTCACAATTGCAACGACGGTTCACACGGTTGTTCAGTTCCTTCTCCAGCTTGGCTTCCATGATGCCCATAGCTGCCACCGGTGCGCCCAAATAGGTCAGCACGTCAGAGATCAGATCGCTCTGCTTTAAATATAGCACCTGGCCACCGCCACGACCGGAAGATTTGGGATAGAAGCCCATGACCTCCTGGATCAGCGCATAACCCTCTCGGGCTACGCTTTGATGGGTAGTTGCCAGTTCCATGTGATAGCCCTTTTCCGGGTCTGTCACAGAACCGCCTGCCAGAAATGCACCTCTGAGGAATGCGGCCTTGCAGCAATCCTCCTCTACCACCGGCAGATTGATATGCAGAGACAGCGTATCCAGGGTGAAGCCATACTGCTCCATAATGGCAGAGAGTTTTTCTGAATCATTGATCTGGAAATTCAGCTTGCCGGTTGCGTCCGCTTCCGGTTGCCGATCGAAGGAAATATTAAACGCTTTTTTGAACAGCTTGGGCAGCAGCTGGGAAAAATCCCGGCTTTCGGTGATAATACGAATACCCCCTGCCCCAAAGGTATTACAAAACAGAAGGATGCCAAAGCATTGCGCCAATGCACAGCAACGTTTTTGAGGAATGATCTTGCAGATCTCTGCTTTTGCTTTTGCAGAAAATGAAATCGCCACTGTGCATGCACCCCTTTCTTACCAAATACGAACCTCCGGCTCTAAACGAATTCCGGAATTTTCAAAAACTTTGTCAGACACTTCCTGCAGAAGCTGCTTTACTTCCTCTGCGGTGGCCTGACCCATATTGACCGCAAAGCCTGCATGCTTACTGGAAACAGCTGCATCACCCACCTGGTAGCCCTTCAAACCAGCCTGGTCAATGAGGGCTGCGGCATAGCCGCCCACAGGACGCTTAAAAGCAGAACCTGCAGAGGGCTTATCCAAGGGCTGGGAGGTCTTACGACGCTCCATCAGATCCTGCATCTGGGCACGGATCTCTGCCTCGGGTTTGGGTGTCAAACGGAACACAGTACCGATCACAATGTCACCGGTTTCTTCCAGGCAGCTGTGTCGGTAGGAAAATTCCATTTCCTCACAGGTCAAGGTACGGATCGAGCCATCCAAAGACATAGCCTCCACGCTCTCACAGATATCCTTGATTTCACCGCCGTATGCGCCGGCATTCATATACACACCGCCGCCTACAGTACCGGGAATACCGTGGGCAAACTCCATGCCGCCCAGGCCAAGACCTGCCGCAAACACCGCTGCACGGGTCATGGTCACACCGGCAGCCACCCAGATCCGAGTGTCATCCAGCTGACGGATGCCATCCAGCGCATCCTTCAAGCAGATCACCAAGCCGGGAATACCGGCATCCGGTGCCAGCACATTGGTACCTGCACCCAGGATAGCGGTTTTGCAGTCCAATAATCGGGACACTTGCAACAATTTTGCCAGTTCCTCGGGATTTTTCGGAAATGCCATGACCTCTGCACCACCGCCGATTCGGAAGGATGTGTGCTTGGACATAGGCTCATTAAAGCGAAGCTCCAGCTCCGGGAGCATTGTTTTTATTTGTAACTGAAAATCTGTAAATTCCATGCTAAAAGCCTCCGGGAGTATTATCCTATACATTATAACATAAAGAAAGAAAATATGCAATTGTTACAGAGTGAAATTTTTTGTAATTTTCTCAATATTTTTCGTTTTTCTGGGTGCTAAAAATACAAATTTCCGGAATACTAAAATGTACTCCGGAAATAGGTATGTATGCAATTATTTCTCCACGATCTCCAGGATCTCCATGGGACATGCCTTCACGCAAATGCCGCAGGAAATACACTTGGATGCAGGGTTCTCGGGCTTCATAACCATGACCTTCATGGGGCAAGCTTCTACACACTTACCACAGGAAACGCACAGCTTCTTATTGATCATGTAAATGCCGGTCTTGGGGTTCTGGGTGATAGCACCCTGCTCACAGGAACGCATACACTTACCGCACTGGATGCAGGTGTTAGGCTTTGCGCCCTGGCCCTTGGCAACGATCTGAATGCAGCTCAGATCGGGATTGAATTCCTTATAGAAAGCGGTGGAGCAAGCACGGACACATTCCAGACATGCCATACACTCAGCATTCTTATTGACAGACAGCTTCTTCATACAAAGGATCCCCTTTTCATTTAATTTCCTGACCATTATACAGGAAACTACGAAAAATAGCAAGGAGTAATTTCATTTTTTTCCTGTGTAAACGTGCAGTTGTAGGAAATACTATTTTTGAACACCTAACAAGGAGGGATATTATGAGAAAATTTGGTATTTTTGCTTTGGTTTTGGCATTGACCGGTGTGCTGTGTGCATGCAATCGTTCTGACAAGGTTACCCAGGAGACCACCGGTGTTACGATGCCCACCATCATCACCACCGAACCCCACGTAAATGATACAATTCCCGGCACTACCTTCCGTCCCGATGAAGATGGCATGATCGGTGACACAGAAGAAACCACCCACACCACCGACAGCACAGCGCCCCAACCCAGAAATCACATGCGTCTGAGATAACAAAAAGTCATTCTGCGGTGCATATTTCCTGCGCCGCAGAATGACATATTTTTTACAGAATGGTAATATATCGGGCAAAGTTTTTCTTGATGCGATCTACGGATTTACAGGCGGCTTCTACATAATCTTCCCCGTCAGACTCCTCGTTTTTCCATGCGGCTGTGACGCTGACACCCATGCAGGCGACAGCACCGTGACCCAAGCGATCAAAGGCAAAACTGCAGTTTTTAATGTTGCTGTTAGGGTAATCTGCGCCGTCGATCAGCAGGAACATACCCGGATATTTGGTACGTAAATTTCGCAAACAATCTGCAGAAGATGCCGCGCCCACCGCCGCCACATGGGAATATCCGTTGCGTCCGATAAGGGGTGTTCCCAAGCGGTTTAACTGGTCTGCCAAGGCCATATATACAAGCCGTCCGCCGGTGAGTAAATCCTGCAATTCAGGAGCTGTGCGATTGGCGGTACGCAGGACAACAAACAGATCTTTCCCGCTTTCTTTCAGACCGGAAATCCAGGGTTTTATGCCATCACTACCCACATAAGCAGAGGTTAAAATACCATCGCATTCCCAGGGCGTTTCCGATGCAAACATAGCGTTTGCCATACCGGTTGCACCCATAGCAGACAACGCTTCGGGGATGTCCAAAATCACGTAATATCCCAGATTTTCAGCCTGCGACAAGAGTCTTGACAGCAGTGTCAGACCATCGTTTCCCATCAACGCAAAGCTGGCGAAAGAAAACCGTACACCGGCAATTTTGCCTGCCAAGCCTTCTAACAACTCTGTGCAGAATCTGCCGTATGCATGGACAAAATCCCGCTCCTCCTGCACAATATATTCCGGGATATGAGACAAATCCGCTGTAAAGTCCACAACGCACGGATTTTTCAGCTTGCGAATTTTCTCCTGGAGTTTCTCAATTGCCATAAAAGCCCCTCCTTTTCTATAGTTTATCACAGATTTTGCAGATTGCAATGAAAAACCTTTCCAGCTGTCGTATTTTTTATTTTGGGCATAATAAGGGCGGAAGGAGTTGAAATTATGAAACTGACCGGTTTAGCAATTTCTATGGGGATCGGCGCAGCTGCCGGGGCGGTTGCTATCATGTTGATGCCTCGTAACAACCCCACCAGAAAACTGGCAGCCAAAGCTGCCGACAAAGTCGAAGATGCCGCCTGGATGGTCAGCAATAAGCTGATGAAGGAATTTGATTTTTAATTGCAGATGATTCTGGTTCAACAACCCCCTCAGTCACCGATGGTGACAGCTCCCCTGCAGGGGAGCCGGGGGATGTACTTATTTGGCAAATTATAGGTTTTTCAATTTTGTTCTATTGCTTTTCCGGATGCTTTGCGGTACAATGAAAGAGATCTAATTTTAATTAAGGAGATGAATGGCGTGAAAAACCTGTTCAAACGCACCCTTTCCTTGCTGTTAGTCCTTGTGATGGCAGCTTCCATGCTCCCTGTTGTGTATGCACAGGAAGCAACCGCAGCGCCCAACTCTGAGCCTACGGTACTTACCCAGGAGGATTACACATCTGCCGATGCTGTGTTTGCACAGATCAGCAAGATGGAAGATGCTCCTGCCACCAAAAATGCCAGCGAAACAGAGCTTGCCGATCAAGCTGCTGCCATCGTTATGGCATCCGAGAGCTATGTGGAAGGCTCTTTGGAGCGCAACGGCAATTCCTTTACCTGGTTTACCCAGGAAGGCGTTCGTTGCATTTACAACCCCTACATGCGTGAAAAGTACGAAAACATGCAGGCTCCGAAGAATGCCGAACCTTCCGGCATCTACAACGAGCCGAAAGCCACCAAGGGCGGCTGGCCTTCCGGCAATCAGGTGTATCTGATCGCCCCTTATTACGGCATCGACGATAGCTTCACCGATCAGTATAAGAACGAAGCCAAGTCTATTGCTTCTGCCATTGGCGACACTGACGGCTACACCCTGTACTCCGGCACTTCTGTTACCGTAGACAAAGTCGCAGAGGCTGTCAGCAACGGCGCTGTGGTCATTTTCGACTCTCACGGCACCACCGATTACGACGGTAAGTATGTTTGCAATGATCCCGACGGCTACGAGGTTTACGATTATGTTTCCCAGGCAAAATACTCTTACCTGTGTCTGACCAACAAAACCGGTCTAACTACCGAGGACTACAACGACGGCGCCACGTATTTCACGGACAGCGAAGGCGATATGTGCGCTTGTATCAACGGCGCCACCATCGCCAACCACATGACCAAGAAGAGTCCCGGTGGTCTGCTGTGGATGGCTATCTGCCTAGGCATGGCTACCAACACCATGTGCGAGCCTATGCGTGATATGGGTGTAGAGGTGGTCTATGGATACTCTCAATCCGTTACCTTTGCCGGCGACTACTGCTTCGAGGAAACCTTCTGGGACAATATGATCGCAGGCAAGACTGTGGCGCAATCCATTTCTGCCATGAAATCCAAATGGGGCGAATGGGATTGGTCCGAACCGATTGCCAGTTCCTATGGCTACAGCGGCAGCGGCTATTCCCTGTCCGAGGCACGGAAGTACCGCTCTGCCTTCCCCACTGTGGTTTCCGATGAGGACACCCACCCCGGTCAAAGAACCAGCAACGATTCCTCTTACGGCGCATGTTCTACCCAGACCGTTAAGTCTACATACACCCTGTTTAGCCAGTACACGGTAACCGCTACCAGCAACAACACCGCTTACGGTACTGTTTCTGTGAACGGCGCCACTATTACCGCAAAACCTGCTACCGGTTAATTTGCACAGAGCGCTACTGTCACCAGCGGTACAGCTACCGTCAGCCAGAACGGCAACAGTTTCTCCGTCAACGCAAGTTCTGACTGCACCGTGCAGATTAACTTCGCACCCAAGACTGCTGTGACCGTTTCTTTCTCCGGCGCAACCGTAGCAAGCCAGAACGGCTATGCCGGTGACGCAATGACTCTGCCCACCAATGTGACCGCTCCCGAGGGTTACAAGTTCCTGGGTTGGACTTCTGCTCCCCTGAATGAGGATGTGACCGCAAAGCCCAGCTTCTACACCAATTCCTTTACCCCCACCGGTAACACCACCCTGTACGCCCTGTACAGCTATGTGGATGAGAACACCTCTTCCGGTACCGGTGATTATGTGAAGGTTACGGAAACTCCCGATGATTGGTCCGGTGAATATCTGATCGTTTACGAGACCAAGGGCTTTATTCTGGACAGTAGCTTAAGCACGCTGGATGCCAAGAACAATTACAAGACTGTCACCATTACAGATAATACCATTTCTGCTGCAGCCGGCGATCCTTATAAGTTCATCGTGTCCACTGTCAGCGGTGGCTATGCCATCCAGACCGTTAAGGGTACTTATATCAGCGGTACATCCGACTCAAACAAGATAAACACCAATTCTACTGCCGCTGCAAACACCTTGAATATTGATGCCAGCGGCAATGCCGATGTGGTGAGCAACACCTCTCATCTGCGGTATAACACCAACGACAATCGTTTCCGTTACTACAAGGCTTCTTCTTATAGCAGCCAGGCTGCCATTGCCTTGTATGTAAAGGATGGTGCAAAGGGTACTACCTATTACACCTCCAACCCCGTTAAGTGCCATCACTACAACACCCAGAATGTGAACGCTGTGGCCGCAACCTGTACTGCTTCCGGCTTTACTGCCGGTGTGCAGTGCGTGGATTGCGAGATCTACATCAGCGGTCACGAGGTTGTAGATGCTTTGGGTCATAACTATAGCAGCGTTGTCACGCCTCCCACTGCTACCCAGCAAGGCTACACCACCTATACCTGTGGCACATGCGGCGACAGCTATGTAGGCAACTATGTGGACGCTTTGGGTGAGACCTTCTACGTATCCTTCAGCGTGCCTGCAGGCGTAGAAGCTATTGAGACTATGGCATGTGGCAAGTCTGGTATTACTCTGCCCACCGCCGGCGCTCCTGAGGGCTACAGCTTTGTCGGCTGGGTCACCGAGGCAACCGAGGATACTGAAACCAAGCCCACCGTTTATACCGGCAGCTATACCGCCAAGGGCGACATCACCTTGTACGCTCTGTATAGCCACACAGAAGGCGGCAGCGGCGAGTCCGGATACATTCTGACCGATATTTCCCAGATCAGCGCGGATGATGTAGTCGTTGTTACCATGACCTCCGGTGGCACTGTATATGCACTTCCCAACAACGGCGGTGCTAATGCACCTGCCGCTACCCAAGTTACTGTATCCGGCAATAAACTCCAAGATGATCCCGCCTCCACCCTTCTGTGGAATATCGGCGGTAATACAAGCGGTTACATTTTCTACCCCAATGGTTCTACAACGAACTGGTTGTATTGTTCCAACACAAACAAGGGTGTTAAGATCGGTACTGATAGTGCAAAGACCTTTGTGCTGGATTCTGCTTCCGGATATTTGAAGCATGTAGGCACTAGCCGCTACCTGGGCATCTACAACAAACAGGATTGGCGTTGCTACACCAGCACCACCATCAATATAGGCGGTCAGACCTTGGGATTCTATGTAAAGAACCAGGGTGGTACTACTTACTACACCACCATCGGTGCTGCAGAACCCAGCGTGGAACTGACCCATATTTCTCTGGATGCCAAGAACGATGCGCTTGGCTACAAGGCTGTTGCCAAGTATCTGCCCGAAGGCGCAAAGGTACAGATCAGCCTGTGGGTAAATGAAGACATCGTTGTGACCAAGGATGCTACCACTCTGCGTTTAAAGAACATTCTGGCTTATAACGGCGGAGAGATGATCATCCATGCCAAGGCACAGGTCGTTGATATCGAGGGCAATGTGATTGCTGAGTCTGTTACAGAGCAGACCACCATGCGCAGAATCATTGAGTTTGTCAATGACAATTACCTCAAGTATACCGAAGGACAGCTGTCTGCTGTGAAGGATCTGATCCTTGCAAACCCGGTCGCACAGACCTGGAATGTTAGCAACATTCTGAAGGAAGAAGATAACGATGCACCTTCCGCAGATCAAAACATGGTACAGATCGTTGAGCAGGCCTACAGTCTGGTCATCGGTTCAACCATGAGCACCCCCTCTACCCTGACCGGTGTGATCACCGAGATCGAGACCGCCTACAGTTCTCTGTACCAGAACGTAAGTGTTGTGATCGCTGTGGCAGGTGCTGAGGACAAGCCCATCCTGTGCCACCGTCTGCAAGGCGAAGGTGCAGATCAGATCGGCGTTGGTGATACCATCACCGTTACCGGCACTCTGATGAATTACGACAACGGCTCTACCGGTATCATTGAGTTCGGTGCAGGCTGCACCCTGGATTCCTGGGAAGACACCGCCGTTAATGAGACAAAGCCCACCGATCCTGTGGCAATTCTGACCGCCGCTTATGCACTGGCTGCCGGTGAAAAGCTGCCCTACGAGGCTACCTTGACAGGCACGATCACCAAGATCGACACCGCATACAGCACCCAGTATCAGAATATCACCGTTACCATCACGGTTGCAGGCGCAGAGAGCATGCCTATCAAGTGTTTCCGCTTGAAGGGCACCGGTGCTGAAAACCTGGCTGTTGGCGATTTGATTACCGTTACAGGTATTATCACAAACTACAATGGCACAATTGAATTTGATAACGGTTGTACATTTACTAAATAATTGCAAGCATGGGGGTGCCTCGATTGAGGCACCCCCAAATATTATACAATTTATGCGGAACGCCGGGGACGGCGTTCCCTACAACGCACCGAAATATTATCCTGCGATCATGGATTACGGATTGCCACGCCAGTCTGCGGACTGGTTCGCAATGACGCATCGAGATTACAATTATTTAGCATTTAAAAAGGGTTGTCCGGCAGGACAACCCTTTTTGATTAGCGTTTATTCTGTTTGGCTACGGAGGAGCGGATCAAGGCACGCTTTAAGCGAGCTTCCGCCAGACGAATATCCGTATCCGAGGATGTCTTATCCTGCAGAATAGACTCTGCACGAAGGCGAGAAACCTCAACACGGGCAGTATCAATATCCTCAGCCCACTCAAAGGTGGTAGCAACCAAAGTGACTGCGCCATTGACTACAGACACCATGCCGCCGATACATGCGCCATATCGTTTTGTATCCTCTGTGAGCACCATAGCCTGTCCCATACCCAGGGGCGCAACGCAATTGATATGCCCTGCCATAATACCCAGGTCACCGGAGGTAGTGCGCACGATCAACTCCTGTGCCTGTCCGTCAAAAAACAGGCCGTCAGGTGTGACGATTTTTAGGGAAAAGCTATTCATTTACCCTCACCCTTCCACTTCTCTACTACCTCATCAATAGTGCCGGTATACAGGAAATAGGATTCGGGAATCTGGTCATGCATGCCCTCAATGATCTCCTTGAAACCACGGACGGTCTCCTTCAAAGGAACATACTTGCCCTTATAGCCGGTGAACTGCTCAGCAACCTCGAAGGGCTGGGACAGGAAACGCTGCACCTTACGGGCACGGCTAACGGTCAGCTTGTCTTCCTCAGACAGCTCGTCCATACCCATGATGGCAATGATGTCCTGCAGCTCTTTGTAGCGCTGAAGAATTCTCTGAACCGCACGGGCGGTCTCATAATGCTCACGGCCCACAACCTGAGGCGTCAGAATACGGGATGTGGAATCCAGAGGATCAACGGCAGGATAAATACCCAAAGACGCAATGCCACGATCCAGAACCGTGGTGGCATCCAAGTGGGCGAATGTGGTAGCAGGAGCGGGGTCAGTCAAGTCGTCAGCAGGCACATAAACCGCCTGAACGGAGGTAATAGAACCGTTCTTGGTGGAAGTGATGCGCTCCTGCAATGCGCCCATTTCCGTTGCCAGGGTGGGCTGATAGCCAACCGCAGAAGGCATACGACCCAGCAGTGC